>NZ_JADEXE010000135.1 GCF_015207265.1 Nodosilinea sp. LEGE 07298 | reverse complement strand
TAGCAGGCACGTTCAGCCCTTGAGCATTCAAGCGCAGCATATGCGCACGGTCACGGGTCCGATAAGGAACTGTCTGAGCTTGCCGCAGTTCACTTAAGGTACGGTCTTCCTCCTCGGTCAAAATGATACGCAATGGGGCGGGCATAAGGGGGCTTTCTAGTTAACCCTCCCATCTTACGTTTAATTCAAACTCCCTACTTATCACCGGGGCCGTGCCCAAATGACCATCGGCGCGCGCGCGCATCCTTCAAGCGCTACGGCTTCCGCTTCAATAGGGCTGAGAAGAACGGAGCACAGTCGGCGTGGAAAATGCGCAACGCCAGGCTCCACCTTTACGACGACGAAGGACAGCTATTTATTCATCCTGAGTACGTGGCCAAGGGGCTGATGGTACCCAGCTACGTGGACTTCCATTATCAGAACTGGTCTGGTATCGGCGGGCTGCTGACCAGGGCTACAACACCATTCCAAACCCGCCTGATTGGTCAGTAGAGTGGTATTTGGCGTAGGCCCAGGTGAGCTAAGCATAAAGAAAATCTCTGGCTAGCGAGAGACAGAAAACAGTCAGTTCATCATGTCTCATTGCATGATGAACTGACTAGCTTTTCCAAACAAGTATGGAAATGAGCTAGAACATTCTCACCGTTTGTCTCGGGCCGACGCAGATAGCATTTTGAACATTTGCGAAAGAAATGCAGCCAGTTTCGCTGTTCTCTAGCTCTTCGCGAATCTCAGCATGGATTTCATCCCTCATTCGTTCTATGTCAGTTGCTATTTCCTGTGGATAGGCTGGGGGATTTCTGCGTATGGCATACCACGTGGCCTCTGGCAGATTGGAGCGAGAGGTATAGGCATCAAAGATAAGAAGCCCAACGAAAGATAATCCCAGTAATGCAAGGCTCAGATCAACTAGACCAAAAAGCGCCTTAACAGGAGCGAATAAATCATTTTTCTGTGACATAATTAAACCCTGAGGTGGTAAACGGTAGACATCTTAAAAATACATAGAAAACTTGAATAAATGAAATACCAGAAAATTAGTGTTTAGTTCTGAAATATTCAGATAGTTGTTCACTCCAATACTCCGGACAGTTTTTGGGGTTGGGTTGGAGAAAAGCTATCCACCTTATAGAGTGCAGGTGCAAGAAAAACACGGTGCACCGATGGATAGCCTCAAGAGCATAGTAGCGGGTCTGCTGACGACAGCAGGCCATTTAGCAAACCGCAACGCCAGTTTCTGATGACCTTGATGACCACGAAAATCGTGGTCATCAAGGTCAACTACACCAACCTAAGTCGATACAGCGACTACTGTGAGCGCACGTACCGGCGACAGTTTGAGGCTGGACTCGGGCTAGAAGGCTTGAACCAAGCCCTGATTGAGCAGGTGAGCGCCGATGACAGCGCCCAAATTGTGGTGGTGGATTGTACCTTTACAGAGAAAAGTGGCCGCCACACCTATGGGCTGGACTGGTTCTATAACGGCAAAACGCAGCGAGCCGAGCGAGGGTTGGAATGGTCAGTGGTCGCGGTCGTTGATCTAGCGCAGAAGACGGGCTATGCGCTCTCGGCTCAACAAACCGAAGCGGGACTGGGTGCTCAGGCCCCCGTTTCGGCTGATGGGTCGACGCCCCCCAAAAGCCGAGTCGACTTCTATCTGGGGCATCTGGCCTATTGCGCGGCCTACTTCCCGGCGAGGATTCGCTACGTGGTGGCCGATGGCTTCTACAGCAAGTACAAATGGGTCACCGGTGTTGTACAACTGGGCTTCCACTCTATCGGGCGGTTGCGCAGCGATGCCAACCTCAAGTTTCTCTATGCGGGTCCCCAGAAGCGACGGGGCAACCGCCGTCGCTATGACGGCAAGGTTAACCTGTCTGACCCCAGTCGTTTCACCTTAGTCAAGACCCTAGAGGAGGGGGTGTCCCTCTACACCGCTGTCGTTTGGTCAGTCAGCCTCAAGCGCCGCATCCGCTTGGCCTATCTGCTCAAGGATCAAGAAGGGCGACGGAGCTACGTCGTTCTGTTCTCCACCGATATCGACGGTGACCCCACGGCGATCTATCAAGGCTACGCGGCGCGGTTCCAAATCGAATTTATCTTCCGCGATGCTCGCCAATTCACAGGCTTTGCCGATTGCCAAGCCCGCTCTCCCGAAGCACTCGATTCCCATGTCAACGCCAGTCTAATGGCCCTCAATGTGGCCAAAGCCGCCCTGCAATCGACTCAAGCTCAGGGTGAACCCGCTGAACCGCTCAGTTTCTCTATCGCCTCCTTCAAACGGCAGGCCCTCAATGCCCATCTTCTCGACCTATTTACAGCCACGTTTGCGCTGGAGCCGACTTTGATTAAATCCCATCCCAACGACCAGACGCTCCTGAACTACGGGGTTATAGCCGCCTAGACTAGGACCACAGCCTCCTCAATCTGTCCGGAGTGTTGTCACTCAGAACAGATAAGATGGGACAAAGAGAGTCTGTAGAGAGAGGCCATGCTGATAACTTGGGTGCGGCTATTCCATACCCTCGTTTTCGTGGTGATGTTTGGGGCCATCCTGTTCCTGCTGTATTGCGGCCTCACGAATCGGCTCACGATCTGGACAGCGATCGCCTTTGGCCTCATCAGCATCGAGGTGGTGATCTACGCTACCAACAGTTTTCGCTGTCCCCTCAGAACTTGGGCTGAAGACCTCACCCCCGCTGGGCAAACCATTCAAGACATCTACCTACCGCCCTGGCTCTCTGCCCGTGTGGTGGCCATCTCTACACCACTGCTAGGGGTCGCTTGTCTGCTTCTATTAGGGCGACTGCTAGCGAGGTGACAGCATTCGCGCAGGACAGTCTCGCGAGACAACAAGACAATCCCGCCCTAGGCCAAATAGCATGGACAGACTTCTCTCTCTTTTCCTATGGCCTTTCCCATCCCCGGCGATGCCATCGAGCAAAGCCTAGACCTTAACCAACACCTGATCCACAATCCCGCCGCCACCTTCTTCATGCGGGTCGAGGGGGACATGGTGGCTGACCAGGAGGTGCAGCCGGGAGATCTGCTGGTGGTCGATCGCTCCCAAACGGCCCAGGATGGCTCTCTGGTCGTAGCAGCGATCGCTGGCTCTCTCCAAGTCCTCAGACTCCAGAAACACCACGGCAAATTAGTGCCTGCTATAGGCTGGGAACTTGGACAAACGCTAGATATAGAGGTTTGGGGCGTTGTCACTACTCTTATCCGCAAGATCTAACGCTACAAAAAACCCCACTGTCGCCAGCGGGGTAGGAAGGTCGTTGTTCTAGAGGAGGAAATCTGTCGTCTACCGGGCGTAGCGAACGCCACGATAGGTCAATTCAGCGGGCTGCTGACGCTGAGCAACGGTGAACTGCTTGCGGGCGTAGGGACGGCCCATGAAGGTTGCGGTTTCCCCAGTTGCGATCGCATCAACAGCGGGGGTAGAGGCTTCATAGGAATGGCCGCGATAGGTGAGTTGCATAGTTGAGGGCTCCTGAGTGACGAGTGGTTTGTCTCAATGAATCAATAGTCGCCTGAATGCCCATCTGCCGGGGTGACAGCGGTACTGGTTAGCTGGTGATAGTTTTGGAGCCAGGGCGTGAGGCAATAGGCCGGTTACGCTGACCGAGATCACGTCCCGTTGCGATCGCAACAGCCCAGATGTCGTTTGCCCAAGCTTTAGCGCTGGTGACGATAAGACAGTCTCACAGGACAGTAGAATGCTGATCGCCACAGAGGATAGTATGAGGATACTACTGCATCTATCTCCACTGCCTCTAATGCTGTAAATTCCTGTTCTCCATGGGGTCAAGCCATGTTTGCCCTGGTAGACTGCAACTCATTTTTCGCTTCCTGTGAGAAGGTTTTCCGCCCCGCCCTGGAGGGCAAACCTGTGGTGGTGCTCTCTAACAACGATGGCTGTGTCGTGGCGCGATCGCCCGAAGCCAAATCACTGGTGGCCATGCAGGCGACGCTATTCTCTATTCAAGACCTGGTGAACCGGGGTACCATCCACGCCTTCTCATCCAACCCGATCCTCTACAGAGACATGTCGCGCCGGGTGATCCAAACTCTCCAGCACTTCAGCCCGGAGGTCGAGCAGTACTCTATCGACGAAGCCTTCCTGGGCCTGCACGGGTTCACCAAAGCCGACCTGGGCGACTACGGCCAAAAGATTCGCACCACCGTCAAGCAGTGGACGGGCATCCCGGTATCGGTGGGCATTGCCAAAACCAAGACCCTGGCCAAGCTAGCAGCCCACGAGGCCAAGCGCTATCCTAACCTGAATGGAGTGCTCAACTTTGAAGCGTTGGCCGACCCAAACGCAGTGCTGGCCAGCATCGACGTGGGCGAGGTGTGGGGCATTGGCCGC
This sequence comes from Nodosilinea sp. LEGE 07298, assembly GCF_015207265.1. Classification (GTDB taxonomy): domain Bacteria; phylum Cyanobacteriota; class Cyanobacteriia; order Phormidesmidales; family Phormidesmidaceae; genus Nodosilinea. The sequence continues at coordinate 13,155 of NZ_JADEXE010000135.1, read as the reverse complement.
AACCTCAAGGCCAAACTCAAGGCGATGGGCATTACCAATGTGCTTCAGCTCAAGAATGCTGATAAGACGCGGATCAAGAAGAAGTTTGGGGTACTGGGCCTGAGAACTGTTCTAGAGTTGCGCGGCACCCCCTGTTTCCCTATGGAGCCGGTGGCTAGCCCTAAGACCATGCGGATTGTCTCGCGTTCCTTTGGCCACCTGGTCACAGAACTCTCCGACATTAAAGAGGCGGTGGCCACCTACACTACTCGCTGCGCCGAAAAGCTTAGAGCTGATGGTCTGGTGGCAGGACAATTCACCGTCTCGATGCGTACCAGCTACTACCGCCCCGAGAACCAATACTCCGCCGCCCGCTCGGTCGAGCTTGACCAACCCACCAACGATACAGCGGTGCTCATTCACGAGGCGATGAGGCTAGCTGAAGCCGCCTTTACCCCAGGCTATGAGTACCTGAAGGCCAAAGTCATAGCCACTGAGTTAAGCCCAGCAGGCGAGGTGCAGGGCAACTTGTTCGCCGCCCCGGCGGATACAAAGAAGCGCGATCGCCTGATGCAGGCCGTAGACAGCCTCAACCGCAAGCTCAGCCCGGATGCTGTAAAGTTTGGCGCAATGGGTCTAAAGCCCACCTGGGCGATGCGGTCAGACTACTTCTCCCAGCGCTATACGACCCACTGGGGAGAACTGCCGACTGTGAAGGTCATGAGTTATCCGCAGCCTCTTCCTTCTGTTCTTTCTAGCGACTCTAATGCGTTTTAGCCATTCCAAGAGGTTTTTAGCCCATTGAACTTGCCATGGACTGAGAGGTTGTAGACAAGCGACCTGAGAACTTGGGGCCGGTAACCTGGTCTTCCGATAATGTTTGAGCAGTCTTGTGGCAACGCTTTAGATGACCCAAAACTGGGGCACGATCGCCGCTGGAAGATCAGCTCGTTTCCGTAGATCTCGACAATTTTCTGGCACAAGTCTAGAGAATTAGATTTTATGCTGCACTACTGATTCTTCTAAACATAAAACATAGCCATTTGTTTTGCAATCTAGCCCTTGTTAGATTAGGATTTCAAGACTTTTGGCATGTCTTATATTTAGGAACACCGCTATAATCCTAATGAATCTTGATCCAATACCTATAGGCTCAATTCCTTGTCGTTGTGGTTTTTAACTCACGATGGCAATGAATCGGCGCATTCATAAATGCTTCAGCAAATTACAGGGCATATACCAATGGCAATAGCAGACAACTTTTTTCTGGTTGGCAATACGAGAGGAAATAATGTAACTCTGTTTGACTTTTCCTCGGGAGAACTGTTAGGAGATTTTATTTCTGCTGAAAGCGGCCTGTTAGATGATCCCGACACCTTACTCTTTGGGCCTGATGCCAATGGCGATCGCCTAAAGGATTTGTATATCACGAATGGCACCAAGCCTGGAACCTCATCTGTTCTACGATTTGATGGAACAACTGGAGCATTTATCGATGCCTTTATCAGTGATGACCCCACCACTGATATTGACGAAACTGGAGGTCTCGTTCGTCCCTATGAGCTTGCCTTTGGGCCAGATGGAAATCTATATGTAGCTAGCTTCTTGAGCGATCAGATTCTTCGCTATGACGGTAAGACGGGAGCATTCCTTGATATATTTGCCGAAGGCAATGGCCTGGCAGGTGGATTAAACGGCCCTGACGGTTTGCTCTTCATCAATGAAAGTTTGTACGTCACCACTCAAGGCAGCATTGCAACTGAAGATTCCGATACCGGGGATATTTTCCCATCGTTTAGTGCTGGCCTACCAAGTCAGATCCTTCGCTATGACACCCTAGCACCAGGTACGACGCCTACTATATTTGCGACACCTGATCCGTCTTCAGAAAGCTTTGGCTTTGTTAGTTTGCTAGGCCTGGAAGTGGGGCCTGTCGATGGCGACCTTTATGTCAGTGATTTTGCTGGAGATATACTGCGCTTCGATGTCGAAACAGGAGATTTGATCGAGCGCTTAAGCACAAATTTTACTACTGGCGAGTCGCCTAGCAATAACTTCATCGGCAACCTAGATTTTTCATCTACCGGAAATTTGCTAACGGTTGGGTTTGATGTTTCAACCGAAGAAGGTGCTGTTTTGTTATTTGGAGAAAACGATGGCACCCCGAAATCTCCGTTTGACGTGCTGGTACCAATTACGCCCTTACTCAATCGCCCCATTGGCGTCACATTTTTAGACAATACGCCTGAAATCATTGAAGCACCAATACTAGAACTAGTTGACCTAACCGGGTTTGACGGTGATGTTACGGTGAATGTCACCGCTTCCCGAGAAGCGTCCTTCAGCAACATCCTGAAGTTCTACGAAACCGATGCCAGAGGGTTCGTAGCCGGGCTGCTACCCGGAGAAGCGGGTTATGAGGATGCTGTTGCCACCAATCTGCTCGATGTTCAGCTGTTCGTGGCTAACAACACTACGGCTAATATCGACTTCAACCTACCCGGTGGCGTATTTTATGCCCCAGCGCTGCTCATCAACGGTAGCTCGACCAATCTGGCCACTATTGACGATGCTGCCCTGGGCAACGTGCGGGTCAAGCGCGAGGGTAACACCTGGAGCTTTGAAGACCTGACTGACAATGACTTCAATGACTTAGTTGTAACTATCAACTCGGTTAATCCAGTGGTTTCCTCGGCTGACTGACAATAATTAGTCACTAAATTTCTGAAAAGTTTAGAGACTAAGGGGTTGAGGAATATAAAGAAGCTGGGCGGGAGCCAGCATTCCCAAACTAGATACCACTCAAGGTGTTGATTACTGGGAAAAACTCCCGCCTTTACCAAGGCACTCCTGACGCATCTGTTCACAGGTCTTGAAGGGATGCTCGACCTTGAGCCAGACGACCCGGCGTTGACCTTGAGAGCCTTTAATCTTGATCGCCACTTCAAGGCCTTCACGCCACACTTTCACGCCACACTTTGCGGAAGAGATAGATCATCGCCAGTCCTTGCTCCGGCCAATACTCATCGGCGGAGTAATCGTTCTAGCTGAGTCTGACCCGAGTAAGCTAGAGTGCTTGGGGCTAAGAGTCTTGTCATTAACAAGGCCCAATTGCCCTAACCCAAAGTTTCTTGAGTGAGTTCTTCCCACGTTAAGGATGCCAGTATGCCAACTGCCTATGATTGCATTGTCGTTGGGGCCGGATTGTCTGGACTGGTCGCGGCCCGCAATCTACACCGGGCTGGGCACAGCGTTTTGGTTATCGAAGCGCAAGAGAGCATAGGCGGTCGAATGGTTGGCAAGCTGTTGCCATCAAGGCAGTGGATTGACTTCGGCGGACAATGGGTAGGGCCGACTCAAGATCGGTTTCTAGCGTTACTAGATGAGTATGGCGTCCGTCGATTCCCTTTTGCCCCTGAGGGCAAGAAAGTACTGGTGTTTGATAGCATCCGTTACGAGTTTGACGGCTTCTTCGAGGGTTTTCCCGAAGGAGAGCCCCCCCAGGTAAGCCAGGAAGAATGGCAAGATGCTATGACGGCCTGGGAGCGATTTGAAGCTCTGGCTAAAACCTTATCCCCCGGCCATCCCCGCTGTGATGAGCACACACAAAAGCTAGATAGCCAGACCTTCGCCCAGTGGATTGACGCGAATACAACAACGGCTTTTGGGCACTGGTACTTTGCCTATATGGTGCGTACAGTGGGCTTCCTTGGTCCCGCAGAACCCAGCCAGGTATCGCTTCTCCATGTGCTCTGGGGACACGTCTGCGCGTCACAGGCAGAGTATCCAGAGGCCGAGCTGATCCGGGGTGGGGCGGGCCAGATGCCAGCCAAGCTGGCGGCTGAGTTGGGCGAGAACATTCGCCTGGGGGAACCTGTTCTGGGCATTAACCAAGATGAGAACGGAGTGGAGGTTGAAACTAGAAAGGGCTACTTCGCTGCACAGTATGCCGTTGTTGCCATGCCCCCACATCTAGCAGGTCGAATTCATTACGATCCCCCTATGCCACCGATGCGAGCACAGTTGACCCAACGAGTGCCGATGGGCTGCTGCGCCAAGATACTAGTCTCCTATAACCGTCCATTTTGGCGGGAGCAGGGGCTGGCGGGTCTTGCGATCGGAAACTGCCCGTGGATTGAACTCTGTGCCGATAGCTCTGACCCAGAAACAGGCGTTGGGATAATGGCGGCATTTGTCGTGGGCGATCGCTATGGAGTGTGGCAGTCTATGGGCGAGAGCGATCGCCAAGCTGCCGTCCTTGCCGACCTCGCCAATTACTTTGGCCATGAAGCTCTTTCGCCTGTCTCCTACGATGAAGTTGACTGGCCTAGCAAACCGTGGACTGGCGGCGGCTATGCTGCGTTCATGCCCCCAGGCGTATGGACTAGCTATGGTGAAGCCCTCGCCGCCCCGGTCGGGCGAATTTACTGGGCGGGTACAGAAATGGCTGAGCGCTGGCCTGGTTTCTTCGATGGTGCTGTACGAACAGGTGAGGCGACAGCAGCGGCGATCGATGACCTTCTGTGAACAGGATTAAATAGATTGGAGTAGATGTAGCGGAGGAGCACTATGACCATCACAGCAGAGATCAGAATCAAAGTTATCCAGAACTCCCTAGCTGAGTTTGAAAAGATTGCTGAGCCTGTTCTAGACGTGGAGATGGTCTACTTTGACCGTCCCAAAAACCACACGCTTCGTATGGCCATCGAGCACTTCAGAGAAGGCTTGGGCATCAACTGGCGCGACTACATTCAATCGGGCCTGAACGATGAGCTAGTAACTAGCTTTGCAATGGTGGCCCACAACCTGGAGCCCAAACCGTTGAAAGAAGCGATCCAGTGGCTGCACTTCACCACTCAAGACATGCTGCTGCTGAGAGAGCGAGGGTAAACCGTTAGGCGGATTGCATCCCTGCCGCAAGCTATTGGATAGCCACAGCAGGGGTTTTCTTGACCAAACGGGGCGTAGAGTACTGATACCCATTTGTCGTGGGAGTAGGCTTAATCATTTAGTCCCTTGCCATGCCACAGTCATCATGAAAACTTTTTCTGCAAGCATCAAAATTGCCCGTCCCCCCGAAGCTGTCTGGTCTGTTTTGACCGATACAGCTCGCTATTCAGAGTGGGCGACAGGCATCCATCGGCTTGAAGGTCAGATTGCTAATGGTAAAGTGCTGCAACTCTTTACAAACTCTAAGCCCCAGCGCCCCATGGCACTTAAGGTCAATAGCCTCGTTCCACCCAAAACATTCACATTGAGTGGTGGCTTACCGCTCAACCTATTCAGGGGCGATCGCACCTTTACCCTCACCCCACAACCCGATGGCACCACCGAATTCAGCATGTGTGAAGTGTTTAGTGGCTTACTGGAACCATTGCTGGGCCGTATGCTTCCTGACCTGACCCCATCCTTTGAAGAATTTGCTGCGGGTCTTAAGCAAATATGTGAGAGCTAGAAAAGCCCCTTGAGGTAATGAACTGATACCAAGGTGTATTTATCAGTAAGTGATGTATTAGAAGGCACTCAAGTCAACGCTTTCACGGTGCGAGAAGCGGCCCATTCCAGCGTTACCTAGGTTGAGCACTGACTGCTCGCTGCTCAACCTGGGCAAGTTCTAGCAGGTGCTGTTTCCGGCTCTGCGAATTGGCTACATGGTTTTGCCCCTGGAGCAGACGGTGCTGATGGATTTCATCGCTGAGGGGTATTTGGAACGCTATGTTCAGCGCATGCGATCGCTCTACGACCAGCGCCAGCAAGCTATGGTGAAATCGAAAAGCTCGCCACTCTCTTGTTCTGATAGCGACCCCTAGACTGGCTTTATGTTCCGGTTTTCTAGATCCCCAATTAGGTATCCGCTGCCAGTTGCCCCCACCTGGCGCGTGGGTTGGGGCCAGGTAGCCCCATTGAACGGAGCCACCTGGCAGGAAGGGCCGTTGGCGATCGCCGTTGGCGCTGACCGTCCGGTAGAGAGTCAGTTTGCGATCAGCCCCTCCCGCCGCTACGTCGTCGTGGGGGATATTTGGCTCTCGGATCGGCGATCGCTGCTGTCCGAGCTAGCTTCAGAAAGTTCACTGCAACTGTCGGATGTTCAGCTGGTAGCCTCCGCCTGGGAACGGTGGCAAACGACGGTCTTGGCGAAACTTATAGGCTGCTTCAGCCTGGCGGTGTGGGATCGGGAGCGGCAGGTATTGTGGCTGGGGCGCGACCCGGTGGGGGCCAAAACGCTGTATTACACCCCCCAAGGGGCGACCCGCTGGGCCGCTGGAGATCTGCGATCGCTGGCCCCCTACCGTTCTAACGCGCTTGACCCGATCGCCCTGCGCGACTACCTGTGCTGTGCCTTTGTGCCGGGCGATCGCACCCTCTGGCAAGACCTGCGCGAGCTGCGCCCTGGCACCTGGCTCTCCTGGCCTGGGTATGATTGCCAAGCCTACTGGCACCTGGAGGAACGGCTGGAGGCTGAGGGCCAAGAACAATCATTGGAGTGGCATGGGGAGCGGCTGCGATCGCACCTTGAGCAAGTCGTCCAAGACTCACTGCCAGCGGCTCCGGTGGGCGTGTTTCTCTCCGGCGGGCTCGACTCTAGCGCGATCGCGGCTTTGGCAGCTAAGTTTCACGCTCACTCCGTCCACACCTACTCTATTCACTTTGGCGACCCTTACCCCAACGAGCTAGAGTTTTCGAGTCTGGTAGCCCAGCACTGCGGCACCCAGCATCACATTCTCGAAATTCCCCTGCATCAAATGTGGGATCAGTTGCCTGAGGCTATGGTCTGGCTCGACGACCCGATCGGCGACCCGTTAACGGTGCCCAACCTACTGCTGGGTAAACTGGCGCAACAGCAGGTTGCGGTCGTGCTCAACGGCGAAGGGGGCGACCCCTGCTTTGGTGGCCCCAAAAACCAGCCCATGTTGATCAACCAGCTCTACGGCCCCCTCAGCCCCCAAGACCCACTTCAGGCTTACCTACTGGCCTTTCGCAAGTGTGCCGCCGACCTGCCCCAGCTCCTCAAGCCCGAATTGTGGGGGCTGGTGCAGCATGAGCCCTCCTGCTTCAGCGAGGATTTAGACTCGTCGGCCAGCTACCTGAATCGACTGATGGCGCTGAACATCAAATTCAAGGGGGCTGACCAGATTTTGACCAAAGTCAGCAACCTCACCCGCGCTGCCGGGGTCGAGGGGCGATCGCCCCTATTTGACCCGCGCATTGTCGAGCTGAGTATGACCATTCCCCCCCAGTACAAGCTGTCAGGGGTGGAGGAGAAGGCTGTGCTCAAGCAAGCAGTAGCCGACCTGCTGCCCGAGGCCATTCTTAAGCGCCCCAAAAGCGGCATGATGGTGCCCGTGCAGGCCGGATTTCAGCGTGAGTGGAAGCAGGCAGCGAGGGAGTTGCTGCTGAGTCGGCGGGCGGCGATCGCACCTTACCTCAATCAAGCCCTGATTCAGCAATGGCTGAACTATCAGGGCGACCCGTGGCGACGCTACGGCGTCAAGCTGTGGCTGCTGGTCAGCCTAGAAATTTGGCTGCAAGTCAACCTCAAACAGCGGTAAGACGAACCGGTAGGGGCGCACCGCTGTGCGCCCAGGGGTACCAGGGGTAGTCAAGCAGGATTTGTATTATCCGAAATTCGATTTGGCAAACCCCAGTTCATAATCAGGAACCTCGTAGGGGCGTAGCATGCTACGCCCCTACAAACCGGGGGTATACAGATAGGATTTGGTATCCGTTAACCAAAATTGTCGGCGGCATAGATAAAGGTGCTGCCGCTGTCACCGCCGTCGCCGACCAAAATCAAATTTTCGTCAACGTTGTCCCCCAGGTTTTGCAGCCGGGCAATGCCGCGACTGACAATTTGGATCAGCTTTTGGGGAGTGAAGGATTCTAGCTCGACAAAATACCCCGCCTCTAGCCACTGTAGCTCGGTTTCTGACAGGGATTGCCGCACCTCGGCTGACATGGATTTGGCCGCTTGGGCCGACTCAGTCGAGACTTGTATGTAGGCCTGCTGTCGGGCCGCTTCAATTTGTCGCGGCAGCAGGCCCAGGTCAAAAATCATCGGCGTATTCTCAGCAAACCAGTCGGGGCTGGTGCGTAGTTGGTGCACCAGGGCCATACCTCGGGGGCTACAGTTGTGCAGTGCGATCACCTGAAGGTCTGGGTTGCGGCGCAGCATGGCCATGGTGGTGGCGAAGATGGAGCGGGGATAGCCAGTCATGCTCAGCACCGCGCAGTTGTGTTCAAAGTGAATGTTGTTGGCGATTAGAAGTTGGGCGATCGCCACACTGTCGCACACCAATACCCGATCAAAGCTGTAGGCCGTCACATCGTCAGCAGCGGGGGCGAGAGCTACGGCAGCGCTGGGGGGCGGCAGCAGCTTGGTTGGGGGTGGATTATATCGCTGCCACTGCTGGAGCCAGGTATTCACCATGGTGTTGGTTAGGGCAATATCTCGATGGGGATCAGATCGCCGCACCGGTCGGCGCAGGCCGGAAATGATCAGCCACAGACCAATGGGAATTATGATCAGGCCAATGCCAAAGACAGCGGTAAAAAAGCCAATTGCGACTAAAAAAACGCCAGGAATAATTTTGGCCGCTCGCTCACTCACGGCCGCTCTGCGACCTAGCCGCTTTTCTAATAGGTAGAGCAGTTGTTTGGGGGTGAAATACAGCGTGTCATTGGCCGAAATGTCGGCCAGTGCCTTGGCAAAGAAACCATCGGTAAATCGGATTTTGACATCCATGATGGTGGGTTCAAAGGCAAAGGGATGATTGCAGTTTTTGCAGCGACCCTGGTTAGCGGTGCGGTCTTTGAGATTGTTGTCAGCCGCGCATTGAATGCATTTCATTACCGTTTCCTTTGCCCTAGGCGCTAAAAAAATAGAAGCTAAAAAACTTGATTGTGAATGAGCGTTTGGTAGCTTTCTCGCTGACGAATCAGACGGTGCTGTCCCGACGCTAAAAGGACTTCTGCCGGACGCGGGCGGTGCAAAAAGTGAGACGACATGGCGTAGCCGTAGGCCCCCGCATCCAAAATGGCCAGGGTGTCACCGGGGGCCAGTTTCGGCAGCTGGCAGTTGCGCCCCAGGTAGTCGCGGGAGTAGGTAGTGTTGCCGCACACATCGGTGGGGTAGGTCTGGGGAGATGGGCTGGGTACCAGGGCAACAATCTCGCGGTAGCCGCCGTGGACAGAGGGCACCGACAGGTTGGCCACGGTAGTATCGACTCCAGCGATTTGTTTGTCGCCCTGCCATTTCACCGATACCACCGTGGTCAGTAGGGCGGCGCAGCCTGCGATCGCAGCCCGCCCCGGCTCAATCACCAGTTCCACCGGTGGCGACAGATGGTTTAGCCTCGCGGTAATTGCTTGCCCAAACTCAGACCAGTCAAAGGCCACGCCCCCATGGCGGTAAGGGTGGCCAAAGCCGCCGCCAAAATCCAGATCGGCCCAGTCGGGGAGCTGCTGTCCCAGGCCGATCACCCGGTCAAATACCTGGGTAAAGGCCTGGGTGGCGTTGGTGCCCGTGCCCCGGTAAAAATGCAGCCCGCAGAGCTTAATGTTTTGAGCACCCATGGATTCGTTGGCCCTGGTGACTAGGGACTGGGCCGCAGCAAACTCTTCGGGGCGCACCCCAATGCGACTGTCTCCCGTTAGGGCAGGTTCGTTAAGGCGCAGCCCCAGGCGTAGGGAAGGGGGCTTGGCGGCGTTGTCTAGGGCTTGGTAGATCTCACAGATTTGCTCCAGCTGGGTCAGGCTATCCAAATTTAGAGTAGAGACACCCCAGGCCAACACCTGGGCCATATCGTCGCGGCTGAGGTTGCTGCCGCTGTAGACGATCGCCCCGGCCTCAAACTCGGCCTGTAGCCCCAGGTAAACATCGCCGGGGGTGTTGGCGTGCAGCCCCCAGCCAGCATTCCGAACAATTTTCAGCAGCGCCACGCTGCCGTTGGTGACGGTGGCAAAGTGAAAGCGGGTGCGGCGGTAGGGAATGGCCTGGGCAATGTGGCGGAGGGTCTGCTGGAGGCGATCGCCATCATAGACGTAGAGCGGTGACCCGTAGAGCCGCAGCAGGTCTGCCGCCAGCGCTACCGAGGGCTGAAACGCCGTTGGCATGGGGATAACTTGGGGGCTGAGTTGGGTAGTTAAAGCCATCGTTTGCGGTATCTCCAAACTTGGGGTGGTAACCAAAACGGGTGCTGCCATAGCGGATTTTCTGAGGGTTCGCCCAGCACCTGCGATCGCCACTGCTGCCACATCACCAGCAGCCACAAAGTTTCGCCAATCCGCCGCCCCTGAATGGTACCGCTGAGATCGCCCATTGCCGTGCGCAGGGCGAGGTCGGGCTGCCAGCGCCCCTCGGCAGCCAGCATCCCAGGATTCAGCCAATGGCCCAGATCGCCCCACCATTCATTCAAACACCAAGTGGTTAAGGGCACCCCCATGCCGCGCTTGGATCGCCACACAATGTCAGCAGGCAGCCAGGATTCCACCGCCCGCTTGAGAATGTACTTTTCGCAGGCCCCCTGAAGGCAGAGGGTACCGGCTAGGCCAAAGGTCCACTGGGCCAGGGCCGGGTCGCAGAAGGGCGATCGCACCCTCAGCCCCTGAGCTAGGGCCAAATTGGTTGCCCGGGGATGAATATTCTGTGCCCCCTTCAGCATCAAACTGGCCCGCCGCAGCCGATGCAACAGCCCCTGGCCCGCCGTCGGGTCAAGGGCCGGGTACAGCCAGTCCTGGGGATGCAGCGCCTGAATTTCGACCAACACCCCAGACTGAAACACCTGGGCCTCATAGCCCCACAGCCGATGGAAGGTGCGCAGGTACTGCTGGGCAAAGGGTTCGATGCCCTTGGGGTGGTCAGCCTGGTAGAGACTGGCGGCAATCAGCGGCTTGTTCGTCCACCCCGCAAACAGTTGGTCACCCCCCTCACCGTTAAAAATCACTCCCACCTCCTGGCTGGCGGTCTGGTTGAGCAGGTACAGCGGGACCGTCACCCCATCGCCAAAGGGTGTGTCTAGCGCCCGCGCCGTTGCTGATAATGCCTTGCGAATCCGGCGGGGTGTTGCTTCTACCTTGACCAGTGGAATTCCTAGGTATTGAGCCACTTGCTCAGCGTAAGGCCATTCCGGCAGCCCCCCTTCGCCCAAATTGAGCCCAAAATCGAGGGTATAGGCGCGCACCCGCACCCCCGCCTGCACCAGCAGCGCCGCCACAACGGAGGAATCTAGCCCGCCCGACAGCAGCACCCCGACCGGCTCATTCCCCAGATCGCTAATCTGGCGCTCCACAGCGGTTTTCAGCAAATCCTGAAGCTGGGCGATCGCCGTCGCCTCATCCTCAAGCTGGGTCGGACTTTCCCGCCAGTTCACCAGACTGCGGCTGCTCTGTTCCACCAGCTGCCCATTGCCGTCGCCCTCCCAAGTTTGCTCAAGGCCCGCAGGCAGCGCATTGATCCCCTGTACCGGCGTAAGGGGCGTCGGCACGTAGGAAAGACAGCTGTAGCCGTACAACGCTTCCAGGTTGACCGGAGACGGTTTCTCCTGGGAACGCATCAGGGGCAGTAGCCATTGCAGCCGCGAGGCAAACCAAATCACCTGGTCGCGCTGCATCCAATACAGGGGCATGCGGCCAAAGGCATCGCGCCCCAGGGTGAGGCGATCGCGGGTCGCCGTGAGCCAGGCATCGGCATCTATTCCAGATGCCGAAAGGACAATTCGATTGGCCTCGGTGGCATTGTCCTCGGTCGTGAGCAGGCTCCGGCGCTGCCAGGCATTCAGCTGGGTTTGAGCCAGCAGATCGCTCAGGGCTCGCCCCAGATCGTCTTCATCCCCGTAGCCCCAGTAACCAATACAGCCCTGGGCCTGGGTTGCTGCCGCTGCGATCGCATCCCATCCCATAGAGCCCTAGTCCACGCTAAAGGTGGCGTCACTAAGCTGGCGATCGCCTACAAAGGCCTGCACCGTCCAATTCCCCTTGGGCGACTCGGGGCCGACCGTGTAGCGGCAGTAGGTGGGCCACACCGCCGTGGTAATGGTCTTGGTGCGGTACTGATTTTGGTGCACCACCTGGCCATCGGGGTCAGTCCAGCTACAGGAGAGCGCCAGCTGATCCCCCACTGGGGCGTCGGCCAGGGTAATGCGATAGACCAGTTCACTGCCGCCCACCTGGGGCACCACCCGACTGAGGTTGCCGCCGTCATCTTGGCTCAGGGTAATGCGATCGCCCTGGGCCACCACCTGAGCGAGCTGCTGCTGCTGTCGACTCCCTAGCCACAGCCAACTGGCCAACCCCAGCGCCACCACTCCCGCCACCCCAGCGACTAGCCAGCGCCTGCGACGCTGCTGCACCACCAGAGCATCCTGGCGCTTGAGCTGCACCAGGGCATCGTCTAAAAACTCGGGTGACAGGTCGAGCTGCTGCAAAATATCCTGCACCTCCGCTGCATCTAGCTCCGCCTGGTGGCGATCAGAGAGTCGTTGTACCTCCGCCACTAGGCGCTGCACCTGGGTATCCGTCAATCGCTTATCCATAGTGGCTGGGGTTAGGGGTTAGGGAGCGCGATTACTTATTCGTGTTCAAGACTATCGTCTTCGCAACAACTCGGCTAGCACTCAGTCATTTCTTCACCTACCCAGGGAGTAGACCCCGCTAGGGCTGTTCCATACGCCTGATTACCACGACCAACCTGTAGGGCGTTGGCGCAGCCTGGCCGGAGGCCTTACAGCGGTTCGCCCAGAGGTATTAGGGGTAGCCAAGCCGAATTTAGTAACACTCACAGAATTCCAGCTTTAGCTAAAGCTCAATTTATTTCTCTTGATCAACAGGGCCAATTAAACCCCTAATACTGCATCGGACTTCCATACCCCCGGCTTCCAAACAGCTAACCTGTAGGGGCGAACGGCGGTTCGCCCAGGGTATTGGGGGTTAGCCAAGCAGGATTTAGTAACACTCTCAGTATTCCAGCTTTAGCTAAAGCTCAATTTATTTTGGCTCAATAGGTGTTTCAGGGAGGTGACCTGCAAGCAGATGATGTATTCGCTAGGCTGAACACTAAAGTGCACCTGCTCTGCGATCTCATGCTAACCCTGACACACCTTTTGGAAGAGGCCAAGTGCTACGACAGCGTTCGGACGTTGCGCTGGCCCGACGGCGTTATCCGGTGTCCGAAGTGCGGCT
>NZ_JADEXE010000134.1 GCF_015207265.1 Nodosilinea sp. LEGE 07298 | reverse complement strand
CTGTAGACCCGCTGCCGAGCGAGTCATTGAGTCCTGCCATCGAGCCGGAAACTGGGCCGCTAGCTCCGGGAGAGCTGCCCAGCCGGGTACCGCCAACCCAGCCCGCACCAGTCTCTAGCCCTGACACCGATGATTTAGTGCCCTGGTGGAGACTGGGTCTATTGGCAGCAGCGGGGCTGCTGCTGTTGGGCGTGCTGTGGCGCAATCAGGATAGTTTTCGGGGCCAGCAGTCTACGGCCCCCGCAGTCCCAACTCCGATAGAGTCGGCCCCAACGACTGAGCCAGAGGCCCCTGCTCCAGAGACAGGTAGTGCCGGTGAGCCGCTGTTTCCGAGTACCTCGGTGAGCGGGGCCGAAGCCCTAGAGCGCGCCCGCAATGCTCTGGCCCAGCAACAGTTTGGCGAGGCGCTGGTCTGGCTCAACCAAATTCCTGAGGTAGAGCGTCCGGTCGACTACCCGGCCCTGGTCAACCAGGCCGAAACTGGCTATGCCAACGCCAGCCTGTCCGGAGAAGCCGCTCTCAACCAGGCCCGACGGCTGATTGAACCGCTGTCGGCGTCGCTGTTTAATGATGCCATTGAGCAGGCCCGCCAGGTGCCCGCCGATGATCCCGCCTACGACCAGGCCCAGGCCGATATCGCCCGCTGGAGCCAGGTGATTGTCGATTTGGCCGAGGGCCGCGCCGCCTCCGGTGACTTAAACGGTGCGATCAGCGCCGCCCGCCTGGTACCCGAAGACCAGGGCGAAATTTGGGGTCTGGCCCAAGCCCGCATTCAGCAGTGGGAGCAGCGCCAGATCAACCGCCGCCTGTTGCAGGAGGCCCAGAGCGTGCTGCAACCCGACCAGGCCACGTCGTTTCAGACTGCGATCGCGATCGCCCAGCAAATTCCCCCCGACTACCCTGAGTCTGCGATCGCCCAGGACCGCATCGACCAGTGGAGCCGCGATATTCTCGCCATTGCCCGCGCCCGTGCCGCCGATGGTCAGCTGCCTGGTGCGATCTCTGCGGCAGGCCTAGTGCCTTCTGGTACCAGCGCCTACGACCAAGCCCAGCAGGAGATTCAGCAGTGGCAGGCACAGTAGGGGAGAAAACTAATACAGTATTGGCATTAGCCGATACCGTATTAGTTTTAATAGCTGCATGTTTTCTCCTCCCAACCGCACCTCTCCCGGCCCCGACCAAGAATCCGTGTGGGATTATCCCCGGCCACCTCGACTCGAAGACTCAACTCGGCGAATTCGAATCGTGTTTAACGGCGTGGTCATTGCTGACTCGCAGCACGCTAAGCGAGTGCTAGAAACCAGCCATCCACCCACCTACTATATTCCCCCTGACGATGTGCAGATGCAGTACTTTCAGCCCGTCCCCCGCTCCACCATGTGCGAGTGGAAGGGGGCAGCAGTGTACTTTACCATTGCGGTAGGCGAGCACCAAGCCGAACAGGCGGCCTGGGCCTATCCTCAGCCGACGGAGGCATTCCAAAGCATCGCCAACTACATTGCCGTTTACCCTAGCCGCATGGAAGCCTGCTACGTCGATGATGAGCTGGTGCAGTCTCAACCGGGCGACTTCTACGGCGGCTGGATTACCTCAGACATTGTTGGCCCCTTTAAGGGCGATCCTGGCACCTGGGGCTGGTAGAGGGAATAGGGTTTACGGTTTAGGGTCTGCGGTACAAGGCCAAACCTTACACCCCTACTGCTCTACCTCCGGCTCCGAACTGCACATGGGCGCAATTCCTAACGCATCGCGGCTGCTGGTCATGGTCTCTACGGTGCGCTTGAGCTTGGCCTCTAAAAATTGCTTGTGGTCGAGCAGCTGACGCAGCTTTTGGTGGCGGGCGATCGCCAAACTAATCGTAGACAACTGATCGGGTGGGCAGGGAAAGTGCTGCACTCGACCGTCAGAATCTAGGTTGCAAAGTCGGTATCCGGGACGGCCCAAAGTATGGCCAGAGGGGGAAGGCTGGGCAGGCGGCTCTAGGGATTGACACAGGCGATCGACGTAGCCTGAGAGATCTTGGGGGTCACCGTGGCGCAGAAGCGCCGAATCGATCGCCGCCGCCCCCGACTGATCATCGACAGTTTCGAGCCAGCCATCGACAATCGGCCCTTCCATATAGAGGGATTGAATGCGCTGCACGGTTTGTTTCAGGTCTTGGTGCCAGGCTTCAACGGCCATTTGAATGTCTTGCAGCACCTTAACCGCTAGGGCAGGGTTGGCATCATGGCGATGGCGGCTGAAGGTAGGACGTTTGCGCCGAGGCAGCAGGGGCAAGTGCGAAAGCTGAGCCTGGACTGGAAACGGAGCCAGGGGATCCGAGGGACTAGGCGGCTGAGCGCTCTCGGTTGGGCCGAGGTCGGGCTGGAGTTTACCTGTACTGGTACCGCTTTCTCCGCCACCGATTGTAAACGACACGGGGCGACGGGACGGCCGCGCCTCCGGAGGACTGGATGCAGGCGGCGACATGGAAGGCAGGGCGATGAAATCAGAGGAATTATCCATGGTGTTGAGGAAGCTGGACCAGGTAGCTGAATGCAGGTAGAGGCTAACCTTGAGGATGGCAGTCCTCTGGCTGGGGCCAGATACAGGGCTTGAGTAAAGCACCATCTGCCTCAATTTATACCTGAATAGTTGAGTTTTAGCCTAATTTAATGGGACTGATCCTCAAAAACTAGCAGGTTGCCAAACTAAAGGTGACAGGTTTGGGGGAATTCAGGGTTCACGGTGTACGCTTTAAGGCCTGCCGTGAACCATGCACCCTAGACCGTTAGAGCTTGTCACCATCAGCTTGGTCAAGGACTAGACTGAAACCGCTGACAAAGCTGGCGAAAGTGGTCACCCCGCTGCTCAAAATTAGGGTACTGGTCGAAACTGGCGCAGGCGGGGGAGAGCAGCACGACGGGTGCCGATAGAGAGGCCGCCACCGCAGCCCCTCGCTCCACGGCCCGTTCCATCGTCTCGACAATTTCATAATGTCTATACCCTACGGCCTCCAGCCGTTGAGCAAACTGGGGCGCGGCATCGCCAATTAGCAGTACGGTGGCGGCCCGCGATTGAATGCCTGCCAACCAGGCCGTGTCGTCGCCCTCTTTGGCTTCGCCGCCCGCAATTAGCACGGCGGGAGCGCTTACCGATCGCAGCCCGACCTCGGCAGCATCGTAGTTGGTCGCCTTGGAGTCGTTGATGAAGTCGATGCCCTGCCAGGTGCAGATGTGCTCTAGCCGGTGGGGCACACCGGGGAAGTTGGCCACCCCGATCGCGATCGCCTCAGCATCTAGCTCCGCTAGGCAAGCTGCCGTAACCGCCATCAGCAGGTTTTGCTGGTTGTGGTCGCCCACCATCCGCAGCGCATCGACCCGCACAATGGGGATGGCTTCAAACTTGACCCAGCCGTCTTCGACATAGGCGCAGGGCCTGAGGGGAGAAATTCCCCGCCTGCCGCCTACGCTCGTCCAGTAGGCGTTGGGAAAGTCTGTCGGCAGGTGCTGGCGCAGGTAGGGATCGTCGCCATTGAAAACGGCTTGCTCTGAGCGATGCATCAGCGTCGCCTTAATCTGAGCATAGTTTGTGACCGTGCCGTGCCGCTGTAGGTGGTCGGGGGTAAGCGTGGTCCAGAGACCAATCTGGGGCGATAGGGTGGCAGACGCCTCGATTTGGTAGCTGCTCAGCTCCGCGATGATCCAGTCGGGCACCGTGGGCTCTAGGGCCAGCTCGCAGGCGGCGTAGCCAATATTGCCGCAGGCGATCGCATTCAGCCCGGCGGCCTGAAAAATAGCGGCGGTGAGGGCTGTAGTGGTCGTTTTGCCGTTAGTGCCGGTAATGCCCACCCAGGGCCGATCCTGCAAAAAACGCCAGGCCAGTTCAGTTTCGCCAATCACCTCCAAGCCGTTTTCGCGGGCGGCGACCAGGGCCGGGCTGTCCCACGGCACACCGGGGCTAACCACCAGCAGGTTGGTGCGGCTGTCGGGCACAAAGCTGTAGTCGAGCAGCACCGTAATGCCGTCCTGGCGCAGGCTTTCTTGCTGGCTGACTAGGGCTGGGCTAGAGCCGCGATCGCTCAACACCACCTGCCAGCCGTCGCGGTGCAGCAACCGCGCCGCCGCCACTCCCGACTTACCCAGACCAATCACATGGGCGTTTTTCATGGCATCGCTATCCCTTCACGATCGCCCCAAAGTCGCCCAGCACCAGAGCATGGTTGCGCAACAGACCCAGCAGGTTGAGCCGGTTCTGCCGCACCAAAGGATCGTCGGCCATTACCAGCACGCTGTCGGGGCCGTCGAAGAAGCCGCTGACCACTGGAGCCACCTGCTCTAGACCGGCAACGAGTTGATCGTAGTCGCGGCTGGCCTGAGCCGCCTGGGTCTGGGGCACCAGCGTTTTGAGCGCCGCCAAAAAGGCCTGCTCAGACTTAGCCTCCAAGGCCGCAGGGTCAATCGCGCCATCGGGGTCGATCACCTGGGTATCGAGAGTGCCCTGGGCGGCCAGGCGAGTGGCCCGGTTCACGGTTTCGTAGACTTTATCCATGCGGCCGCTGCGGCGCATCTCCTGCAAGAAAAGGGCACGATCTTTCACGTCTAAAGGATCGGCTAGGGCTCGGTCGCTCAGCACTGCATTGACCAGGTCATAGTCGACCCCCAGCTCGTCTTGCAGCAGAGTTTGTACCCGCTGCAAAAAGAAATCGTGGAGCTGGGTGCGCAGGGCTTCGGGGGCGTTCACCTCCAAAGAGGAATCCTGGGCGAAGTCGTTAACCACGGTATCGAGCAGCCGGGCCAGGTTGAGAGGCAGCCCCGCCGCCCAAATGACGTTTAGCACCGCATTCGCCGCTCGTCTGAGGGCAAAGGGGTCAGACGACCCGGTGGGCAGCTGCCCGGTGCTAAAAATGCCTACTAGCGTATCGAGGCGATCGGCAATGCCCACCACCTGACCCACGAGGGTTTGGGGCAGGCTGTCTTGGGCACCGCGCGGCAGGTAGTGCTCAAAAATGGCGGTAGCCACTGCTTCTGGCTCGCCGCTGTGGAGGGCGTACTTTTGCCCCATTACCCCCTGTAGCTCAGGAAACTCGCCCACCATCTGGGTGACCAGGTCGGCTTTGCACAGGTAGGCGGCGCGGCGAATGTGCTGGCGCGGCTGTGCCCCCAAATTGAGCTGGTCGCACACATGGTCGGCCACAGCGCCAATGCGCTTGACCTTGGCGGCCATCGAACCGAGCTGTTCTTCAAAGGTGACGGTTTCGAGCTTGGCGACAAAGGCATCAAGGGGCTGGGCGCGATCGGCATCGAAGAAAAACTTGCCGTCGGAAAGGCGGGCGCGAATCACCCGAGCGTTGCCCTCGGCGATAATGGCATCTTTGCTCGGGTCACCGTTGGAGATGGTGACGAAGTAGGGCATCAGCGTCAGCCCATCGCTGGCCTGCTGGAGCGGAAAGTAGCGCTGGTGGCTTTCCATTTCGATGATGGCGACCTCTGGCGGCAGCTCCAGAAACTCAGCATCGAACTTGCCCACTACTGCCGTGGGCCACTCCACTAGGTTGGCGACCTCGTCCAGCAAGGTTGCAGAAATCATCGGTACGGCGTTTACCGATTTGGCGGCCGTTTCCACCTGGCGCTCGATCAGCAAACGGCGGGCGGCGGGGTCAATTTCAACGCAGGCCTGGCGCAGGGCTTCAACATAGTCCTGGGCGCGGCGCAGGGTGACAGGCGCGGGGTGCAGCACCCGGTGGCCCTGGGAAATGCGATCGCTCACACATACCATTGACCCATTTTCAAGAGTAATAGGCAGAACGTCGCCATCCATTAGCGCCACTAACCAGCGAATCGGGCGCGGAAAGCGCAAATCGCCGTCGCCCCAGCGCATAAACCGCTTGCCCTCCAGCCCCAAAATCCACTGGGGAATCAGCTCGCTCAAAATGTCGGTAGCGGCCCGCCCTGGAATCTCCTGGTTGACGAAGACAAAGGCCCCTTTGTCGGTGTCGCGCACCTCTAGAGCGGTCACATCCACTCCTCTAGATTTAGCGAAGCCGAGGGCTGCTTTGGTAGGCTGACCAGCTTTGAAGGCGGCCTGGGCCGGAGGACCTTTGACCTCTTCAATGCGATCGCTCTGGCGATCGGGCAGACCATCGAGCACCACAGCTAGGCGGCGAGGGGTGCCGTAAAAACGCACCGTCTCTGGAGCCAGAGCCAGCTCGGCCAGCTCGGTTGGAATGCGAGTTTGCCACTGCTGGAGGGCATCGCTAACAAAACTGGCGGGCAGTTCTTCAGTGCCAACTTCCAGTAAAAATGTCGCCATAGAAGGAGATGTAAGTTGTGTCGTGCGCTAGCCCCAAGGGGCCATCCTTTGCAAATTGCAGCGGAGAAGTTACCGTAGCAGATCGAGACAATTACCTCGACGCTACTGCCCCGCATTTTTAGCTTCCCCAGTCTATCAAGCTTTTCGCCCTGGGCCGACGTATTGGTACGTGGTCAAATAGCCATGACCTTTAACCATGACCTGGCCCACCTCTTCAAAGGCGTAGCGGTGTTTGAGGCGATCGTAGGTGGCCTCGGTGATTTGAATTTTGCCCGGCATGCCCTGGGCCTCCATACGGCTGGCGATATTGACGGCATCGCCCCAGAGATCGTAGCTAAACTTTTTAATGCCAATTACGCCAGCCACCACCGGTCCTGTATTAATACCGATGCGCAGCTGAAATTCCTGGCCGTCGTTACGGGTGATGTGGGCGGCGGCGGCCTGCATGGCTAGAGCCATTTCCATAATGGTTTCGGCGTGGTCGAGACGGGGTAGCGGCAGTCCACCGACCACCATGTAGGCGTCGCCGATGGTCTTAATTTTTTCGAGTTGGTACTGCTCCGCCAGACGATCAAAGGCTGAGAAGATCTGGTTAAGCCAGTTGACCAGCTCCAGCGGGCTAATTTGAGCCGCCAGGGGGGTAAAGTTCACGATGTCGGCAAACAGAATGGTGACGTCGTCAAAGCGCTCGGCCAGCGACCCCTCTAGCTGCTTGAGCTTGTCGACCACGGCCCGAGGCAAAATATTGAGCAGCAACT
This sequence comes from Nodosilinea sp. LEGE 07298, assembly GCF_015207265.1. Classification (GTDB taxonomy): domain Bacteria; phylum Cyanobacteriota; class Cyanobacteriia; order Phormidesmidales; family Phormidesmidaceae; genus Nodosilinea. Next base: position 10,490 of record NZ_JADEXE010000134.1, on the reverse strand, counting down.
GTTCTGACTTTTGCTGCTCCAGACGCAGGGCCTGCTGAGCTTGCTCACGTTCCTGCATTTCTTGCTGAAGCTGCTGGTTTTGAGCCTGTAAAAGCTGAGCCTGTCGTCGCAGTGCCTTTTGCAGGTCGGCCAACAAATTAGTGGCGCTACCTGCCGAGACAGCCCGCTGGGCCTGCTGCCTGAGCCGCTGCTGCTGCCTATGGGTAGCCACCTGGGCCTTAATGCGGGCCGCAGCTTCTTCTAGCCAAAGCGATTGGTCGATGTAGTCGACGACCCCAAATTCAAAGGCCCGCAGCCGTCGGGCCAGAGCCTGGTCTTGGCCCACAACGACCACAGCCACATGGCGGGTTTGGGGCCGCTTTTTGAGCCGGTGGCACAGGCGCATCGCCGCTGTATCGAACTGATCGACCGCCAGCAAAATCAAGTCGGGGGGGGCGGCCTCTACCGCTGCAATTGTGTCGTCTTCACCGCTGACCTGGCGTACCTCGTAGTCCGCTGTTCGCAGCAGGTCTAACAGCGCCACCAGCGGCTCCAGGCTGCTGTCGGCTACTGGAGCCACTAGAATTGCGCCGGAGGTGGGGCCGGAATCTGGCGAAGCGTTGGTCATGGAATCCTGGAGCAAAGATGATCGCCCCCGTTACGGTAGGCGCTGGCCCGGAGGCACAGAACAGTCGCCGTTGATAACACCCGATCAGCACCCTGTAGCGGAGGCAGGTGTCTACACCCAGATTGGGTGTCTGAGCATTGCCCCCTCGCCCCTGGCGGGGCATCGTGCCTCAGTTATAGCGCTCCCTCAGCAATTCATGGTTGAATCGGTGAGAACCCAGGCGATCGCGTTAATCAGTAGCATAGTTTCTAGCGGTTCTTTTCAGCGGTTTGCAGGGCAGGTTTGGACCTATGGCAGGGTGTGAAAATCCATTTCTGGCACTCAAGGCCAGGCAGGTCGTCGTAATGTTCTTCATGATTACTGCGGGCCTGGCCCTGGTATTTAGCACCCTAGGTGCGCTAGAGCTGCTGCCCTTGCAGGGGGACGACCCTATTTTGGCCCCCATTCTTTACAGCCTGATTTTTTTTGGCCTGTGTGTCGCAATTTTGTTAGCAGCGCGGCGATTGCCCCTGCGGCTGACGGTGCTGCTGGGGCCGGTGCCCAGGCACCTGGCCTGGGTGCAGCTGTTGTGGCTGGTGGTGGGCGTATTCTTGTTTTCGCTGGGGGCGTTTCAGGTGTCGTACCTGGGGTTATCGCTGGTGGCCCCAGGGCTGGTAGAAACAACCCTGAGTCAGTCGCTGCTGCTGTCTCCTGACCAAGCGACGGCCCCTGGTCTTTACAACACGCTGATGCTGTTTTCGGTGCTGGTGGTGGCCCCCATTACCGAAGAATTTATCTTTCGCGGCGTGCTGCTGCACCGCTGGGGCGTCAAGTGGGGTGTTCGTCCGGCTATTGTGCTGACCTCAGTGCTGTTTGGGGTACTGCACTCTAACTTGATTGGGCTATTTGTGTTTGGGGTAGTAATGTCGCTGCTATACCTGAGCACGCGATCGCTGCTGGTGCCGATGGTGGCCCATGCCATCAACAATGCGATCGCATCGGGGGTCGATTTTTTGGCCACTCAGCCCACCGCCAATGCCATCGATACCTTGGCCGAGTTTCGGGCCAGCTGGTGGCTGGGGGTATTGTGTTTGCTGGTGTCGGCCCCGTGGGTGCTGCGCTACGTAGCGTATCACTGGCCTGAGCGCCAGGCCCCGCTGCCCTACTTTCTGAACCAGGGCTGCAACCAGGGCGATCGCCTAGCCTGAGTAATCCCACCGAACCTGCCTGGCTAGACGAGCAAGAAGGTTGGCCGAGTTCCGTAATTCTCTGGACGCTGCCAGGCCCCAAACCAAGGACAATAAATTTAATTCTGAAGAACGCATTCAGGTCAGTTCGGCGGCTCACTTGGGGGCATTTGAACCTGAGAGCTGGTCTGTTTGAAAAGCGTTCTTCAGCTAAATGTGTCTGATCCCAGGGGGCTTTCAGGGGTCAGACATTTTTTATTTTGAGGGTGGCTCATCGTGATGAATCACCCGGTTGTGTGGTCCCGTAGCAAAGTCCTTCTCCCCTAGGAGGAGGACTTTGACGTTCTGGGGCAAACCCCAATGCAGCGAAATGGTAGGCCGCTGCGATCGCAAGCTTGAACGTAAGCTGAAGAATGTGCCCTAAAGTGGGCTATGGACAACCCCACCCACTGCCCCGGAGTCTGTCATTGCCTAAGCTGAACCGCGCCCAGCCGCCCCTGGGCTTTATTCCCCCCCGCTACAAGCCTTGGGTGGTGCAGGGCTGCTACATTGTGCTGCCCCTGATGCTGCGGCTGCGGCTGCGGCCCTGGCTGCCAGCGGGTATTTGGCCCGTAACTTGCCACAACCCAGAGGTATTGGCAGAATGTTTTCACCAGTTTCAGACGGGCAAAATTCGGCTGCTGCTGGCCTTTCGCCACAGTCAGGTAGACGACCCAATTTGCCTGTCGTACCTGTTTTCGCGGCTGGTGCCTCGGGCCGCGCGCCAAAAAGGGTTTAGCCTCAAGCGCCCGCTGCACAGCTTTTTTATGTACGACCGGGGTATGCCGCTGTGGGCCGGGCGGTGGCTGGGCTGGTTTTTTGCGGCGATCGGGGGCATTCCAGTACATCGGGGCCGCAGGCTAGACCTCAAGGCGCTGAAGACAGTGCGTGAGCAGATTATGACCGCCCCACTGCCCGTCACCATTGCCCCCGAGGGCGCAACCAATGGCCATGGTGAAGTGATCAGCGATCTGGAGCCGGGCACGGCTCAGCTAGCCTTTTGGGCGGTAGAAGATTTGCAAAAAGCAGGTCGCCCCGAACAGGTGCTGCTGCTGCCGGTGGGCCTGCGCTACATTTACCCCCGCCCCGACTGGGCCGCCCTTAACCGACTGCTGGCCCGACTAGAGGCCGACTGTGGCCTGCCGGTACAGTCGTTCAGCGACCCGACGGTGGCACCTGAGGCCTACTATCCTCGCCTGCTAGGGCTGGGTCAGCACCTGCTGACCCGCCTGGAGCAGTTCTACCAGCGGTTTTATGGGTTGACTCCAGCTGCACCCCAGGGTGAGAACCGCGATCCATCCAACCCAGACCCCTCAGCCGAGCTGGGCCAGCGGTTGAGCTATCTTTTGGACGGGGCTTTAGCGATCGGGGAACGGTTTTTTGATTTGCCCAATACCGGCACGCTGGTGACTCGCTGCCGCCGCTTAGAAGAGGCGGGATGGAGCTATATCTATCGCGAAGACATCACCGACCTGGGCCAGCTTTCACCCTTCGATCGCGGCCTGGCCGACTGGATCGCGGCGGCAGCGACCCTGCAGATGCAGCATATGCGCCTGGCCGAGAGCTTTGTGGCCGTGTCGGGCCACTACGTGAAAGACAAGCCCAGTTTTGAGCGCTTTGCCGAAACCACCCTGATACTCTTTGACCTGGTAGAGCGAGTGAAGGGGACACGGGTACCCAAACGTCCCCAATTGGGTACACGCCAGGCGGTGATTAGCCTGGGAGAGCCGATCAAGATTAGCGATCGCTGGCCCGACTATGCTCAATCGCGGCGATCGGCGAAGGCAGCCGTGGAAGGGCTGACCCAGGATATTCAGACCGCTTTAGAGGAGCTGATTGCGTCGGTTGATGAGGCATCCACCCCGTGAGTTGACCCCATGATCTGGACCCATAATTTAGCTCAGGCATGACCGCTCGACCCTTAATACCCAACCCGATTGGTCATGATGAGCTGTCGTTGAAACCAAGCTGCTGTAGTTGACTGGGGGTAAACCTAACCTTGACCGCGATACCGATAGAAACGCGCCAGAATGCTCTGGTCGTTGGGGCTAGCCAGGGCATTGGCCTCGGCTTTGTGCAGCAGTTGCTGGCGGGCGATCGCTTTGAGACGGTGTACGGCACCTACCGTCGCCCCGAGTCGGCCCAAGAGCTGCTGGCGCTGGCGAAGCAATTCCCCCAGCTGATCTGCCTGCCCCTGGATGTGACGGAGGAAGAGACTATTGCGGCTGCGATCGCATCCATTCAGGCCCGTACGCCCCGGCTGCACCGGGTGGTGTACTGCGTTGGAGTGCTCCACGACGGCGGCTTTCAACCCGAGAAAAGCCTGCGGCAGATCACGAGCGAAAATTTGGTGCGATCGTTTCAGACCAATGCGGTGGGGGCGGCGCTGCTGGCCAAGCACTTGATGCCTACGTTTAAGCACGATCAGGCCAGCGTTTTCGCCGCTATCTCGGCCAAGGTGGGCAGCATTGGCGACAACCACCTGGGGGGCTGGTACGGCTATCGCGCCTCCAAAGCTGCTCTGAATATGCTGATGAAAACAACGGCCCTAGAGTATGCTCGCCGCTGTCCCCAGACTACCGTGGCGCTGCTACACCCCGGCACCACCGACACTCGCCTATCAGAACCCTTTCAGCGCGGCGTGCCGCCTGAAAAGCTGTTCTCAGTAGAGCGCACGGTGACACAGCTGATGGCGGTGATGGACGGTCTGAGCCCCGCCGACAGCGGCGATTTTTTTAGCTGGGATGGCAGCCGATTGCCCTGGTAGGGCCAATTTTAGATTTTGGATTTTGGATGGGCGCTAGGGTTGTTGTCGGGTAGCCCTGGGGCTATTCTGAGGCCAAGGATTGACTGGCTATTCACAAATCGTCGGTGAGGGAAGCGGGATGGATGTGAGCATGATGGATTGGCAACTGCTGGAGAGCATCGGCCTGGGGCTGGGGCTGGGGGTGGCCGCTGGGTTTCGGGTAGTGGTGCCCTTTTGGGTGCTGAGTGCCGCCGCCCTGTTTGGCCATATTGAGCTGGCCGACAGTATGACCTGGCTGGGCAACACCTCCGCTTTTGTTGGCCTTTCCATTGCCCTAGTGGTTGAGATTGCGGCCTACAGCGTGCCCTGGCTCGACAATGCGATCGATACCGTGGCGCTACCGATCGCGGCGGTGGCCGGTACACTGCTGATGGCGATCGCGGCCAACCAGCTCGACCCCTTTGCCCAGTGGAGTGTGGCGATTGTAGCTGGGGGGGGTGCCGCCGCCACGGTGAAGGGGCTCAACGGCCTGACCCGCTTTGTCTCCACGGCTACTACGGGCGGAGCCACAAACCTGATTCTTGCCGGGGTAGAACTGGTAGGGGCCGTGGTGATCTCAATATTCGCGCTAGTTGCCCCGATCGTAATGTTTGTGGTGGTACTGACTTTCTTTATTCTGCTGGTGCGCTTTGCCATTAAAGCCTTTTACCGCGCCAAGAAACCCACCCCCGATGCCGAATGAACTATCGAGCCAGCCTTGCCTCCACGTGAATGGCTAGGGCCGACATTTCTGGCAGCGTGGCGGTAAACTGCCCGGCTCGGTTGACTAAGATAACTCCAGCGTCGTTAGCGCAGGCTTTGCCATTGGCTGTTAACCCACCCTGCACCACATTGCAGTAGCGGCCCTGAGGCAGCTGAGTCTGAAACCTGTGGGTCAGCGGCTGACCCTCGCGGTTGATGGCCACAAAGCCCCGGTTGCCTCGGCCAAAGGCGATCTGGTTGGCGTTATTGCTCCACCAGTCGGTAACTTCGGCTGTGGGCTGAGTCGCGTTGCGAAAGCCCACCATGCCCGTAATAGCGGGCCAGCGATGCTCGCAAACCCATTCATCAAAACAATTTGCTTCACCGTCTTGGTATACCGGCTGAGTGATGCCGTTATCGTCGGTCGGTGGCCCCTGTTCTGAGTTGTCAAAGGCAAAGCTCGACATGACCTGAGGTTTACCGTAGGGAAAGGCCAGCATAAACACGTTGGCCAGGCCGTAGAGGTCGCCGTTTTTGTAGGTGAGGTAGTCGCCGCCGCCCGCGTGGCCGCGCTGCTTGTCATGGTTATCAACAAAAATTACCGCTTGGTCAGAAGGGGCTAGACCCCACCCTTCGCCCAGGGTTTGCAGGTTGGCCAGGGTTTGCCCCTCTAGACCCAAAAAGGCGAGGCCAACAAAACGGCCATACTTAAAGTCGAGCACGTTGCCGCTGTCATAGTAGTCTTGCTTGCGAATGGCCTCGGTGCCGGGGTCAATCACTTCTTGGTAAATATAGAGATTAGCTTCGGGGTGGCGATCGCGCAGCTGCATCAAAATCTCGGCTAGTTCTTGGCTGCGAATGTGCTTGGCTGCATCAATGCGAAACCCCGCCACGCCCATCTCCACCAGTTCGCTCATGTAGTCGACCAGGGTGGCCTGCACTTTAGCGGAACTAGTATCGAGGTCGGCTAGGCCCACCAGTTCGCACTGGGTAACGTTTTCGGCATTGCTATAGTCGGTGACCTGTTGGTGACAGTCGTTAAAGTCTTCGGGCCTGTAAAGACCGGGATAGTCGTACTTGGCAAACTGGGTGCCAGCACTGCCCACGCCACTCTCAAACCCAGCCATGTGGTTAATCACAGCATCGGCGTAGATGGCAACCCCCGCCTCACGACAGCGGTTGATCATATTCTGAAGCTCGGCGCGGCTGCCGCTACGGCTTTCGAGTTGGTAGCTGACGGGCTGATACCGCTGCCACCAGGGATAGCCATAGTCGGGTAGCACGATATGCTCTTGGGGTGGCGAAATTTGGACGGCCCGGTAGCCATTGGGGCCGAGATACGTTTCACACTCAGTGGCGATGTCGGCCCAGGTCCACTCAAACAGATGCACTACTGTGGTGGGTGCCGGGGCAGTGGCCCCTGAGAAAGCAGACTCTGAGGCGCTAGCAGGAGCCTGAACATTAGACAAACCAATGGACAGGGCCGGAAACAACGTAAGCGGATTCAGCAAAACTACCAGGCCCACAACACCGCTGGCAGAAAGGGCACCCAGGACGATTTTCCACATAGATTTTTCAGCTAAACCCGTATAAAAACAAACATTTTTGGGGCAAAATACTGCCCTCAGCCACCGCTAGCATGCACCTCTGACCTGTAAAAATAACCGCGCTACAGGGGTTCGCCAACTTGCCTCGGTGGATTTTGCAGAAATCTTCAAGTTGGCCGTCATCCAGACCCTGGGGTTGTGCGTATCATTAGCAGCCATTATGGAGCCAGCAAATGGCCGGGAGAGGGTTTAGTGTGCCAGCAGCCATCCAGCAGAACATCTATATTTGCCGCCCTTGGGAGATTGACCTATCGCTATCGAGGGCTGATTTTGGCCCTGTGGGTGGTGCTGCTAGGACTAGGCGGGTTGTTTGCCCCGCGCCTGGATAGCGTACTGCACGGCACTGGCACAACCTACGAAAGGGGGGAGGCGGCCCAAACCGATCGCCTGCTAGAAGAGCATCTGGGTCTAGATGCCGACGCGCTGACGGTGGTGTTTGAGTACGCAAAGGGCGGCGATCGCATTTCTGAGCTGGCTATTGACCAACGCCCTGATATCCAACCCCTGCTGAACGATCTGGCCGCGCTGCCCACGGTAGAGTCGGTGAGCCAGACTACGGCGCTGCCGGGAGAGACTGGCAATGTCGATTACCGCTTGATCAGCCTACGGGTTTCAGGCGGCGACACCAACACTGCCATTGCCAACCTGCTGGCCCTGCTAGACGAAGAAACCCCTGCCGGAGTGACCAGCTACCTGACCGGCAAAGCCGTAGTGGACTACGAAGCGCAGGAGATCAGCAAAAAAGACCTGGTGCGGGCCGAGGCCTTGTCGCTACCGCTGACTCTGATTGCCCTGGTGTTTATTTTTGGCTCGGTAGTAGCGGCCCTGCTACCGGTGGTAATGGCGCTGGCCACTGTCACCGTGACCAGCGGGCTGATCTATGCGATCACCCAGTTTTCAGAGGTTTCTATTTTTGCCGTCACCCTAACCACCATGCTGGGACTGGGAGTAGGCATCGACTTTACCCTGGTGATGGTGAGCCGCTTTCGAGAAGAGCTGGCCCATCGTAGCGTCCTAGAGTCGGTGGTCGAAACAATGGCCACTGCCGGGGAAGCGGTGTTTTATTCGGGTCTGACCACCTGCATCGGGCTGCTGAGCCTGCTGCTGTTTCCGGTGGTGCTGCTGCGATCGCTGGGGGTAGCCGGGTCGCTGGTGGTGCTGATGTCGGTGCTGGCGGCGCTCACCCTGGTGCCCGCCCTGCTGGGACTACTAGGCCACCAGATCAACCGCTGGCGATTGCTAACCCCCAGCCAGGGTGCGGGCTTTTGGGGGCCGTTTTCGCGCCGGGTCATCCGCTATCGGGTGGTGGCGATCGCGGCGGTAGTGGCGATCATTCTGGTACTAATGTCGCCCTTCTGGCAGGCCCAGTGGGGGTTGGGTGATGTCAACGCGCTACCGGCCTCAGCCCAGGCCCGCCAGGGTGTAGAGGTCTTAGAAGAAGCTATCAGCGCCGGGCGCACGGCCCCTATTTTGGTGGCGGTGACCGCCGCAGACGGCGATCGCCTGCTGACCCCCGACTCGGTAGAGACTCTCTACACCCTGGTCGAGTCGCTGACCAACGACGACCGGGTGGCTAGCGTACAGAGCCTGTTTAATCTCGATCCAACCTTTGATCTGGCGACCTACCAGCGGCTTTACCAAACCCCCGATCGCATTCCTCTAGAGTCGGTAGCAGCGGCGGTGGAGCGCCTGAGTACCGACGACACCACGCTGATTTCGATCAGCAGCAAGTCCGACAGCAACACCCCCCGATCGCGGCAACTGGTGCGAGAGCTACGGCAAAAGTCGCTGCCTGGCCTCACTCTGAGCGTGGGGGGTGCCACCGCCAAAAGCCTGGATACCATTGACATTATTGGGCAGCGGGCACCGCGAGCGATCGCGGCTATCTTCTTGGTGACGTTTGTTTCTCTGACTCGGCTGTTTGGCTCCGTGGTGATGCCCCTGAAGGCCATTTTTCTCAACATCATGTCAATTGGGGCCTCGTTTGGGGCGCTGGTGTTTATCTTTCAGCAAGGCCACTTTCAAACGCTGCTCAACTTTACCCCGGTGGGCTACCTCGATATTTTGCTGCCCATTGTGCTGTTTTGCGTGCTGTTTGGTCTCTCGATGGACTACGAGGTGTTTTTGCTGGCCCGCATCAAAGAGGCCTACGATCGCACCGGCAACAACACCGACGCCATTGTCGAAGGGCTGGAGTGCACCGGGCGCATCATCACCAGTTCAGCTCTGCTCACTATCATCGTCACGGCCTCCTTTGCCTTTACCAGCATTATTTTTGTGAAGGCTCTGGGGCTGGGCATTGCGATCTCAGTCCTGATCGACTCGACTTTAATTCGCGCCGTGCTGGTGCCTGCCAGTATGCGTCTGATGGGCCACTGGAACTGGTGGTGTCCAACGTTGAGGCGGCAATCTTTTTCTGGCTGAGCTAGATTTTAGATAGTTCTCTTCACGCTGGTAGCCCCTATGTTTTTACCCTTTTGTGCCCCCCCTTCCGCCGCATCTCGCCGCGAGTACCAGCGCCACAAGCTGGAGATGATGAAATCCTGGCGTGACGCTTTAGAAACCCGTCTGGCTGCCCTCAATGCCGCCATCAGCACCGTTGAGCAGCAGATTAGCCAAGACGCCGAATAGGAGACGGTGAGGGGATGAAGTTCGACGTAGGGGCTTTGCTGTGCAACGCCCCTACCAGGGGATTCCACTGGTCAAATCGTCCTAACTAAATCAACTGCCGGGAAGCTGCTGCGCGTCTACATCTCCCCATTTCCTAAATTGATCGCAGGAATTTGGTGCCGGGCTAGGCAAACTACACTTTTTATCACCCCGTTCCCCTAGGATATGACCTTAGCGGTAGGGTATTGATTACCCTGCCGCCTGCTGTCTTTCTTCTGGGTTGCCCCACTGGTTATGCCTGAATCTCTTTCGTCCATGTCTCCGGCCCTCCCTTCGGCAGGAGTTGTTCCGCTGATTCAGCCGATTGGGGTGAAGGCCATCTATGGCCTGGCGCTGCAGGGCAACCTGTTGCTGGCGGTCGATCCTTTTCGGGGCTACCTGCTGCGCGTCGATCCCAAAACCGACCAAATCGAAATTCTCAACTCTGCCCAGGCCGAGGCGTTCTACGGGGTCACGGGCGTTGCCTGCTGGCAAAACCAGCTGTGGTTTTGCCGTGACCATACCGTGTACACCACCGCCCTCGACAATATCCAGCCTACCCCGGTGCTTACCCTGCCCTACCCTGCCAATGGGGTCGCCGTGTGGGAAAACACCCTCTACGTTAGCTGCAAAAAGGGGAGCTGCATCTTTATCTGCGATCGCAACTCAGGGCAGCGCATTACCCAGTTCCCGGCTCCTGGCATTGGCATTGAGAATATCTCCGTCTGGGGTGACTACCTGTGGGTCTGCGACCAGGTTGAGCAAACCGTGTACTGCCTCGATCGCGCTACGGGTGAGCTGATTGTCAAAATGCTCACCCCCTTTGCCACACCCACCGGGCTGGCGGTACCACCCCACACGACCCCCGAAAGCGGCACAGTCTGGGTGGCCTATGCCAACGAAGAACCTCACATCCGCGAAGACCCCAACGGCGC
>NZ_JADEXE010000577.1 GCF_015207265.1 Nodosilinea sp. LEGE 07298 | reverse complement strand
ACATAAAGCTGGCCAGGGCCGAGGCGCTGTAGATCAGCCCCACATTCAGGGCCAGGCCCGCCTCGCGCACGTACAGCGGTACAAAGGTGCTGATGGTGCCAAAGGCCAACCCCACCAGCAGCAAAATAATCGCTGGAGTACGCACCCGACCGCTCCACAGCTGCCCCCAAAATTCCTTGGATCCAGCGTCTTCGGCGTCGCTGCGGGGCTGGTAGGGCTCGTGCAGCCGCGAGACTAGCAGCAGCCCGACTATACCTAGCAGTCCCATGACCAAAAACGCCGTGGTAAAGCCTGTGGCTTCGTAGAGAAAGCCGCCCAAGGCAGGCCCCAGAGCTAGACCAATCGGGTTGACCAGGGTCATGTAGCCAAGCAGTTCGCCTCGGTTGGCGGGCGGGGCCAAGTCGAGCACCAGGGCGCTGTAGGCCACCACAAAGGCGGCAATACTCAACCCGTGGAAGGCGCGAATACCAATCATGGCCAGAATTGAAGTATCGAGGTTGAGGGTGTACCCCGCCAGCGACAGCGGCACGATCGCGCGGGGTAGAAATAGCACCAGCAGGTAGCCAAAAGGGGCGATCGCGATCGCACTCAGCCCCACCATCAGCACCACCTTGCGGCCTCGCTCATCGGCCAACCGCGACAGGTAGGGCCGTGCCAGCAGCAGCCCGATCGCAAACGATGCCATCACAATGCCAATTTGCTGGCCGCTGCCGCCCAGGGTCTCAATAAACAGCGGCAGCGTTGGCAGCAGCCCGGCCAGCCCGGCCCAAAAACATAGCCCAGCGGCGAACAGCACCGTCAAATTGGTGCGCACCGATGGGCTAAAGGTTGAGAAAATAGTCAAAACGATGGTTCCCCAAGTAGAGTGCTGGGTGCTCAGCAGTGCTCTTCGCCACCACGGCTAGACCACCGCGCCCCACCCCTTAATGTAAACAAATGTTGCAGCCCTCGGCCATGGAGCGCACGGCTATCGTTGACCCCACGGGCCACTACCGCTACAGCCTGGGTCGGCGGTGGAGCGATGCTCCCACCCTGGCTATTATCATGCTCAACCCCAGTCAAGCCGACAGTAGCGTAGACGACCCCACCCTGTGGCGCTGCATTGGCCTGGCTAGGGAGTGGGGTTTTGGGGCGATCGCCGTGGTCAACCTATTTGCCTACCGCAGCCCTCATCCTCACGTGCTGCGGCAGGTTAACGACCCCATCGGCCCTGACAACAATGCGGCTCTGGTCGCCGCCGCTGCAGCCGCCGATCATATCCTGCTGGCCTGGGGAAATTGGGGCAGCTGGCTAGGGCGCGATCGCATCGTTTTGGATCTGCTGGCCCCCTATCAAGCTCAATGCCACTGCCTCGGGCACAACCGCACGGGCCAACCCCGCCAC
>NZ_JADEXE010000576.1 GCF_015207265.1 Nodosilinea sp. LEGE 07298 | reverse complement strand
CCCTATGACTGATCCCGCCAAAACCTTATGTCCTTACTGCGGCGTGGGTTGCGGCCTGGAAGTTCTCCCCCCGGCCCAGCCCAACAAGCCCACCCATCGCGATGCCCAGGGAAACCCGCTGTGGCAGACTAGGGGCGATCGCGCCCATCCCTCCAGCCAGGGCATGGTGTGCGTGAAGGGGGCCACCGTGGCCGAGTCGCTCGACCGCGATCGGCTCAAGCACCCGATGCTGCGGGCCTCGCTCGATGCCCCCTTCGAGCGAGTGTCGTGGGATGTGGCGCTGGATGCGATCGTCAGCCGCATTCAAACCGTGCGCCAGGAGATGGGACCGGACGGCGTCTGCGTCTACGGCTCGGGTCAGTTTCAAACCGAAGACTACTACGTGGCCCAAAAGCTGGTGAAGGGCTGCCTGGGCACCAACAACTTCGACGCCAACTCGCGGCTGTGCATGTCGTCAGCGGTGGCGGGCTACATCCAGAGTTTTGGCTCCGATGGCCCCCCCTGCTGCTACGCCGACCTGGAGGCCACCGACTGCGCCTTTTTGATCGGTACCAACACCGCCGAGTGCCACCCGATTGTGTTTAACCGACTGCGCAAGCACCACAAGCGCAACGGCCACGTCAAGCTGATCGTGGTTGACCCCCGCCGCACCGACACCGCCAAGGCCGCCGACCTGCACCTGGCCATTCGCCCCGGCACCGACATTACCCTGCTCAACGGTATCGGTCACCTGCTGCTGCGCTGGGGGGCGATCGACCCAGAGTTTATCGACGGCTGTACCCAGGGCTTTGCCAGCTATACCGAGGTGCTGCGCCACTACGCACCCGAAATTGTGGCCGATCGCTGCGGCATTACCGTCGCCGATCTCGAAACCGCCGCCCGCACCTGGTCTAAGGCCAAGGCGGCGCTCTCGCTGTGGTCGATGGGGCTAAACCAGTCGTCGGAGGGCACCGCTAAGGTCAGGTCGTTGATCAACCTGCACCTAATGACCGGCCACATTGGCCGTCCGGGGGCGGGGCCGTTTTCGCTCACCGGGCAGCCCAACGCCATGGGGGGCCGCGAGGCAGGTGGGCTCTCCCACATTCTGCCGGGCTATCGCCTGGTCAAAAACCCCGACCACCGCCGCCAGGTCGAGGCATTTTGGGGCCTGCCCGCCGGGCAAATTTCGACGACGCCGGGGCTTGCCGTGGGCGAAATGATGCTGGCCCTAGAGCAGCAGCGGGTGGGCCTGCTGTGGATTGCCGCCACCAACCCGGCGGTCAGCCTGCCCGACCTTAACCGTACCAAGGCAGCCCTGCGCCAGTCACCGTTTACTGTCTACCAAGACGCCTACTACCCCACCGAAACCGCCGAGTTTGCCCACCTGCTGCTGCCCGCCGCCCAGT
>NZ_JADEXE010000133.1 GCF_015207265.1 Nodosilinea sp. LEGE 07298 | reverse complement strand
ATCAACACGCGTTTGAAGTTGATTAAGCGCTCTGGCTACGGATTCACTAATTTTGAGCGATTCCGCCTCCGATGCCTAATCTGCTGGCATTTTTCTCCAACCGCTGCATAGTGATCCCAGGAGAGCCTAGATTTTTGGAACTTTGAAGGAGTAAATAAACGATTTTATGGGCCGACTGGTTCGGTTACTGCCATTGCCTATGACCCAACCGATGAGAGAAAGTTGGCAACTGCTAGCTCCGACGGCAATATCCAGATCTGGAACTTCGGCTCCATCCAAGAGAATGATACTCCGGCACTAAGGCATGACGGTAATTTAAATTCCAGCAGCGGTATTCTCACCCCAGAAAATATTCAAGAAGACTATGCTACAGGTTCTTTTTTTGATGCCTACAGCTTTAGCGGAAATGCTGGGCAGAGTATAACCATCAATTTGTCTAGCGATCAGTTTGATGCTTATCTTATTTTGGTCGATTCATCCGGACAAGTAATTGCATATAATGACGATAGCTTCGCAACCCTCAACTCCTCAATCACAGTTTCTCTGCCAGAGTCTGGAGAATATACTGTTATTGCCACATCTACTTTCCCTGAAGCTACGGGAACTTATTCTATAGAGGCATTTTTTCTGGATGAACCAGAAACATCTTTTTATCATGTCGACAATATTGTAAACAACATTACTTTTTCCGCTGACGGAAAACATCTTGCCGCAGCTGGCAACAATACGATCCAGGTCTGGGATCTATTGGACAACAATCCTTTTGGGTCTTCCGTGCGTCTGCCTAAAATGACGATTAGAGGCCATCTTGCAGCTATTAACGCCTTGGCATTTAGCCCTAATAGCAAATGGTTGACCTCTGCAAGTGAAGACAATTCCGTTAAATTCTGGGACTTGTCTTCTTCCTATCCTGACAATCTGCCTTTGCTAGATGCCCGGGGTGAAATCACTGAAGCCGACCCGCGTACAGATAATGGATATTCATACGATATCTACCCATTATCAATCCAAGCTGGGCAAACAATCGTGGTTACTGCCACCAGTAATCCTTCAGATTTTCCTATTTACATGAAAGTTGAAGACTCATCCGGAAAAATCATCCAAGAAATTAATAATGAAAGCACTCCTTTGGGAGAAGTTTTCATCCAATTTCAATCCTTGCGAGATGATGAGTACAAAATTTTTGTTGAATCTTATTCTTCAGACTCCTTTGGCAGTTATAATTTCTCTGCCTCGTTGCTTGACAGAGCAGATCTATCTGTCAAAGGGCATAGTGACGGCGTACACGATATTATCTTTGGACTGAATGATACATTGATCTCTGCTGGTGGTGATGGGAGTTTACTAGAGTGGAAATTTTCAAGCCTTGGCGAAGAAAATAGACCCATTCATGAGTATGCAGATGAACTGGTTACTGGCGATGTTCTTTTAGGACGTGATGCAGAAGCCTACTCAGAAAAATATACTTACTACAAGGTTTATCCATTTCGAGGTCGGGCAGGCCAAAAGGTTTTATTTGAGCTGTCTAGCAACGAGTTTGACACCTACCTTTATCTGGAAGATCCATCCGGAAACCTAATTCTTGAAGATGACGATGGCTATTACGGAACTAACTCCTCCTTCTCAACTTCGCTACTGGAAGATGGAGAATATAAAATCGTCGTTTCATCTTACTTCCATGATGAAATAGGAGCATACTATCTAGCAGTTTTTGCTTCGGATAAACCTGATCGGGTTCTTGGTAGACATGCGGAAGCTGCTAATAGCATCAGCTTTGATCCCGTCAAAAATCGACTCGCTTCGGCTAGTGACGATGGAACAGTTAAAGTCTGGGATGTAACAAATGGGCAGGAGATCCAGACTCTAAGAGGGTCTGGTGGTGATGTTCAAAATATCATATTCAGCGCAGATGGTGAGCGGCTAGTTTCAAACGGAACTGATAATGCCGTTAGATTGTGGCACCAAAGCCAAGAAAAACTGGATACAAAGGTCTTTACTTCGCGCATTGATCTTGACAATCAGCTCCGTGACTCTTTTGGAATACCTCCTGTCTCCGATGGGACATCAACTCAGGAAAACTGTCCTTTTGAAAGGGTTCTTAGCAAAAACAGTGAAGATAGCATCGTTGCATTTGAAGATAGCATCATCGCATTTAAGACGTCTACTGGAGAAGTAATTGAACTCGAGGGCCATCTTGACTCGATTCAACACTATAACTTTAGTAGCGACTGTCAGATTCTAGCCACCGGGTCTGCTGATAGAGATGTCAAGCTATGGGATGTTCAAAATGGACGTGAGTTGCAGACTCTGTCTGGCCATTCTAATAAAGTAGGGGAAGTATATTTCAGCTCTGACAATTCAGCTGTTATATCTGTTGCAGTCCTTGACAGCAGCTTCTATGAAGAAATTTATGAAGCAATTGTTTGGGATTTTAGTGAAAAAAACCTGTTTGAGAAAAGCTGTGACTGGCTCAGGTATTACCTGAATAGTGAATCCACGCCCTCTAAAGAAAGAAAACTGTGTCAAGGGTTTCTTCCTACTCAACCGCCAGTATCGTTTGTACCAGGGCCAACCCAATGGGTAGCGAATGTGCGCGGCTTTTTAGGCGAGGCACTTGACAGCCAACGGTTATAGCTTTGCAGGGTTGTGTTGGGCTGCCCATAGGTTGTTTGGCCACAACTCCACCGGGCGACGTCGTCTTCCCCTCGATCGCCTACTGTCCCTGACGCTGCACCAAGAACGTACGCGCGCCCAACACTGCATACCTGGGGCTGGCGATCACCACAGAGGCCTACTTTAACCGGCGTTTGAGAGGTCACGCCGGCGACACCTACTGGGCCACGGTGGAATGGACCGAACCCCTGCTGCTCTGCCTCTCTACTCTTTTATAGACAGAGGGCTGTAGACAGAGGGCAATGATATATGTCCCTCTATCAACCTATTCATTTGGGCAATCTATTCCTTTTGGCATAGAAACCAATTGCCTTGAGCCTCCGTACCTAGGGTGGCGGTGCATCAAACATGTGCTTGTTTGACACCAGCTCCCCCAGCGGGGCCATACCCCTGCGCAGCCGACCTACAGCTCAAAAAGCCCCTCGGCTCAGACTTCTGCCTCGGTTGCCCGTGAGTGAACTGAACCCTTCTGGGTTCGGTCTACTTCGTGCTGCGCGGCCAAAGCTAACCGGTTCCGTTGGGGAGTTTACCAAGACACCGCGAGATCGTTCGAGGTACCCATTCCAGGCAATTGAAAGCCCTTTTAACGTTTGAGCCTGCATCTGTAAATGAGGACACCCATGCAACGTCTTATTGCTCTGACTGAAAACAACTCGCTGATTTCGTTTAATTCCCAGGACCTGAGCCAGGCTATCGCTACCCCGATCACCGGCCTTGAGGGTACGCTGCTGGGCATTGATACCCGCCCCGCCGACGGTCGGCTCTACGGGCTCACTACCGCCAACAACGTCTACACCATTGACCCCACCAGCGGCGAGGCCACCTGTCGGTACCCTTTGGCGGCGGTGTGGTGTCGGGCTTTGACTTTAACCCCGTGCCCGATCGCCTGCGCCTGGTGGGCGACAACGACCAAAACTTCCGCATCAATGTCGACACTGGCGAGGTGATTGAAGATGGTACCCTGGCCTTTGTCGAAGGCGACCCCAACGCTGGCGTCAACCCCAATATCACCGCCTCGGCCTATATCAACGCCTTTGCTGGGGCGACTGAGACCTCGCTTTACAACATTGACGCCCTGCTCAACAAGCTGGTGCTGCAAAACCCCCCCAACGACGGCGGTCTGATCACCATTGGCGAGCTGGGGGTTGATTTTGGCATTGTGGGCGGGTTTGATATTTTCTCCACCCCCGAGGGCGAGAACTCGGCCTTTGCGGCCTCTGACGGCATGCTGTACTCCATCGATTTGCATACCGGGGCCGCCACTAGCCTGGGCACCATTGGCGACGGCAGCAACCGCGACCTGCTGGGGTTTGTGGCTCTGTCTAACCCGCTGGTAGGGCCTGGAGATGGCACGCCAGATCAAATGCCTGAAGATTACTTGACCAATCCGGCTGGGCGGGCGCTTGAGGCGATCGCCGCCAGCATCCCCAGCGCTCAGGACATTCTCAACGACTTGGGCGGCCTAACGAATACCTTAGAGTCTCCCTCCCTAGGGGTGGATACCCTGGCGTCTCTGGGCATTGCTCTACCCGAGAGTGCCAACCTGCTGCTACCGCAGCTAGAAGCGACCGGCATGATCAGCGGTTTGCAGGCTGAGATTGCCGCTGGTCTGGCCGTCTAGATTAATCGCTGTAGCAACCCGTTATAGAGAACCAAAGGAGAGGGGATGCGATCGCGCGATCGCATCCCCTCTCCCTTTTTTACCGAATCGCTCCCAGAGTATTTTTCCAGCTTAGCTCTTTACCCAGCACCATCAGTGCCTTTTGGTCAGCTCCGGTAAATAACCCGCTGTCCACCAATTCGGTCAGCACCTGCTGGGCCAACTGGGCCGCAAACATGCCCCCCGATCTGAGTAAATGGCTGTAGTAGCTAAACTGCGTCTGCCCATCCTGATTGCAGTGAAAGCTGTGCACCTGCTCTGGCGGCAGGCAGTACACGGGCGTGTTGGCAGGCACCACCACCCGAGGAATGCCGTGTTTGCCATAGCGCTGGTTGCCTTCACCTTCTAGCGTGCCCACCAGCACTATCCCCAGCAGGGTACGCGTTTCCTGCACGAGGTCGGGGGTAAAGAGCGGGTCGGGTTCGCTAGAGAGCCGTGGCCCGCTATTGAAAAATAGCGGATTGAACAGCTGCGAGTTGTAGACCAAGCCTACGGCCCAGTGGCGATCGCCATCAAAACTGACAAACTGGCCAAAGCCGCATTCTTCGGGTGATGGCGGCGAGCAAACATCTTGGGCATCGTCTACCTGCACGACATAGTCGCAGTGGGAGTTAGACTTGACCACTTTGCCGAGGCGGCAGGAGGGCAGGGCCGTAGCGAACAGATCCATAGGGCGCTCTAAGGGGTGGAACATGGGTACTCATTGTAGACCGTTCCGCTAAAGTTGATCGCCCTGGCTTCGACTCCGCTCAGCTAACGACCTTAGATATCGCAAGAGACCAAGCAGAGACGAGACTAAATGCCTTTACTTTCACCGTGCTATAGCGCAAAGTTTTCGTCAAAGTCGCTGCGGGTCATGGGCTGGCTGACTTCAAGCCCCTCACCGCCCAGCAGCGTCAGCGGCTTGCCATCGACCGAAATCCATACGGGAGCATCGGGATTAAAGGCAGTGGCGGTGTAGATTACCTGACCCAGTCGGCCCATCATCGCGGCGCTGCCGCCACCGGTTTGAAAGTCGCTAGACAAATCGACGTGGACGCCGTCGGCTTCAACGGAGGCGTCGAGCAGCTGGGTTTGCTCAGGAATGGTGCTAAACGCCTGCTGGCTAGGGTCGCCCGCCTTTGAAAGCAGATCGCTAAATGCGGC
The DNA here is from genome assembly GCF_015207265.1 of Nodosilinea sp. LEGE 07298. GTDB lineage: Bacteria > Cyanobacteriota > Cyanobacteriia > Phormidesmidales > Phormidesmidaceae > Nodosilinea. Next base: position 12,252 of record NZ_JADEXE010000133.1, on the reverse strand, counting down.
GGTGATCTGCTCTGAGGGCGAGGCATCGGCTGCGACGGTAATAGGCTGGGGTACCAGTGCAAAGCCTGTACCTTCGTCTTTTAGCCAGTAGACCTGGCCGGTAACTTCAGCCGGAGCTGGCTGGATCACAGGGTCTTTGGGAGCCGTTTCGTCAACATTGGGAGTTGTGACCGGGGCCGAAACCTCTGGCAGCGCCAGCATAGGGTCGGTTTCGATGTCGATACTTGGAAACTCGGCTACCGGGGGAGTTGGGTTGAGGGCGCGCCAGGTAAACCAGGCCACGGACCCGCCCGATGCCAGCACTAAGGTCGTCAACCCGGCCAGAATGCCGAGGGGAATTTGCCGTAGCTTATTTCTGTAGTGCATGGTGAGTTACCAAACGGGAGTCACATTCTTAGCCTAGGTCACCCCAAGCTAGCTTAGGGGAGTGGAGGGACAGCTTCTTGAGCTGGCTGCCGAGTTAAGAACGGGGAGGTTGGATCTATTCTGGCAAAGATGGCAATATCTAGCTCATTGTCACGGACTTTAAAGTTGAGCACGCGGGCTACCACACCTAAGGTCTCTAGCCGCCTCAGGGTGAGACGTTCTTGAGCCCCCTGCACAAAGGATTCGAGCAGCTGGGGTGGGGTTTCTTCACCGTCTACGGTAATGGTGGGGTCAACTAAGGCAAACCGATGGCCATTGAGAATGGCCAACCCCAGGTCGATGCTAATAGCAATGTTTTCTTCGGTGACTCGGTCTTGGAGGTCGACCACAACGCGAAAGCGATCGCCCTCTAGAAACTCCAGCGAGGGGTTGACCAGGCCGTAGCGATTTTGCTCGCGATCGCCCGCTGCTCCCGGTAGGCTAAACTGCAGCGTATCGAGCCAGCCCTGCACCAGCGGTGACTGAAAGAAGGCATTTAAATCGTCGTCTTTGAGACGCAGGCGCAGGGCCGCCTGGGCAGGTTCATCCAGCACCAGCTCGCCCTGCCGCAGGCGACCTAGATCGACATCCACGGCATCGGTTTCTAAATCAATTGAGTCAATGCGTAGACCGGGCAGCTGACGGGTTTCTACTCCTCGGGCGGCAATGCGGGTGTGGTCGATGCGACCGCCTGCTAGCTGGTAGTTGGGCACATTGTCGATGCGCACCTGCAGGGTTTCGGCCCCAGCCAGTTGGTCACGCAGGGCCGCCTCGGCCAGGGTATCGACCACGACACCCCCAGAGGCCACTACCCCCAGCAGGGTCGAGAGAATAATGGTGATTAGTTCCATGGCCCGTCCTTAGCGTGGGGGTGAGAGTGGCTAGCGGCTGGCCAGCAGTTCTTCGTCAATCCAGCCCTTGACCAGGGCGACCACCTCGGCTAGGGCCACTTCTTGAACGATGCCGGTGGCCCGCTCGACCACCTCGACCTTGCCATCGCCCAGAGCGCGCCCAGTGACAATGCGGTAGGGAATGCCGATCAGGTCGGCGTCTTTGAACTTGACCCCGGCCCGCTCGTCGCGATCGTCGAGCAGCGCCTCGACCCCCACTGACAGTAGCTCTTTGTAAATGGCTTTGGCGGCTTCGACCTGTAAATCATCACCCATATTGGGAATCACCACGATTGCCTGGTAGGGGGCGATCGCCACCGGCCAGACAATGCCATTTTTGTCGTAGGACTGCTCTACCGCCGCCTGAGCCAACCGCGATACGCCGACCCCGTAGCAGCCCATTACCAGGGGTTGCTCGGCCCCGGTTTCGCTGGTGTAAGTGGCCCCCAGCGCTTGCGAATATTTGGTGCCGAGCTGAAAGATGTGGCCGATCTCGATACCGCGCGCGGTTTGCAGGGTTTGGCTGGGGTCGTGCAGGGCGCGATCGCCTGCCGCCGCCTTGCGCACATCTACCACAGTTTTGGGCAGAGTAAAGTCTTTGCCCCAGTTGCCGCCCACGGTGTGGTAGCCCAACTCGTTGGAGCCGGTGACGAAGTTTTTGAGGTCGGTGGCGGTGCGATCGACCAAGCGCAGAAATTTAGGTTCGATATCTTTGCCGCCCTTAATATAGTCATCGCCGAGGTCAGAGGCCATATAGCCCAGAGGCAGGGGCTTAGCGGCCCACTGTCGCTGGGCCTCTTCGTCGGGCACTCCCAGCGACAGCACGGCGGCAGCGCCATAGTCGGCGGCTAGCTTACTCAGCTCATTGGTGAGCTTCACCTCGTTGACATCCTGGTCGCCGCGAATGCTGACGATCACCAGCACCACCCGACCGTTATCAAACACCGCCTGGTACAGCACGTTCTTGACAATCTGGGTGGGCGAGCACTTGAGAAACTTAGCCAGCGACTCGATTGTGGGAGTGTTGGGGGTCTCCAGTTTTTCAAATTTCGTAAAGGTCGAAGGCTCGGCATCTATCGGGCGCGACACAGCCTTCTCCACGTTGGCGGCGTACTTGCCGTCTTCGGTGTAGAGCACCTCGTCTTCGCCCGCCTCGGCCAGCACCATAAACTCAGTCGAGCCCGACCCGCCGATCGCCCCCGAGTCTGCATCCACTGCCCGAAACTCCAGACCACAGCGGCGCAGAATGTTGCTGTAGGCGGTGTACATCTCCTGGTAGGTGGCTTTCAGGCTGCTCTCATCGGTGTGGAATGAGTAGCCGTCTTTCATAATGAACTCGCGCCCGCGCATGAGGCCAAAGCGAGGCCTAATCTCATCGCGGAACTTAGTCTGAATCTGGTAAAGGTGTAGCGGCAGCTGCCGGTAGGATCGAATCATGTCGCGGGCGATCGCCGTGATCACCTCCTCGTGGGTGGGGCCAAGGCCGACCTCCTGCTGACGGCGATCGATCAAGGAGAACATAATGCCCTCGGCCTTGGTGTAGGTATCCCACCGACCCGACTCGCGCCACAGCTCGGCGGGCTGCAGCTGGGGCAGCAGGCACTCCTGCGCGCCGGTAGCGTTCATTTCGTCGCGCACAATATCTGAAATTTTGTTCAGCACCCGCCAGAGCAGGGGCAAATAGGCATAGACCCCGCTGGCAACGCGACGCATGTAGCCTGCCCGCAGCAGCAGCTTGTGGCTAGGAATCTCAGCCTCGGCTGGCTCTTCCCGCAGGGTGACAAACAGCATTTGGGATAGACGCATGGGGGCTCCGGGGGTGACGGGAAAGGCTCAGTAGGAACGACTCATAGGCCATAGTAAACGAGGACGGGCAGCCCTGGGCTAGCAGCTACTTTCAGGAATCGGGAAGAAATCCGTTACAGTGTCTAAACAGCCACTCTAGGATTGTGGTTGTGGTATTGCCTTGAAAGCCCACAGAAGTGGTGTCTTGGCAGGAATTGGCATTTACCCTCTGTTCCTGAAAATAGCCCGCCCTAGGCAGCAAACCCGCTCAGCGGGCGCAGTCACTATTTGCATGGGCTGGGTGTACGTGTCCCCTGTGTTCTCTATTCTATGAAAAAAGTATTCGTCCTCGATACCAACGTATTGCTTCACGATCCGATGGCAATGTTCAGGTTTGAGGACAACGACGTGGTGTTGCCCATCACCATTATTGAAGAACTCGATCGCTTTAAAAAGGGCACTGCCGACACGGGCCGCAATGCTCGCTACGTATCGCGCAGGCTGGATGAACTGCGCCAGCGGGGCTCACTGGTGCAGGGCATTGAGCTAGAAAAGGGCGGCACCCTGAAAGTAGCTCTGTGCCACCGCGATACCCTGCGGCAGCTGCCCGCTGAGCTAGAGGGCGACCAGGGCGATAACGCCATTTTGGCCGTGGCGATGGAGTACAAGCACCACCACGACAGGCCCGTAGTGCTGGTCAGCAAAGACACCAACCTGCGCATTAAGGCCGATGCCGTGGGCCTGGTGGCGGAAGACTACGAAACCGACAAGATCGATATTGACGATCTCTACACTGGCACCCTGGAGGTCATGACCTCCGCCGAGGCGATTAGCCAGCTCTTTGGTGACGGCCACCTCAAGCTGGATGTACCGCTGTACCCCAACCAGGCCATTACCCTGGTAGACGAGACCAACCCCACCCACACCGCTCTGGCCCTGGTACAGGGCAGCAGTGGCAAACTGGTACCCCTGGGTAAGCTGCCCCATGCCGGGGTGTCGCGGGTGCAGCCCCGCAACCGCGAGCAGCGCTTTGCTTTTGAGCTGCTGCTGCAAGACTCGATTTCGATGGTGACGCTGGTGGGTAAGGCGGGCACGGGCAAGACCCTGCTGGCGATCGCCGCCGGGGTGCAGAAAGTCGCCGACGAACGCCTCTACTCGCGCCTGTTGATCGCTCGCCCAATCGTGCCCTTGGGCCGCGACATTGGCTACCTGCCCGGCGATATTCGCGACAAGCTCAACCCCTGGATGCAGCCCCTCTACGACAACTTTGACCTGATCTTTGGCACCCAGGATATGCGTGGTCGGCCCGAACACTGGCGACGCGGCCACGAAGAGATGATTGAGCAGGGGCTATTGCAGATCGAGCCTTTGACCTACATTCGGGGGCGATCGATTCCCAAGCAGTTCCTCGTTGTAGATGAAGCTCAAAACCTCACTCCCCACGAGGTCAAAACTATCCTCACCCGCGCTGGGGAAGGCACCAAAATTATTCTCACGGGCGACCCCGAGCAAATCGATAACCCCTACGTTGATGCGTCAAGCAACGGGCTCACCTACGTGGTCGAGCGCTTTAAAGGCGAAGCTCTGGCGGGGCATATCAGCCTGGCCAAAGGGGAGCGATCGAGCCTGGCCGAGCGGGCTGCGATGCTGCTGTAGGTTTGGTGTGGCAAAGCCAATTTGGTTTTTAAGGATAGGCGCATGAAGTTGCCAAATGGAGCTTATGCGGTTATCTCCATAGATAAGCTAACGAATTACTGTCTGAATCCAAATCATTCATCGGGTAAGCACAAAGCTAGAGTCTTTGCATCAGCGTTAGGCATCACAGTTGGTAACGCCGATGAACTGCGACAGCTTATTGCTCAAGCGGCAACTGAAGGAGAAGTCGTTCAGCAGGACAACACCGCGTTTGGCCAGCTATATAAAGTAGATTGGGCAATAGGTAATCAAGGCTCTGTTGTGCTACGAACCCTTTGGGAAATTCGCGTTGATCAATCTAACCCTCGTTTAGTGTCAGCCTTTATTAAATAAGTCTTATGCCAGCCCTGACTAGCCTTGATACGGTTGCAAACTTGAAGCCGATCGCCCGCGATCGCCTGACTTTGGTTGAGTCTGAGTATCAATCTATTCAGCACCTACCGGTTGGGCAAGTCGGCACTGTGCTAGAAGTCTATGCTGGCGATCAGCCCAGCTACTTGGTTGAATTCGCTGATTTAGAGGGACGTGAATACGCCGTAGCGATTTTAAAATCGGACGAGTTGCTAGCGCTGCATTACGAACTAGCGTTAGCAAGCTGATTGTTAGCTCTATTCTGCCAACACGTAGTGGGTAAGCACGTGCATAACCTCGTTGATGCGCCTGGTGGGCTGTGGCGTGCTCCACTTGCGTACTTCAGTAAAATTAGCGATCGCATTACCGCTTCAATGGCCCACCATCTCCGCTTGATCTAAACGCCATGAACCCCTCACATTGTTTAGGTGTTGTAATAAAACGCTATTCAAATCAACGCCAAACAGCATTGACGGAAACAGACAGTGCCTCCGTACGCACGATTTTTTTAACTCTTCTTGAATAGAAATTAACCTTTATACATGCTCCCCATAGCCCCCTATTGAGTTGTTAGGATCGCCACGAAACCCAATAGCAACGGAGATCCTATGACTCGTTTCCTCGTAGCCGTAGTGGATGGTGCCAAAGCTCGGTTTTTAACCTTAGAACCCCTGGACGCCCCAGAGTTAGAGTCTGGTCCTGACCTGACCGAACGTTGCGAACTCCTCAACCCAGCGGTAGAGATGGCGGGCCAAGACCTCTGGGCCAACACCAAAACGGGCCGCAACCGAGGCAGCGGCAGCCGGGGTCACAGCTACGATGACCACCGGGGCAATCATTTGGTGGAATTTGAGCGCCGCTTTGCCCAAGCGATTGGGGCGCAGATGGAATCTTTAGCGACAGCGTACGAACTCAATACCCTGGTGCTGGTGGCAGAACCGCAGATTTTGGGGATTTTGCGCGGTTGTTTGGCGGGGAGTAACGGGCGACTCCAGGTGCAAGAACTGGCCAAAGACCTGTGCAAGATGAAACCCCGGCAGCTGCAAGACTACCTGGCCCAGCGGGGGCTGCTGCCGACCCGTCAGGTGGCGATCGCTGCTGGTCGCTCTAGGCGGGGTTGATAGGGGCGATCGCTAGGGGCTGGCCTACCAGCCCTAGCGCCTCAGTTAGCGGTAGCGGCTGGCTAAACAAAAACCCTTGGCCAATGTCGCAGCCCATAGCTCGCAGAGCTGCCATTTGGGCCGGGGTCTCAATCCCTTCAGCTACGGTGGGTAGGCCCAGCTGGCGAGCGATATCGATGATCGCGCCGACTAAAATTTTGGCGCGATCGCTGCTGCACAGCTTTTGAATAAACGACCTGTCAATCTTGAGGCAGTCGATCTCGCAACGCTCCAGGTAGTTGAGGCTAGAGTAGCCGGTACCAAAATCGTCGAGCGAAACCTCAAACCCGGCGGCGCGGCACTTGCTAATCGAATCAATCGCTTCTATTTCATCTAAAAAGATGCGCTCGGTAACCTCCAGCTTAATTTGCTGGGCGTTTACCTGATGGCGCTGGGTGCAGGCCATCAGCCGATCAAAAAAGTTGGGCTGCTGAAACTGCTTCACCGAAATATTGATGCTAATAAAAAAGTCGGTGTTGCTCTGACCAATGCAATCGAGCTGGGCTTGAAAACGCTGCAAGTCAGCGCAGGCATGCTCTAATATCCAGTCGCCCATGGGCAAAATTAGCGATGTTTCTTCCGCCAGCGCAATAAACTGCTGGGGCGCTACCAAACCTCGCTGGGGGCACTGCCACCGCAGCAGGGATTCAAACCCTATAATCCTTTGGTTATTTAGGTCTAGAAGCGGCTGATACACCAAAAAAAGCTCGTCGTTGCGCACCGCGTTTTGCAGATCAGACTCCAGTTTGATGTCGTCTAAAATTTGCTGATACTGCTGATTTTTAGCATAGGCTTTTTCGGAAACAGCAGGGCTGGGTAAGCTTACCTGAGGGGTAGATAGGGTTTTGAGGTAGGCGTTGTAGGCCCGGTTGCGGTGCAGTGACATAGAAATGAAGAGCCGCACCATGGGCGATGATGATTCTATGCGCTCGGCCACCTGGGCAGCAGAGACCACAATGCAGCGGCAGGGGCAAATGGCTTTAGCTGAGGCCGATCGCGGCGAGGCATCGATAATGCCCATTTCACCAAAAATATCGCCTGGCCCTAGCACGTTGAGCTGAAGCGAGTCTTCCCCAGACCCCACAAATATTTCGACGTAGCCCGACTCAATAATGTATGCCCGGTCGGCAGAGCTACCCTCTGTAAAAATGGTGTCTCCAGCATTAAAGAGACGAATATTGCACTCGGGTGATACGGCGATATCGGCAACTAGGGCACTGCTGTCATGTTCAGGTGGAATGGCGTCTACAGGAACTAACCCCTCCACCATCAGGGGGCAATTTATGGAGGTGATATTTTTCATGGCAGAACCGACTTCAGGAACGATTTCAGGAACAGTTTTCTGGGGCTATGTCTAAGCATCCCCTATTTCTCGGAAGTCGCTCATGCTCAAATTGTGAAGTGTCAGTAAGCTTTCAAAAAAGGTCTGGGCAATCACAAAAGTGTCGTGCTAATGGTCACATTTGGGCATGATCTAAATCACAACAATAGAGTTCTAAAGGGGCTGTCATCGACCAGAATATGGGCGTGCTCGGCTAAACAGGCTGTCTAAACGGCTAGGGCTCTGCGATCGCTGCCATTTTTCTACTCCTAACCTCTTTAACGCTATGACCGCCTACTCTGCTTCGTCTGCTCGCTCGTCTAGTCAGGTCAACATGGGCCAGGTTACGGTCGTGGGGGCTGGCAACGTGGGCAGTACCCTGGCCCAGCGCCTGCTGGAGCACAACCTGGCCGACGTAGTGTTGATCGATATTGTGGCGGGGCGGCCCCAGGGAGTGGCGCTAGATTTGGCCCAGGCAGCGGGTAGCGAGGGCCACAACCGCACCATCGTCGGCACCAACGACTACCAGGACACCGCCAACTCCGACATTGTGGTGATTACCGCTGGGCTACCCCGCCGCCCCGGCATGACCCGCGACGACCTCACCCAGGTCAACGGCAAAATTGTGGTAGAAACGGTGCGTCAGGCGCTGGCGGTGTCGCCTCAGGCCAGCATTATTGTGGTCACCAACCCCCTCGACGTGATGACTTACCTGGCCTGGAAGGCCAGCGGACTGCCTTCCCAGCGGGTGATGGGCATGGCCGGGGTGCTCGACTCAGCCCGGTTTCAGCGCTTTATTGCCTGGGAGTTGGGGGTGCCCCCTCAAGATGTGTCGGCGATGGTGCTGGGCGGCCACGGCGACTTGATGGTGCCTCTGCCCCGCTACACCACCGTCAGCGGCATTCCGGTCAGCGAGTTGCTGAGCAGCGATCGCCTGACTGCGCTGATCGATCGCACTCGCAACGGCGGTGCCGAAATTGTGCAGCTGCTCAAGCAGGGCGGTGCCTACTATGCCCCGGCCTCGTCCGCCTGCGTGATGGTGGAAGCGATGCTGCGGCACCAGCGACGTATTTTGCCTCTGGCCGCCCACCTGACCGGCCAGTACGGGCTCAACGATCTGTATCTAGGGGTGCCCTGTCGTTTGGGCCAGGGGGGCATTGAAGAAATCTTCGAACTGTCGCTAACAACCGCTGAACAGGAGGCGCTGGCGCGATCGGCGGCTTCGGTCAAAGAGCAGTTACAGGGGGCGCTGGCTCTGCTGAATCCCTAGCGGGCAGGTTAAAGCCATTGAGCAGGATTTTCGAGGCGATCGCAAGGGACCGGGCAACCCCTATTAAAATGGCAGAATCGATAGGTACACTGTCTGTTAGCACGGTTCCACGCTCCAGGTTTTGCGATGACGGCCTCCATTCCCACGCTTTCTGCCCAGTATGACCCCACTCAGACCGAGACGAAGTGGCAAACCCAGTGGGAAGCAAACCAGGTCTTTAAGGCCGACCCCGACCACCCCGGCCAGCCCTTCTGCGTGGTGATTCCGCCGCCGAACGTGACCGGCAGCCTGCACATGGGCCACGCCTTTGAGAACGCGCTGATCGATACCCTGGTGCGCTACCAGCGGATGGCGGGACGCAACACCCTGTGGCTGCCCGGTACCGACCATGCCAGCATCGCGGTGGCGACCATATTAGATCGACAAATGCAGGCAGAGGGTACCAGTAAGGAGGATTTGGGGCGCGATCGCTACCTGGATCGCGCCTGGGAATGGAAGGCCGAGTCGGGCGGCACTATCGTCAACCAGCTGCGCAAGCTGGGCGTCTCGGTCGACTGGTCGCGCGAGCGCTTCACCATGGATGAGGGGCTCAATACGGCGGTGCTGACCGCTTTCACCCAGCTCTACGACGAGGGGCTGATCTACCGGGGCAACTACATGGTCAACTGGTGCCCCGCCAGCCAATCGGCGGTGTCTGACCTGGAGGTTGACCAGCGCGAGGTCGATGGCCACCTGTGGCACTTCCGCTACCCCTTTACCGATGGCTCAGGCTATTTGGAAGTGGCCACCACCCGCCCCGAAACCATGCTGGGCGACACGGCGGTGGCGGTCAACCCCAACGACGATCGCTACCGCGACATGGTTGGCAAAACTCTAACGCTGCCGCTCGTCAACCGCGAAATTCCGGTGATTGCCGATGAGTATGTGGACGCAGACTTTGGCACCGGCTGTGTCAAGGTCACCCCCGCCCACGACCTCAACGACTTTGCCATGGGCCAGCGCCACAACCTGCCCATGATTACCGTCATGAACAAAGACGGCACCATGAACGAAAACACCGCCCATTTTCAGGGGCTAGATCGATTCGAGGCCCGCAGTGCGGTGGTGCGTCAGCTCGATAACGAAGGCTTTTTGGTCCGAATCGAGGACTACCACCACACGGTGCCCTACAGCGATCGCGGCAAAGTGCCCATTGAGCCACTACTCTCCACCCAGTGGTTCGTCAAAATTCGGCCTTTGGCAGACAACGCGCTCGACTATCTCGACAACCGCCAAGAGCCCAAGTTTGTGCCCGAGCGCTGGACGAAGGTGTACCGCGACTGGTTGGTTAACCTCAAAGACTGGTGCATCTCGCGCCAGCTGTGGTGGGGCCACCAAATTCCCGCCTGGTATGCCGTGAGCGAAACCGGCGGTGAAATTACCGACAACACCCCCTTCGTGGTAGCCGCTACGGAAGAGGAAGCCAAAGCCAAGGCCACTGAGCGCTTTGGGGAATGGGTGACCCTGACCCGCGACCCCGACGTGCTCGACACCTGGTTTTCCTCCGGCCTGTGGCCCTTCTCAACCATGGGCTGGCCCGATGAATCGGCCAAAGACCTCCAGACTTACTACCCCACCACCACCCTGGTCACCGGCTTCGACATTATTTTCTTCTGGGTGGCCCGCATGACCCTGATGGCCGGGCACTTTACCGACACCATGCCCTTCGAGACCGTCTACATTCACGGCCTGGTGCGCGATGAAAACAACAAAAAAATGTCGAAGTCGGCCAACAACGGCATCGACCCGCTGGTGCTGATCAACAAGTACGGCACCGACGCCCTGCGCTACACCCTGATTCGCGAAGTCACCGGAGCCGGGCAGGACATTCGCCTGGAGTACGATCGCAACACCGACGAGTCGGCTTCGGTAGAAGCCAGCCGCAACTTCACCAACAAGCTGTGGAACGCCTCCCGCTTTGTGATGATGAACCTGGGCGGGCAGTCTCCCGCCAGTCTGGGCGCACCCGATCTGGCCAGTCTTGAGCTGGCCGATCGCTGGATTTTGTCTCGCTTTAACCGGGTAGTGCAGAGCGTACGCGACAACCTCGACCAGTACGGCATGGGCGAAGCCGCCAAGGATCTCTACGAGTTTGTCTGGGGCGATTTCTGCGACTGGTACATTGAGCTGGTCAAGCCTCGCCTCCAGGGAGAGGGATCGGCGAAGTTCACCGCCGCTCAGCAAACTCTGGCCTTCGTGCTCGACGGCATTCTCAAGCTGCTGCATCCGTTTATGCCTCACATTACCGAGGAGCTGTGGCACACGCTCAACCAGGTGGGCGATGACCAGTTTCTCGCCGTGCAGCCCTACCCCACCGCCTTTGACGACCTGATGGATGACGATCTGGAGCAGCAGTTTACCCTGGTGTTTAACACCGTGCGCACCGTGCGCAATCTAAGAGCTGAGGCGGGTATTAAACCCAGTCTGCGAATCGAGACCATTCTAGAAAGTGAGAGCGCTGACGAGCGTCACATTTTGCACGAAACCGCCGACTACATCAAAGACCTGGGCAAAATCGACACCCTGGTTATTCTCGGTGGCAAGCAGCCTGTTTCCACCGCTCACGCTGTCGAAGCAGGGGGCGAAACGGGGGCAGAACTCAACCCGTTGGCAAAGCTCAGCGACAACCCCGTGGTGGCCGAGGTGCAAGACTTTTGGCACACCATGCTGCCCCTGTTCGAAGAACCTCTGCACTATGCCGGATCGTTCTTTGCCACTATTCGCCGTCCGGCTTTTACCCTGCTGTGGATTTTTGTGGGGCTGGTGGGGCTGAAGTTTGCCGGGGCTTTGGTGACGGCAGTCGACAGCACGCCACTGTTTGGCACGCTGATGGAGCTGGTCGGCCTTTGGGTCGCGTTCAACTTTGTGCGGCAAAATTTGCTCACCAAGGGCGATCGCGAGCAGCTCAACCAAACCTATCAAACCTGGCAGCGCAAGGTGCTGGGCTCTGGTTCAGCCTCCCCTAAACCGCCATCTACGCCCCGGCCCCGGCCCGTTCCTGAGTCTACGGTGCCTCAAACCGGCAGTGACAGCAGCGCGATCGCCCCTGCTGAAGCCCCAGCCGAACCACCCCAAAAACTCTTTGCTGGGGTCACAGGCACGGTGCAGGTACTGATTCCCCTGACCGGCATCGTCGATGTAGAGGCGCTAAGAGCCAAAGTCGAGAAAGACCTGGGCAAGGTCGAGGCAGAAATCAAGTCGCTCTCGGGACGGCTAAGCAACACCGGCTTTGTGGATAAAGCCCCCGCCGAGGTAGTGCAGGGCGCACGCAATTCCCTTGCCGAGGCTGAGGCCCAGGCGGCCATTCTGAAGTCGCGACTGGCCATGCTGTAGAAA
>NZ_JADEXE010000575.1 GCF_015207265.1 Nodosilinea sp. LEGE 07298 | reverse complement strand
CACTTCTGCTACCCTTTCCCTCATCCCCTGCCGCCCTGGCCATGAACCAACTGCTGCTGCTTCCTATTGTTGCCTTTGCCAAACTGCTTACCCTGGCCCTGCGAGCCTCGGGTCGGGGGTCGGGCACCGCCCTGCCGGGCTACTTAGTCGGGCGCTACTTTCCCTTTGTGCTAGAAGCGCTGGTGAGCCAAATCCCCATTGTGGTAGCGATTACCGGCACCAACGGCAAAACCACCAGCCAGACGATGCTCAGCGCCATGATCAGCCAGGTACCAGGGGTTAAGGTGTTGCGCAATAAGGCCGGGGCCAATCTCAGCCAGGGCATTTTGTCGGAACTGCTGAAGCAGAGCAACGCCCTGGGTCGCCTCGATTTTACCCACGCCGTGCTGGAGGTAGAAGAAGCTACCCTACCTCGAATCGCTACATTGCTTCAGCCCAGCATTATTGCCGTTACCAACCTCTACCGCGACCAGCTCGACGCCTACGGCGAGGTCGATCGCACCGAAAAGCTGATTCGCGACGGCATTGCCCAGTGCCCCACCGCTGCCGTCGTCGTCAACGGCGACGATCCTCGCACCGCTCGGCTGACCCAAGGGTTGAGCAACGCCACGTATTTCGTATCGCTGGCCCCCGAGTACGCCCGGTTTTTACCCTACGAGGGCAAGCTCAACCCGCGCGATGTCAACGGCCAGGGCCTAGAAGCGACCCAAATTCACATCAATGAAGATCTGACCACCGACTTTGCCATCCAGGGCCAGATGAATGGTGGTGCCGTGCAGATTCCCCAGGCTAGGACTGTCTCGCCGGGGTTTTTTCATGTCTACAACGCCCTGACGGCGATCGCGATCGCCAACCTGCTCGGGGTCGATGGCGATACCGCTGTCACCGGGCTCAAAACCTTCAAACCCGCCTTCGGTCGAGGCGAAATTTTGGTGCAGCAGCAGGGCAGCAAACAGGTCAACTATCGCCTGCTGCTGGTCAAAAATCCGGCGAGCTTTAGCCTCAGCCTGGAGCTGCTGCGCAATATTTCCAACCTCAAGCTGATTTTGGCCATTAACGACAACACCGCCGATGGCAAAGACGTCTCCTGGCTGTGGGATAGCGAGCTAGAGCGGCTCAACCAGGCCAACATCGACTGGATTCTCTGCACCGGCATTCGCGCTAAGGATATGGCTGTGCGGCTCAAGTACGCCCTCGACGCTCCCCCTGGTCCTATCCCCACCGCAGAATCGATCCGCCAGGCCCTTGATCTATCCTTTGAAAAAGCCCGCTCGGGCGACACGGTGTTTGTGCTGCCCACCTACACCGCCATGCTGGAATTCCGCAAGCTCATGGGCAAAACCCTCGATATTCTTTAGTCCAAGTACAACGGGTCTTTCGCCCTAGCTCC
>NZ_JADEXE010000132.1 GCF_015207265.1 Nodosilinea sp. LEGE 07298 | reverse complement strand
GTCTTAGGCACCTCGTAGGCCGGAACGACGCGGGTTTCTAGAGCGATCGCCCGCATGGGTGTCTGATCGGCAACGGTGGCGTGGACACCCACCCCGTGGCCCACGGCAAACTCCACCTGCTTGCGGTAGAGCATCTTCATGTCCTGCTCTTCGGCGTAGAAGAGGGGGTCGAGCTTGTGATCGGCGTGGCGAACAGGGGCGCGTTTGATAAAAATTTCGGGGTCGCTGGCATCTCCAGACTTGACCTTTAGCTCAGGCTGAAACAGCCAGCTTTGGTCAGGGTTAGTTTCGTATTCAGTCTGACCGTTGACTAAAAACAGACTGACAATCCAGTCGTTGTCTTGCCGTCGGATCTGCCCCCGGACAAACACACCATAGTCGGGGTGGATTTGCCAGTCTTCTAAGGGGCCAGGCTGGAGAGGAATGGGCTGAGACTGACTACGAATGGGGATGCGCTTCCAGACCGTTTTGGCATTGCCCGCTTCGGTGGTGAGGGTCTGACTGCGATCGCGCTCGTACTGTCCCCACCCGGCTGTCACCTGAATGGTCTTCGCCTCCCCACTGACACAGAAGGTCAGGCCCAGGGACGAGGGGAACATGCTCTCAGCCACAGCATTACCGGCTTCGGTGCTGCCATCTTCTGCGGTGTCGTTACCGGCAATGGGGAGGCCATCCCGCTGCTCGGGGCCTTCATCGACGGTGCCAGGGCGTCCTGTGAGATCTTGGGCTGAGTCAGTGGCAGTGGTGGCGGCATCCTGGCGTTTGCGGCGGTGGAGGGGGGCAACTAGACCGACCAAGTAGCGATCGCTCACCCGCCCTTCGTCAATTTCCTCGTACTCGCCTCCAGCCGGGCCGAGTAAATCCTTGAGAATGCGCTCCTCTAGCTGCTGGCGAATCTCAAAGGACGTTGCGGTTTTGAGCACGCGATCGTCATCCTGACTGACCTTGTCTTCAGGGGAATTGTCTGCCTCGTCTTCGGTCGTATAGAAACCGCTTTCTTCCACTGGATCAGGAACTTCTGGCGAGTCTGGGGCTGCTCCAGACTGTTCCCAAACTTCTGGCTGCTGGGCCTGAGGCTTTTTTTGAGCAGACTTTTGGGGCTTAGGCAACGCTGGACGCTGGTTGAAGTAGGCGATGATGTCTTGGATGATGGTGTCGGCGATCGCCCCCTCAAAGCCTAGCGCCTCGGCATCATCCGACGGATCGAGCCCATCGAGTAGAACCGACAGCGCTGCTGTCGGGGCAGAAATGACAGCGCTCCAGTCGAGCTGAGCCGTACGTTCTCGCAACTGCTGGTTAATCGCTTTCAAGTCGAGATCGCCAGGAAGCACAGATGGAAGCTTGATGACCGTCATGCTGTCGTCTTACCTAAATTCCAGAGCGATTCGTCAAAGCCTTGCAGCAAAACCGAGGGTTTCTTTTCAGGGACTACCACCAGTAAAGCCCGCATGGCGCGGGTCATGCCCACAAACAGAGTACGCCGTTCGCGAGTGAGAATTTCCTGGGCAGCTTCTTCGGGGGTGGCTTTGGGTATGTAGGGGAAACGACTGCCGATGAAACCAGCGATCGCCACAATCGGAAATTCCAGTCCCTTAGCCGCCTTCAGCGTCAGCACCTTAACGCCGGTCTTGGTCAGGTCTAGCTCTTTGCTGCCCATGAAGGTCGCTTCGAGGCCCAAATAGCTGAGCTGCCCGGCGATGTCTTTCCCAGAGCGCTCGCTGGGGGTGAGGATGGCGCAGGCGTCGATGCCTAGGCGAAACTCTCTGGCGGCCATACGGCAAAACTGGGCCAGGAGCTGCCCTTCTGCGGCGGTGTCTGCCACCGCTCGCACCGCTGGGGGTGGGCCGTAGTTAATGTACTGGCGCTCAATGGGTTCGTCGTCGAGGAGGCCGACCTGGAGATAGCCGTGGGCGGCTTCGTCAATTTCGCGGGTGGTGCGGTGGTTTGTGCGCAGGATGCCGGTGCGGCCTACGAACTTGAGGTCGCTGTGAACATCGCCCCACCGGAAGCTGCTGCCGTAGATGGACTGGTTGGCATCGGCGGTGATAAATAGCCGGTTGGGGGCTTTACAGAGCTGCACCAAAAAGCGCAGGGTGTTTGGCGGTAAATCCTGGGCTTCATCCACAATCACGGCATCGTAGACGGGTGGGTTCTCCAGGGTGCGCAGCAGGTCTGCGCCTCGGCTGTGGAGCTGTTCCCAAGTTTCTAACCCCTGGGCGGCGAGGTGCTGGTTAATGTGTTCCCGTAAATGCCAGATTGCCTGCCGCTGCACCCGATTCAGGGGCACCATGCGCCCGGCCCGTGAGGTGGCCTGGTACTCTTCCAGGGTGGTTAGCTCCCGACTCTCGATAATGCTGCCGATTTCTTCAAGCAAGTAATCGGGGGTTAGCCGCTCCAGGATGAGTTTCTGAGCCTTCTGCTGGAGCGGATTGCCAGGTAAGGATGCCATCACAGCATCCATCACCTTTGCCAGAATTTGCTTCAGATCTCGGTCATCGACAATGTTTGGTTTTCCAGTCGCACTACGAACTAAAGCCCCAATCTTCTTATCGGCAGTTTTGACTTCCACATGGCGCAGGTCATCGCCCAGAAGCTGCTTTAACAGTTGCTGGCTGAAGGTGACCAGGGCATTGGTGTAGGTGGTGAAGAGAATACGGGGAGACTCGACCCCGGCAGCTTTGAGCTGGTGGAGAATTTCGCGGGTGCGGTAGAGGGCGACGGTGCTTTTGCCGGTGCCGGGGCCACCTTTGAGCAGGGTGGGGCCTTTGGCATTGGCGGCCCAGGTAACAAATTTTTCTTGCTCAGGGTTGAGCTTGAGCAAGAAGCCCAGCAGGTCGCCTTCTTTGAATCGTAATAGGTCGGCGGTGTCTTGGGCGATGAAGTCCGGCTGTTGAAGCACTTCCACTAAGGGGCGCTCAAACAGGTATTCGTCGAGTTTGAGGATGATGTCGTCGGGGATGCCGGGGCAATCGAATAGGGTCTCGCGGTCTTGAATCGGGAGTAGGCGGGGGTGGCAGACTTCGGGGATGCGCAGGCGCTTCAGCAGGTCGGCGGTGATGGGTTCTGGCAGAGGGGTTTTAGGAGCTGCTTGAGGCGCAAAGATTTTTTCCCAGTTGGGCTGTTGGGGTTGGCTAACGCCGGTTAAGTCGGGGTCTAGCCCGCCCAAGAACTCTGCATCGATATCGTCGTCGTAGGTGTCGTCGTCGCGTTTGCGGAGGGCGAGCAGGCTGACGTAGGGGTGCTCGAAGGTGTAGAAGATGCGGTAGCGCCCAGCCCGCAGGCGGTGGAGCTTGCCACCCATATGTTTGAGCTGCTTTTTAACTTTGGCGTCGGGGGTAGGGTCTTGCAGCAGCAGGTTGATTTTTTCGAGTACCTGGTGGCTTTCTTTGGGCGGTAGCCCCATCCATTCGGTCATGAAGGAGGGCTTTTGGGTGATGAGCCAGGTATCTGCCATGAAATTTTAGGGCCGTGTTGGTAGAAAGCCTCGATCAGGCCGTCGGTTGCCATTGTGCTTAAGGTTCCCAGTGGTGGAGCTAAACCCCTAGTTTTCTTTATCTAGCCTTTAACTGAGGGTTTAGCGCGATCGCTCAAGTAAAGGAGACGCCATCGGATTCGGAAAGCCCCATCATCTCAGCGTAGTCCTCGGAGGTGACTAACGTTGGGTCTTCGTCATCGTCGAGTTCGTAGTCTTCGTCATCTTCATAGGCTTCGACAGCGGCGCGAAGGAAGCGATCGCACAACCACTGCGCCACTTTGTCAAAATCTCTGTCGGCGTCTAAAAACAGCACGCCCACCACGGCTTCGAACATCTCCCCCCAGGTGCCGAATTCTTCCTCAGGCGGTTTACGGTTCTTGCGATTCCAGGAGGAGCTGAAGTCAGGTAGACCCAGCTCAATGGCAAAGTCAGTGAGAGAGAGGCGATCGGCGATCGCCTTCCGGTAGTCATCTAACTCCTCTCGCTCAAATTCTCGGCCAGTGCCATACAGGTAGTCGGCTAGGATGGTGTCGATTAGCGCATCGCCCATGAAAGCCAGGGTGCGGTATTTGCGTTTGATGCGATCTTGTTCTGCCCTAGGGAGATTCATCTCATTGAGGGTGCAGGGATCGGTGAGGGCAATTTCAAGCAGGTCGTCACTGTGGAAGCCGGGAAATGCGATCGCACGCTTAGCCTCTTCGCATTTGATATTTCTGCTGGGCATCGCTATGAGTCCTGGGTATAAAGTCGATAAACGCTGGAATCAGCAAATCGGTAGTCTGTGGCGCTGAGTAGTTGTTGTAAGGGTTCCCGCTGAGGCAAGAAACCGCCAACGGCCTTAAACCCTAGCTGATAGGCCAGATTGGGCATGTCGTTGAGTGCTACCTGTAGCCCAGAGGCCGTACCACCTAGCCAGCCGATCCAAAGGGTGCCGTCAGGGCTTTCCATGTAGCTACGGATGAATAGGCTGACCAGGATAGCGCCCTCGAAACAGCCCCAGACCCAGCCTTGGGCAAGGCGCTGGGCAAGGTTGGCAGGGGTGATGGATTGCCATTTTGCGCCACGAGCGACAAAGAGACGATCGCGCTCTTCAGCGACAAAACTATTAATGGCGGCCCAGGCGCGATCGCAGTCATCTTCCCCCAGCAGCCGCAAGGCTGTAGGCGCACCATTGCTGGCAGCGGCACGGTGGACGGCAAAGTCGTCCAGGGGGCTGAAGCCCCAGTGCTGCATAAAGGGGTGCATGGAGGCATTGGTAAGGCTGACGCAGGTACGTAGGGCGGTGAGGCCTAGGGACTGGGATAGGGACAGGGTGGACTGGGTGAGCTGGTGGCCAATGCCCTGGCGGCGAAAGTCGCGATCGACCCGCAGCGCTTCCCACCAGCCTTCGGTGGCAGAGAGTTGCACGAGGCGGGTCATGCCGACGGGCTGGCCATCGCGATCGGCGACCAAGATGTGGCCGGTGGGGTCGGCGAACCAGACATCCCATACATCGGGGATGTAGTCGGCTTCGTCGTCCCAGGTGTGCTGGCAAAAGGCGAGAATCGGCGCTTTGTCGCTGGTTTGGGCAGGGCGGATGTGGCGGCTGTCTAGAGGAATAATTGTCACCACCTTTGTAAACTTTTGAGCCCTAAGCTTCTACAAAAATAACGCCCGAGGCAAGCTGCACCTGCTCAAAGGTACTGCCTTCGCGTTTTTCCTGAATGCTCTTGAGTTTTACCTCTAGCTCTCGGGTCACCTTTCTAAGCTGCCCCTCTGTCGCAGGAATAATTTGAGTCTTACCGGCCTCCCTAAATCGCTGAATACGTTCCTTTAGCTCGCCCTGCTTGCGCTCAGCGAAGGATCGGGCACTCCGCTCCTGAACATCGCAGCGATTCTGATTTTCGACGTCGAACTCCTCAAGGGCTTTGCCAAAGTTATCTTCAAGAACATCCTCGCACTGCTGGTGCAAGGCTAGAACTCGGTCAGTATCATCAATAAAGTTCTGAGCATTTGACTTAGGATGGCCCTGCTGCATGATCGCTGTTAGCACCGCTTCCGAGACTTGATCGGAGAGCAAATCACCATCGCTAAATCGGGCTACTTTATAGGCAATTTGGCTCTCGGTTTTGAGCCCGGTGAACGTCCAGCGGTGGGCGGCATAAACATAGAGACCAGGGGGTAGCCCTATCGTTTGGTCATCAATCCGAGTTGCAGAAACAGGATGGAGTTTCTGCGCTGCCGTTTCGTAGCGGTGGCGAATCCAAAGGATGAGGGGATGGGTGGCGTCGAGCAACTCATTGCGCTTACCCATGGTGCCCGCAATTTTAGGGTCGAAAAAGCAGCTAACAGGAGTACTTGAAATATGAAGCTTAGTTGGGGTTGCACAGCGATGCTGATTGAGAAATAGTTGGAGGTCAACCTTGGCATCTTCAGAGAGCGTTATCTCATAGAGATGATCTTGCCCTGATTTTGGAGCAATCACGGTGCCGGGGTAATACCGCGAAAAACAATCCTCGACAAAAGCGCGAACTTCCTCGGGTTGTAGCCAGCGCCCTTGATCTCGACTATCGGTGATGGAGCGTAAAATATGATCTGAGAAAGCCAACATATTAATAGCTTCTGTTTCCAGCTCATCTTGCAAGGTGCGCTCTTTCAAAAGCGCCATCACCGTTTGTTGGGCTCTTTGTTCCTGTTCTTCTTCAGTAAGGTTAGCGTCAAACAGCTGCACCAGCAGCTGTTCGGTCATTTCTCCCAAAATATTTTCCAGATCGCCAACGCTTTCTTGGAAAATATTGATTCGCTCATAGAGTCGCTCTAGAATTTTTTCTTCTACTGTATCAACCAAGCTAAAGTTAATAATAGAGATACGATCTGCTTTTTGTCCTAAGCGATCAAGGCGACCAATTCTTTGCTCAACCTTCATTGGATTCCAGGGCAAATCATAGTTCACCAAGAAACGGCAGTGTTGAAGGTCGATCCCTTCGCTACCTACTTCAGAGGATAACAAGACTGAGGGGCCGTGATCCTCACGAAAGGCTTTGACCACATCCCATTTAGAGTCTCCCATGTCTCCCATAATCAAGCTAGTGAAAACACCATCAGCTTCTAGTCGTCGCTGCAAGTATTTGAGCGTTCCTCTGAAATAGGCAAAAATCACAAACTTTTCGTTTTTGTTTTTTTGCAGCTCATTTTTCAAAAACTTTTGCAGCTCTCGATATTTGCCGTCCTGCTGCTCTAGCTTACTGATATTGCTCCTGCTTAGCAGTGGCGAGCCAAGGCCATGGGATAACTCGGTAGATGTTTCATCTCCTGATTCAGATGAGATGCCAAAGTCTTCCCAGAGGGATTCATTGACTAAATCGTCTAATACTCCATCTTGAAGCCAAGATTCTAGTGCGGCTACCATACAGCTTGCCATCTGGCGCTGACGGGAGATTAGTCTAAATACCGATACGCCGCGCTTACCTTTGGTTTGCTGTTTAATCTGCCCAGTTATGTGATCGTAAATTTCTTTTTCTAATGGTGAAAATCTAACGGTTAGGGTCTGTGGCTCTCGCTGCACTCGGTTGGGTATAACATCGCGCTTTCGGCTTCGGGTAATGTACTGTCCCAGTAACGATACCTTTTCGAGCTTGTAGCCTAAATCAACCCGCTGCTCTTCATTCAGGTCTTCTGTCTCTAGCAAAGCTTCGCGCACAAACTGGAGCAGGCGATTATCAGTCAGATACTGTGATGCTATGGCTGTTTCAAGCTCAGCCTTGGCTTGTTTGATCTTGGGTGGGTTAGTCCACAGAAATCGTAAAGCGCGAATAATGGGATTATTCGCTTCGAGCATATTGTCAAAAACCATCTCATCAAAGAAATCATCAGGGCTGATAATTTGGAGAAGTTGGTATAAGTTTGTGCTGTGAACCTGAACAGGGGTAGCAGTTAGCAGTACAAGATGGCGTGAGGCATCGCGGATCAGGCGGCTAATGCGGTTGCTGGCGGTACTGGAATTTCTCAGATAGTGAGCTTCGTCAAAAATGGCTAGGTCAAAGATGCCAAAGTCGTTGGTGGCAGGGTTGGCATCCAGCAGTCTAGCCAACTCTGCTCGGGAGTTAGTCACCGTTTGTTCTTCCCAGTTACGGCCTGGGCGTAGCCCCTCTAGACTAGCGATACAGGCAAACGGCTGAGCTTTCTGAGTCTCTAAGCAGGCTCTAGCCCTGCTAAGCAGTTCCTTAGCATCGACAATATCAGCGAAGATGTTAAATCGCTGACGGAGATCATCTTGCCACTTTTGGCGCAGCATAGCTGGGCAGACAATCAGTAGTCGTCTAGCGTCGGCGCGAGCCTGGAGTTCTTTCCAGATGTACATGGCCTCAATGGTTTTACCCAGGCCAACCTCATCGGCAATCAGTAGCCGACCGACGGGTGAGTTGAGAAACTTGAGTATCGGCTTGAACTGGTGAGCATAGAAGTCAGTTTGGCTGGCCTCCATGCTGTAGAAAATATTGGTTAGCTGACCCTTGATTTTCTCAAAGGTAAGGATGCGTCTGAGATCGTCTGGGCCACCAAATCGCTTTTGCTTGAGGAGTGAGCCAATGCTGTCATCATCACCACAGAGTTCAAGTAGGTTCTCCGGTTTATAAACCTTTTCATTTGGCCCAAACTGAACCTGCACTAAGAGGCGTGTCCCAGCCTGACGAACCCTTCCAGTGGTGAGCCCTCGCTGCCCTGGGTTCGACCGTATTCTGACCTCTTGGCCCGCTATTTCAGGGTTCCAACCGCCAGTAGATTCAGATGGTATGTTTTGATTCGACATGATATGTGAGCTGGACTTCAAACCACTGAACGGCGGCGTAGTTCTACGTCACATCCTTCATATCGTCATGCCTTGTCTCACGGTCGGGCCAGCGCAATGATGGATTTTCATTAGACTCAACTTCACTGGGGAGCCGAATTTCAGGGCCTTCCCATGCGGGAATACAAAGTCCATAGGCCACTGCGAAGCGGTGAAATTCTCTAGGATCTAAACCATTTGTTGATAGCTTATCAGGCACTGGAATGCGTCTAATTCGGTAGGGAGGAACTCCAGAATTTATATGATTAAAATCTCTATGGGTTACCTCTACTGTGCCCTGAAGAAATGGATTGTGACCGCCTCCTCCGCCAACGAAGACATCCAGTTGATCGCCTAGCTCATCTCTAGCGACTAATCGACGGTTAGCCTTATGCTTTTCTTTACCCCCAATCACAACAGTACCCACAAGTTGCTTAATGTGGTGCCGGGTTTGGCTCCCATTGATATCGTTATGCAAATCATGTTCTGCCTCTAACTGCCAGTTTAGAAGCGCTTGACGAACAGCCACTGGGGTCGTCTGTAATTCTGAAGCGGTCTGTTGGGTAAAGGCAGTAACCCCTAAAGGGCGCACCTGACCTATATAAAAGTCTAATTTGAGCTCACCTTCTTCCCGCCAGAATCGGAAGGCGGTGCCATCTAGGGTGCCATCGCCAAAATCGAAAAAGGTGTAAAACTTTCCATCTTTGACCTCACGAGAGCTAAGGAATGACCAGAGGGCGGCTGTAATCTCAGGGTTTGCAAAACAATCCAGAGGCATGTCTTCGTTTTGCTGTATCCACTGACGCAAGTAGGTGCCGAGCTGGTTTAGGGAGTTGATGGTTAGTGACTGCTGAGATGATGGAGTATTCACCAACAACCATGCCAGCGAGAGTACTCGTTGAAAACGAGCCAAAGCAGGAGAGTCGCAGTATTCTACCGGAACGCCGGTATTCAGACTCCAGCGGGTGGTCTGGTTGATAAATAAATCAGCCCGGTTTTGCTGAATCCATTCTTGAGCACGAGTGATCACGGTGCTGAGGAAGTAAGCGCAGATATTTTCTACGGTTTCTGGATCATCGAGTTCAGGAACTTGGTCTAGACGCCATTCGGCCTTCTCGGGCAGGTCGAGATGAGCTAGGCGCATTTTGATAAACTCTATTGTTTTCTGAATGGGCTGCTTGCTCTCAGCCCACTCGGTAGCTGTGAGACCCGTTAGTAAGGTGCCGTCATTTAAGATAGCGACTTTGGTACAGAGCAGAGCCTGTTCTAGGTCTGCCTCGTCCGTTTTTGTAAAGGTGACGATTTCTGAACGATCGCTGGCTAGATCTCGAAAACAGACCTTGGTAAACCCAGTACCGAAGTCGATGCCCAGGTTGATTTCGAGGGTAAAGTCTTGCGCCGATGGTAGCTGAGGAGGAACCCACTGAAAATCGCTAGAGGGCTGATCACCAGCAGGGGGCTCTACAGTCTCTTGAGGTGCTGGAGGAAAGTCTCTAAAGAGCGCTTCCAACCGAGCAACGTCGCGGCGGAGCTGGGTGAAGTCTGCTCTGAGCTGGTTGAGGTCGGTGTTGAGCTGCGCGATGGGTAGAGACCAGCCATCTACAACAGGCTGCTGCTCTGGCGGCAGTTGCTCTAGCGCCTGTAAGCGATTCTCAAGGTTGAGAGCTTCGAGGGCCGCTAAGGATTGCTGTAGCCGGTGCAGTTCTGCACTGACGGATTCTAGGCTAGAGCGGGTGGCCTGCTGAGCTACGCTTTGCCGCAAACCTTGGATGTCATCAGTAAGCGCCTGAATAAGCCGTGAGCTGTCTTCTCTGAGGGCTTGTCGGTCGTTGTCTTGGGGTGAGTCGGCTGCTGGTTGCTCGGGTAGCGACCTGAGACGCTGCTCGATAAGTTTATTGCGCTGGCTGAGGCGATCAAAGTGCTGCCCAACCTGGGTTGTGGTTTGGGTTAGCCGTTGCTCGATTTGATGTTCCCACTGGCGGCGGCTGGCGAGGTTTAGAGCAGCCGCTACTGACAGAGGGGCGACACCGTAGATGACCTGCCGGGTGGCGACTGCCGCGATCGCACCCGCGACTGAGGCTGAGACAGCGGCATATTCCGCGTAGCGCAGGAGTCGTTGGCGATTCAGCGGCATAGGATATTGAGGTGGTAGGTCATTGCGGCAATCGGGAACAGGGCACTACGTGATTGTTCCCATTCCATTGTTATTCAGTGTCAAAAGGCGGTCTCAGGAATCCCTGTAACCCTCGTAACAAATAACTGGCTGTACAGAGAGGCTATCCCAGTGAATCGCAGAGGGGAAAGTGTTGCTGGCCTAGATCAGCTTGCCGCAGAGCCCATAGTGGCAGGTGCCTCGCTAAGAGGGTGATAGCTCGGGCTTGAAAAGGGTTCAAAGCCTTCTAGCCATGGCGCAGTGAGGTTACATAGCAGGCGAAACTGGAGCGGCGTCGGTGATGGGTTGACCCGCTCAACCTTGGCTTTCACCTGTTCTGGGAAGCTAGAGACGAGTTCGTAAAGGTCTTGTGCCAGGTAGCGAGGGCAGTAGCCAACCTGATGCCGGTCTTCGGTACGTAGCACTAGGGCACGGGAGTCGAAGGGATTTTGCAGGTCGTGCATCAGCCACAAGGGTGTGTCGGGCGGCAGGGTTTGGACATGCTGCTGTTCGGCCTCTGGGAAATGGCGCAGGCCATGGGTGAAAAAATGGATGTGGTAGTTGCCGTCGGCCTCTTGCTCTGGGCAGGGGAAGACTTCAAAGTTGTCGGTTTTGCGCTTGCCGCCGCTGCGGGCTAGTAGGGCGATCGGGTCGTCTTGGTGCTCGGGGATGTTGAGCCACTGGATAAAGTCTTTGTACTCTGGGCGGGAGGAGCGGAGAAGCCGATTGGCAAAGAGCGGGAATAGGTCGCTAGAGACATAGCTATAGTCAAACTGGGGAAAGGACAGAATGGGTTCAAACCCGGCTTGCTCTCTAGCCTCCAAGGCCCCTTGTAGATAGCTAAAGCGGTACAACCCATGCTCATGGGTAAGCTGCCCCACGGGAAACCAGGTGCGGGAGTTGGGGTCTTGCCAAGCTAGAAACAGGGTTTTCAAGTCAGTTCCTCTCGCAAACGCAGCAGTCTGCTTCTATTAATGTCGAGCATTTGGTGCGCAAATTCTAGGGCAAATGGGGAGATTCGGCTTTGAGGGATCCTTTGCAGCAGCGTTTCAATCTGCCCAGGAGATATTTTGGCCAACTGGTCTAACCATAGGGCTGCCGACCTGGCATAGTCACGGGCTACGGCAGCAAATACATCGAACGTTAACAGGGGCTTACTGTCTCCCTCTTGCCGGAAAAAGGCAGAACGAGACTTCTTGGCATAGGCTTGTACGGTTTTTTGGGCGAGGCGTTGCTGCCGCCTTGTATCTAGTAGCTCTCGGCCTAGGCAGGCGGCATGGTCGTAGGTGGGCGCTAGCTTGGGGATGCCTCCTGGCAAGGGCACAACGAAGCCCCAGTTTTCGTGGTGCCGATCGCCGTTGCCGATCCAAGCATCGAGCAGGAGGTAGCCAATGAATGTGGCAACGGCGTTATCAATGCCAGGAGGCGGCTCCCAGTTTGGGGGCAGTTGGATACCGGATTGGCTAACGGCTCTAAGAACTAACGACAGGGTGTGTTGGGATACGTTATAGCTTTCGTGCTGGGGATAGCTGGATACCAGCCCAGACAGAATCTCGTTGCCATGAACGAGGGCAGTCTTGTCGGGCAGGAGGTTGGGGGAAATGGTGCCTAGTTGCCCGTCCCAGATGGCTAGTTCGTAGGTGGCGTGAGGCAAGCCCAGGAGTCGGCAGAGTTCGGCAGCAACTTTTTCTGACCAGTCTTCGCCGGTATTGGGTCGAGACCGTTTGAACAGACAATCACCAAGATTGGTGTCGTTGTACCAGAATTTACTCTTGCTCCCCATGGCTTCTTCTGCACGGGCGGCATCGGTAGGGACTTCAATGATGGGGAAGCGATCGCTCATCACAGCAGACTACTCTCATCCTTGAGGCTGGTACAACACCCACCTAGGGCTCTTTACAGGTTGGTGCTAGTCCATAACCCTACATGTAATATTTGTACTTTGGCTCAGGCGCTTGGTCTGTTGGAATTTCGCGGAGAATCTCACTGACTTGTCTTGAGAATCGCAAATCAATGGGAGATGAACCTGAAAAATCCGCCGTGTTGAAATTCATTTTTGTTAAGAGCAAAATTTCCTTTTTGATCTGAGAATCAGAAGCATCACCGATGTGGTCAGCGACCTGCAGAGGAGAAGGGACATGACCATGCGGATATCCTCCTAACTCAGGAATATAGCCGGTGGTGTAGAGATAGGAAATTTCCCCCACATTAAAGCTGGCACCTCGCAAGGGTGGATACTGCCCAGCCCTAATCAATCGAACGTCGTTTGAGATACGCAGGGAAACCAAGTCGTATTCTTCAACGCCAGAAACGCACAGCGCTTTTTCAAAGCCTGATCGCTCTTCTAGCTCAAATCGAGAGCTTTTATGGATGACAACCCGGCGGGGAAGTTGTCGTCGTTCGCTTCGGTAGCGCTCAAGTACCATTTTCAACAACTCATGAGCCATTTCTTCAGATAAATGTGGAGATTGGCCGTCTTGATGGCTATCCCAATGAAACGTCGGGCCACGGAGAACTAGCCCTTCCCCGTTCTCATCAAAAGCTTGCACGACACTACTTCGCAGAGTATTGACGCTACCAAGTGGTCTGAAGAAGCTAATTCCAATGAAGCAAGTGCTTGGCGTCAGGCCAACAGGAGACCAGGGCAGTCCTTCAACCTTAAAATAGAGACCGGTAAAGAGATTCCAGGCAATACGAGAGGGGTGATCAAGTTGTCGCCGAGAATCAACGAGGCCTATCGTAGTTTCATGAAGGATCTGTGTCGGTTTATGAAACATCATCGCTAACGCTTTGAATGCTCGTCGCAGATCTCGATGAATGGAGATTTTGTTAACTCGATAGTCTAAAACTCGACACTTTCTAAAAACATCGTTTGGTGGAACAAAGACAATGTAGTCGAGGGGATAATCTCTCTGCGTAAGCAGTTCTAGCTTAGTTTGCAGAATGCCAAGAAGCCTTTCGAAGCGATCCTTGTGACTCTTGATATTCAGGACTTCAAGAATTTCTTTTCTAGTAATTGCTTCAAAGAGGTTTTCATCCATGCGGAGTTCGCAGCGAAAACCTCGATCATGCTTGCATCCAGGAAATGAAATCTGCCCAATACCTCCAGCAACGCCATCAGTCAGATCTCCATAGAATTTCCTGGCCGCAACCATACCTTCGCCAGTGCCAATGAAGCCAATATGGACTTCTTGCTTATGGCGACTAGTGCCGAGCGATCGAGGGCCATAGAGAGCAATACCAATTTTGGGATCGCTATGTTCTCTGTCACCAGCGAAGAGAAGTTTTGGCTCATCAAAAAATTGGGCAGAAAGTTGAGGAGCATTCAATTCGAGCGGTTTAATCTTGCTCACCACTGTATTAATTTATTCCTCATCATTAATGTGACCATCCTCCTCATCGTCCAGATCTTTATAGTAGCTGTCTTCACCTTCAAGCGCCTGGAGGTATTCGCCATAGCTGAATAGATCATGGGTGGCGACCTGATTCTTAAACGGCTTCGTATCTTCAATAACTCCGGGCCACTCAATATTGAAGGACAGGAGCTGTGATGTATCGATGATGGCTGACTGGTTGCCAAAGTTAAGGAGAATTTGAGGCTTGCCTTGACTAAGGTAGTCTCGCCAAAAGTGAACCTCCCCCAAGTAAAGATCGTTATACATGCGAGCTTTAATACTTGTTGCGCGACGACCAATTTGCTTTGGAGGAAGCGGCGTAGATCCATCTGATGTAAAGTGGCGTTCGGGGCGTAAGCTCAAGCACCATTGCAATGGTGCTACTTCATAAAACTTGAGCGCACTTGCAAAATGGATCCAAAAACCTTTAGTCTCCCCAGTTGCTTTGTTTTTCGCTGGCCATGCGACCTTTCGCTTAGACTGCTTTTGATTTAAAGGCCGATAGAGAACGCTTCGCTCCTTCTTTTCTTTGCCAGCTGGAAAGAAATAACGATGATGGTTAGGATCATATCGAATTTCCAGTCGAGCGGTAAATTTGTAGAGCGCACGATTCAATAGAGTTTGATACCGTCGTTTTCCCTCTGCGGAATTCCATAGTGTTTGAGTCTGTATCTGCTGGATATCCCGATTAGACGTCACTAAATGGAATGGGTTTCCAGCTTCTCTTAGATCATGAAAGGTATAGAGACGGCCTTCTTTCAGGAGGAAAGGAGCTAGTTCCCAAGGATCAGCCGGATAGCAAATCTGCTCTTTGACCTGATTTTCCTGACGATCGCTGTAGTCAGTAGGGGCCGAAAACACTACAGCGGGAAGATGGGAAACTGCAACAAGGCTACTGTGTAAGCTATCTTGAATGAAACTAGCTGTAGTCTCAGGAGATTTTGACTGATTGAGTTCAGAGCTTCTTGTTTCGTGAGCTTTTTTCATTTCCCGTAAAACGGGAATGCTATATGTATTCAACTGGGAGTCAATCAGTTTGTGATGATCGCCACAGAGCAAAATCAAATTAGTATGCTTATTGCGCTCATCTTCAGGAAAGTTAGGGTCTCCCCGTGGGCCACCAGGCTCATAGGCAACGATGTGAGCAATTTCACCTGTAACAACAGGATCGTCTAAAGCTGTTCCTTCCTGAACCAGCGATTTTCCACAGTTTGGAAACGCACATACTCTTCCTGATTGCAGACATAGTAGTTTGATTTCCTTATCTGAAATCCTTTTGCGACTCACGGATGAGGCCACCTGTAGTTGAATATGGAGAGGAGTGATTAAAAATGGCTATCATCCCAATTATGACTTCCTTAGCAAACAGAGCCTCGTGTGTTACCCTTGCTTTGCCTAATGTCTAGCCTCAATATAAGCGCTTAGCTTTTTGCCATTTCATCTAAGTTGTTTTTGGTATCTCCGTCAGGGTTACTTCTCAGATACGGATCTCCAACCTTGGGATGAACGGCATGGGCATTTTCAACTTTGCCTTGGTCAGCCATACCGACCGCCTTATCTACAGGCGTAAAGTTTTGATTGCCTTCAAGCAGGACGTGGCTGATATTGCCATCTTTATCGCTTCTCGCATCAACGATTTTACGTGCGTTAGTCATAGGTGACCTCCTAGTAAGAGCAAGGACTTTTCAAGAACTTGTGTACCATGCTAGTCAAGGATTCGCAAAAGGCGCTATATACACATATTAATTTTTATTAAGCGCTACATGTAGGGCTACCCCTTGCTAGTTGGTCGCGAATCTACGCAGTCGAAGACGTTTACTGCTTTTCTGGGGAGAGCTGCTGCCGCAGGTGATCGAAGAGGGCTTGTTCGAGAGTTGCGATGCTCTGCATCGTGGGTATCTCGATGGGGGTGGTTTTAGCTTAAAACAGTTCGCCTTGGGTGGCGGGGTCGTCGCCGAAGAGGGTGCCTTGGGTGGTGTATTTGCCGGAGGAGTCTGCGACTGAGGCGGGTTTGCTTTTTGCCTTTTTACTTTTGCCTTTGGCTTTTTTCTTGTCGTGTAACCCTTGGGCGACTTCTTCGGCGTAGCGGTGGTGGTTGAGGGCGAGGAGGCGATCGAGCACTTCGCGGCGGGCCTCTTCGCTGATGGTGAAGCGGAGGCCTTGTTTGGTGTCGTGGAAGTCGTGGTTGAGGGGGAGGTCATGCCAGCCGTAGGCGGCGGCGACGGCGGTATCCATTTGGATGTGGAGATCACGAAGGGTTTGGATGTCGGGGTCGGTGCAGGTGGGGTCGTGAAAGTGGTTGTAGGTTTTGGTGAGCCCTTCTTGGCGGGTTTGCATGATTGCTTGGCGATGGGTGTAGTAGGTTTCGCCAATTTGTTCTAGGGTGTCGGTGCGATCGGGGAAGGGGAAGGTTTCAAAGCAGTCGGAGGGGGTGTAGCGAATATCCGTCCTCATACTGGAAGCATGATATGTCAGCCATTCTGTATGAACCATTCCTTGTAAAAGTGCAAAAGCACTGTTGTCCTCAAAGTTGAATACAACTGTTGCTTCTGACATCACTATATCTGTTGGGACAAAAGCAATAGAGTTAATGTTTGCGACACGGCTACGAGCTAAAACCCGATCGCACTCCGCGATTGCCTCATAAAGTGCTATTGTTTGTCTCGCAAATTGCCACCATCTTTTCTTTCGATCTAGCGCCGTTGCATTGTTTGTTAACTTATCTCGCTCAGGTTTAACCCTTTCTTGAATAATATCCAAACAATCAGGATAATCCGCCGCATAGGGTGGGCCTTTTGGCTTCTTGGGATCATCATGGTCGGCATCCAAGGGCCAATCTTGAAAATTGATTACCCAGCGGTTGGGAGACTGATCCGAGTTGCTGTTCAGATCTTGGCCGTTGAGATATGGAAAGAGCACATCCTTATTTTTGGGATCTTTAGAAACCAACGCATGGACTTCCTTTGCTTCCAGCACAAAGCCCATACCCAAAACATAGGAACCGATATACGATTTCCCTTCATTCGCCACTAATTTATAGGGCTTACCCAATGCCTTCCCCGGCACAGTCAAAAAAGCAGTGATACCGTCCACCGAATTTTCATTCAACACAAACTTTTGCTGCCAGTCCCCTTTATACAGCCACACATAGGCCACCTCTAGCGCTGCCGTCCCCGGCCAGGGGCGACTGGGCACCGCGCGGGGGATCGTGTAGCCCTGGGCTACCAGTTGATCAAGCCCCACTTCGCGGGTATCTCCCTGGGCAATCGTATTGGTTGCCACCAAGCCAAAATTGCCTTCTTTGGTCAGCAAATTTCCCGCATTTAAGAAGAAGTAGGAACAGAGATCGGCGCTGCCCCGTTGGCCTTTAGCGATATAGTCCACCAAGAAGTTGCGGTAGTCGGTGCCTACGGTGCCGGTGATTTTTTGCCCACCTTGAAACGGGGGATTGCCCACAATGGCGGAGAAGCCAGGGGTTTGTAGGATGGGCCTCTGGCCTGTCCCTGCCTGGATAGCCAAGATGGCTGTCCCACAAGAGTCATCCTCCTTCAAAAACACCTCGGGAAACTCCAACGCCCAATGAAACGGCTCCCTGGTTGGCTGCCCCTCCGGCTTGCCAGCATTCAGCATCCGCTGGGCCTTCTCCCTTATCTGCCGCAGCTTGTTTTCCCGCTGTTGCTCATCCGGCTCCTCCAGGGCATCCGTCACCAGCCCCGATAGCACCCCCAAGTCTTCCACCTTCTGGTTCCCCGTCTTACCCGCCTGGGCCAGGGCCTCGCCCTTAGTGGTGCAGAAAACTTAGGGCAGTCTCACCATGAGAATGTGAGGACCTTAGCGAACTCAATGCGACAGTCTAGGGCGTCTCGCTTGCATTGAGAGGCGCAAGCGGGCGGTGGATTGCCCTTAGGCAAGGCTTGGAGGATGGGCAAGGGCAAACGCTCGTAGCAAAGCCGAGCCAGTTCCCGCAAACCGAGTTGCAGAAAACTCAAGCCCCGGTCGCCATGCCAATCCAGACGACTCC
>NZ_JADEXE010000574.1 GCF_015207265.1 Nodosilinea sp. LEGE 07298 | reverse complement strand
CCTCATGTCCCCCCTGCCCCGCCACCGTCCTCGCCAGCTCTCCCTCGGGCCGCTAGAGACTGAAATTCTGAGCATTATTTGGGCCAATGGTGGCGCTACGGTCAGAGACATTCATGACCACATTTTGGCCGACCCCGATCGCGACCTCACCCAAGCCTCAGTCACAACCGTGCTGCAGCGGCTGGCCAAAAAAGGCTGGCTCCGGCGTGAGACAACGGAGCGAGTGGGTCGGGGAAAACTACGGCGGGTTTACTGTTGGCGGCCCACCATCTCTCAACAAGAAGCCGACATGCTGACGGCCCATCAGCAGCTTCAAAGCTTTTTGGCCATTGGCAGCCCTGATATTGTGGCCGCCTTTGCCGATAGTCTCGATGTCGCTGATCTCGATAAACTCGATGCGATCGCGGCTCGTTTGCGTGCCCTACGTCAGACCCCAGAAAACTCAACCCCAGGTAAGGAGGCGTAATGCACAGCAGTTTAATCGTGCTGACGCTAGCGATCGCAGTCGTCTGGCGGTGGAGTTGGCAAGGGCCAAATGCTGGCGCTCAAGGTCATCCTCAAGGGCGATCGCCTGCTGACTGCTGGCAAACCCGCTGGGAATCTACGCTCAGCGCCTTTTGTCTGCCACCGCTGATAGTTATTTTGGCAGCCAGTGCCGTGCTTGCAATGGGGCACCACGGCACTATGATGGGCTGGTCGGTTAGCCCGGTGGGCTGCTGGGTCAGCCTGGGCTTGCTCAGCGGCTTGAGTGGAGTGCTAGTCTATGCTCTAGGCCAGGCCCTGGCCACTAATCTGCGGCTGCGCCAATATCCGCAGGTCACCCTGCCGCAAGGAACGCTCGCTCGCTGTTTACCCATTGACTTGCCTATGGCTGCCCAGGTGGGGCTATGGCGATCGTCTCTGCTGGTCAGTCAGGGCTGGCTAGATCAGCTCACCTCCAGCGAGCAGCGGGCTACGTTAGCCCACGAGCAGGCCCATGCCGACTATCACGATCCGTTCTGGTTTTTGTGGTTGGGCGTTGTGCGCCGTTTTGCCTTTTGGCTACCCAACACCACGGCACTGTGGGAAGACCTGCTGCTGCTGCGAGAAATCCGGGCCGACCAGCAGGCGGCGAGTAGCAGCGATCCCCTGGTGTTAGCAGAACTGTTGGTTAAATTAGCCCGCCAGATGACCATGGCCATCCATCCTCCCGATTTAGAGGATGGTCTTGACATCGGCGTTGGCTTTAATGAATCTTTATCGCTCAGCCGTCTAGAGCAACGGGTCAGTGCGCTACTCGAACCAGGCCCCATGTCTGCAAGCCCCAGGTCAAGACTTGGGCGTTTGGCATGGCTGCTGGCGGCGGCGCTGCCCTTGGCTACCACCTGGCTGCACACTTAACCGCAGGTCTGAAATAAACCCACTATTCCAGCTCCCTTGCTCCCCTGCTC
>NZ_JADEXE010000131.1 GCF_015207265.1 Nodosilinea sp. LEGE 07298 | reverse complement strand
GCTTGGCGATCGCCACCCCCGCCGCCCCGGCCCCGTTGATCACTACCTTGACCTGGGTTAGCGATTTGTTCACCAGCTTGAGGGCGTTAACCAGCGCCGCCAGGGTAACAATGGCGGTACCGTGCTGGTCATCGTGAAATACCGGGATATCCAGCTCTTTGCGCAGCCGCGCCTCGATCTCAAAGCAGCGGGGGGCGCTGATGTCTTCTAAATTGACGCCGCCAAATACGGGAGCCAGCTGCTTGACCGCCGTGACAATGGCGTCGGTATCTTGGGTGTCGAGACAAATCGGAAAGGCATCTAGCCCCGCAAACTTTTTGAACAGCAGCGCTTTACCCTCCATTACCGGCAGGGCAGCGGCAGGCCCCAGGTTTCCCAGCCCCAGTACGGCGCTGCCGTCGGTGACAATCGCCACCGTGTTGCCTTTGATAGTGAGGTCAAAAACGCGATCGGGGTGCTCGGCAATCTCCACGCACACTCGCCCAACACCGGGGGTATAAGCCATCGCCAGGTCATCCTGGTTGTGCAGCTCTAGCTTGCTCTCCACACTGATCTTGCCGCCCTCATGAATTTGGAAGGTGCGATCGCAGATCTCTAAAATCTCAACGGCCTCAACGGCCTTGACCGCTGCAATAATGTCTTCTACATGGTCTTCGCTGGAAGCATCCACGTGCAGGACCCGCACCATATCATAGCGGCTGCGGCTAATCAGCTCAAAGTCGCCCAGGTTGCCCCCGGCCTCGGCAATGGCCTGGGTAACCCGCGCTAGCATACCGGTTTTGTTGGGCAGCTTGAGCCGTAGACTGAGACTATAACTGGGGTTGGGAGTGAGAGTTGCCATGCCAAAACCTTTGGGCGATCGCGCCAGCGAAACAGAAATGCTGTCTTGAGGGAATATTAAGACTAACCACTCAGTTTAAGCGACTGAGTCTCCTAATCAACTGAGCCTCCCTCCTCCGTGTATCCCCAGTGTGTGTGAAGATAGCAGTAGCGTCTGTTACCTGTGCACGGTTTCTGGCGCACGGTTCCTGGCTACCCCCCTCACCGCCATGCCCAGCTTTTACAGCGAAGTCACTATCAACGCCCCCCGGTTTGCCGTTTGGGATGCCCTCATCCGTAAAGAAGAATGGCACCGTTGGAATACGTTTCTCTACGACTGCGACCCCAACCTGCCTATTCGTCCCGGCAGTGAAATTTTTCTCGCCCTGCGTCGTCTCGAAGGTGAAGACGAAACCGAGTTTCAGCCCCGCGTGCTGAGGATGCAGCCTAACCACTACCTGCGGTGGGTTTCTGTTGGCCCCGGCTTCAAAAGCGAGCATGTCTTTGAACTAGAAGACGTTGGCCCCAACCGCACCAAATACATCCACCAGGAGCGCATCTCTGGCTTCCTGTCCCGCTTGTTTTTGCCCTTCATTCGCCGCGACGAAAAAGAAGGCATTCGCCGGATGGCCCGGCAGATTAAACGCTACGTCGAGTACCACTACCGCAGGCAGTGGTAAACGTTTGGTGAGTCAACTGTGCCGGTGAACCTGGTTGCCTAGTAAGTTGCTGATATTAGGTATAGATCGTGCAGAGCAAGCACCTATTATTTGAGCCGCTTACGGCTGACCATACTGAATGGTGGGCCACTGTGCATCCCATGAGTCAGAGGAGTACTCTAATTTGGCTACCTGTATAAGGGCAATCCTGAGGAAAGACAGCTTCAGATAAGCCAGTTTCTGCCGCTGCCCGTCATAGAGCGTTGCCGTAGGCTTTAGTGAGTATGGTCTCTAAGTAAGGAGATACCTCCACGCTATCCTCTAGGCGCTGGCGATGTTCAATGATGCTGGCCTTCCAGCTATTGCATTGTTTGTCAGGCTGAAACTGCCATTTCAGCAAATTTAGGAGCAAAATTACCAGGTTACTCTTTAAACTTTGCCGTTCCCGATGCCCCATGTCTTCAATTTCTTCGATCACATTTTCCCAGTCGATCGCGCTGTAATCTTTGCGCTTGAGGGCGGCAGTAGTCGATTCCAGCCAGCTGAGGTAGTCGGCTTCGTACAGAGAAAGGGCTAGGGCGGGCCGATCTGGGGTCATGGGCGATCGCCAGAAACAAGCTTGAATTAGCAACAGTCTAACATTTACCCCTGAGGCTCCAGCGTTAGGAACCTCAGGGGTAAAGGCTTGAATCATGAGGGTTTTTCGGCTTACGAATCGCTAAACACGACACGGGTGAGTACCCGCATTGCCTCCTGCTTGCGATCGGTAGGGATAGGTTTGCTCCACTCCACCGAGTCAGAAAAACCCACGTGGCTCATCTCTGTAATCACTCGGTTGACCGCCGAGGGGCGACCAATGACGAGAATACGAACTTTATCGCGGTGGTCAAAGACTGGCCCATTAGGTTCATCGCCCTTGACAGAGGGCGTTGCCCCATCTTCCGATGGAGCATTGGCGTAGAGAAATGTTTTAGGCATAGGAGAAAAGAATAGGGGGTTCAACATACATCTGCTGTGACGATTCAGGCGATGAAAGCGTTGAATAACCCGACACAGAGACTGGCTGTGGCCAACCTCCTGAGACGACTAGGCGCACCTATTCCCCAGCGTATTCACTCTACCGACCATTGGGTTCAGATCTAAGCAGCTTTATGGAGGCTTTAAGGGCTAGCCGGGGGGTTTAAATGACTCAATATGCAGCAGCATTCCCTTAGACGATGAAATGAGGGCAAAATCAGGGCGCGATCGCACCTCCACAACCTCATTCAGCCTTTGCACAGGGCTAGGTTATCAAGCAAAAATAATAGAGCCAGAGGTCAGGCTCCAGGTAGGCCTCGCTCAACGGAGCCAGTTTTACCCGCTGAGTCCAGGGATAAATCTCGATAGTGTTGAACCCAAACTCAAGCTGTTTAACCTGCTCTGCGGGGCGAATGTAGTAGGTTTGCAGCCGAAAGTTGTGCGATTCATCTTTGAGAACGAGGTGGGGCGCAGCGTTGATCAGCTCCAGAGTAATGGCTGGGTTTAACAGCCGCGTTAGCCCCCACATGGCCAGATCTGCGTAGGTTTTTAACGGGTTGCGGCTCAGGTGCTGGCGATAGTCAAATAGTCTGGCCATGCTCTGCAAGTTATGACTAGAGAACAGCACCGCGCCCCCTGGCTTACCCACCCGATGAATTTCTTTCAGAATGCGCAGGCGATCGCGGTGTGACACATAGTCAATGCCGTTGAAGCTAAACAAAATAAAGTCGAAGGAATTATCGTCAAACTGGCGCAGATCTCTCGCATCCATCACCGCTAGGTTAGCCGGTTGAGAGGAGGCCGCAAACCGACGCCGACAGACAGCAATCATCTCAGTAGCGTAGTCTATGCCAGTGTAGTGACCCACCAGGGGCAGAAAATGCTGTGTGGTACGCCCGCCGCCAATGCCAATATCCAGCATTTTCATGGTCGGCAGCCGGTCTCTCAAATGGTCAAGAATAGCGGCTTCAGCGGGCTGAAGCTGATTGAGCTGCGAATAATAGCTAACCAGGCTGACGCTGGCATAAACCATTTGATTTTGCTGGCTCATTTTCCTCCTAAGACGCTGGGCACGTCCTAGGCTGAGCCCGAGGTCGGCAATAATCTCTCCATAGAAAATTTTAGGCTGTTGTGGCCCTTCGCGAACAGCAACCTGCATCGGCCCAAACCCAAATTTATCGGTTTTATCTGCTAGGATGAAGCTTCGTCAGCCATCCGGTCTGCGCTGGCCAACAGAATTTGCTTAGCAGCCGTTCTTTTGATTAAATTCACTGCTCTTATGACTGGGCCCAGGTAGTTGATTTGGGATAGGGGCACCATTCGGAGCAAAAATTACATGACCTTTGAGCAACTCGGTCTCACGACCGGTTTACTTCGTGCGGTTGCCGATCAGGGCTACACCGAGCCAACTCCCATTCAGCAGAAAGCGATCCCCGCAATTTTAGACGGGCAAGACATTTTAGCGAGCGCCCAAACCGGTACCGGCAAAACCGCCGGCTTTACCCTGCCGCTCTTGCAACGACTGGCTGCGAATAAAACCTCGGGCAAGCGCATTCCCCGCGCCCTAGTGCTCACCCCCACCCGCGAGTTGGCGGCTCAGGTGGGAGAAAGTGTGATCACCTACGGTAAGCACATGCCCTTTCGGGCGGCGATGATCTACGGCGGCGTTAGCTTTGGCGGTCAAATTCGCCAGCTGCGTCAGGGGGTTGATATTTTGATCGCCACCCCAGGTCGTCTGCTCGACCACGTCAGCCAGGGCACCATCGACCTCAGTGCGGTCGAAATTCTGGTGCTCGACGAGTGCGATCGCATGCTCGATATGGGCTTCATCCATGATATTCGTAAAATCATGGGTCGTCTGCCCGACGAGCGCCAGACCCTCATGTTTTCGGCCACCTTCTCAAAACCCATTCAGCAGCTGGCCCACACCCTGCTGAAGTCGCCCGTGCAAATTGAGGTTGCCCAGCGCAATACCACCGCCGACCGGGTCGAGCAGGTGGTACACCCGGTCGATCGCCATCGCAAGCGGGAGCTGTTGTCGCACATTATTGGCTTTCACAACTGGCAGCAGGTGCTGGTGTTTACCCGCACCAAGCACGGGGCCAACCGCCTGGCCGAGCAACTGGCCAAAGACGGCCTCAAAACCGCCGCTATTCACGGCAACAAGACCCAGGCGGCCCGCGCCCGCGCCCTGAAAGATTTCAAGCAGGGCCGTGTGCGAGTGCTGGTAGCGACCGATGTAGCCTCTCGCGGCATCGATATCGATCAGCTGCCCTATGTGGTTAACTTTGAGCTGCCCAACGTACCCGAAGACTACGTGCACCGCATTGGCCGCACGGGGCGGGCCGGAAACGAAGGACGCGCTGTGTCGCTGATTGGCGCTGATGAGATGCCCCTGCTGATCAGTATTGAGCGGATGCTCAAGCAGTCAATTACTCAGGACGTGGTGCCCGGCTACGAGCCGTCTTTCTCAACCGATACCACAACGGCTAGGGCCGCTGGTGCACCCGGCAAGCCCCGTCGTCAGCGGCCCCGTCGTCGCAGTGGCGGCAGCAGCAGCGCCCCCCGTCGGGCCAGCGCTGGTGCCAGGTAGAACGATCCTTGACGGGTCCGCTTTTAGCTAGACCCGAACAAATCCCCCGGTGTTCAAAAGAGCACTGGGGGATTTTTGTGGCGGTAGATCTGGACTAATACCAAATCCGGATCGCATAAACCCAGTTCCCAAAAGGTCAAAATGTAGGGGCAAATGGCATTTGCCCTGCCAAATTGGGAGTAGCTAAGCAGGATCTGGGCTAGGGCAGGCGATTCGCTACAGAATGCGATCGCGCTTGAGAGCGTAGGCCTTTAGCACGGCATGGGTGCCGCGCTCATCCTCACCTGGTTTGGGGCGGCGCTGGCTAAAGGTGCCATCAGCGGCCATTTCCCACGCCTGGCGGTTGTCGGCCAGCGAAATGTCGAGAATGGTCTGTAGCTCTTTGATCAGGCTAGGGTCTTCAATCGGCACCACAGCTTCTACCCGGCGATCGAGGTTACGGGTCATCCAGTCGGCGCTGCCAATGTAGTACTCGGGCTGGCCGCTGTTGTGAAAGCAGAAAATGCGGGAGTGCTCTAAAAACTGGCCAATCACGCTGATCACGCGAATGTTTTCGCTTACCCCCGGCATCCCCGGGCGCAGACAGCAGATACCGCGCACAATCAGATCGATCTCAACGCCTGCTTGAGAGGCCTCGTAAAGCAGCCTAATGATGCGGGCATCGACCAGAGAATTCATCTTGGCAACAATTTTGCCCTGGCCACCGTTCTGGGCTAGATCAATCTCGCGGCGAATCAGGGCTTCTGTGCGATCGCGCAGGGTCAGTGGCGCTACCAGCAGCTTGCGGTAAGCCTTCTGCCGTGAGTAGCCGGTGAGAAAGTTAAACAAATCGGTCAGGTCAGCCCCCAGGTCATCGCGGCAGCTAAACAGGCCCAGGTCGGTGTAGAGCTTCGAGGTTTTGGGGTTGTAGTTGCCGGTGCCAATGTGCACGTAGCGGCGAATTTCGCTGCCCTCTTCGCGCACTACCAGGGTGGTCTTGGTGTGGGTCTTGAGCCCGACAATGCCGTAGACCACATGCACCCCAGCATCTTCCAGCTTTTTGGCCCACTCAATATTGTTGGCCTCGTCAAAGCGGGCCTTGAGTTCGACCAGGGCCACCACCTGCTTACGGTTTTCTGCCGCCGCAATCAGCGCCTTCACAATCGGCGAGTCGCCAGAGGTGCGGTAGAGGGTCATCTTAATCGCCAGTACCTTGGGGTCGGTGGCCGCCTGGGTAATAAATTCTTGCACCGATGTCCTAAACGATTCGTAAGGGTGATGCACCAAGATATCGCCGTCTCGCAGCGTGTCAAAAATATTGGGGGGGTGCTCAGAGTAGCTGCGGTTGCCGTCATCGTCGAGTTCAATCACAGGCTTGAGCCTCGGCGGCACCAGCCCTGACCAGGGTTTTTCCTTCATCTCCGGCAGCGGCAGCGACATAAAAAAGAACAGGTCTTTGAGGTTGAGCAGCCCATCAATGTCATAGACGCGATCGCGGCTGACCCTCAACTCGCGCATCAGCCCTTCCTTGAGGTCGTCGGGCATAGCACTTTCGATCTCCACCCGGCAGACAAAGCCCTCTAGCCGCCGCTTGTTGATTTCTTTCTCAATCGCAATCAATAAGTCATCGGCCTCGTCTTCTAAAACCGGAAAGTCGGCATCGCGGGTAATGCGAAAGAGATGGTGCCCCACAATGGTCATCCCTGGGAATAGGTAGCCCAGGTTTTCGGCAATGACCTGTTCCAGGGGCACCCCAATCCACAGGCAGGGTTCACCCTGGTAGGTGCACAGCGACTCAGGCATCCCCACAAAGCGCGGCAGGCTGCTCGGCACCTTAACTCGGGCAAAGCGCTCAACGCCGGTATCTGGGTCGGATACCCTCACCGCCAGGTTCAGGCTCAGGTTCGACATGCGCGGAAAGGGGTGCGATGGGTCGACGCTGAGGGGCGTCAGCACCGGAAAAATGCGCTTCTCAAAATAATCCCTCAGGTAAAACGTCTGCTCTTTGCTGAGGTCGCGGTAGTTTTGCAGATAAACTCCATGATCCGTCAGCGCTGGCAACAGTTCATCTTTAAAGGTCTGGTGCTGAATCTGTACTTTTTCGGCCAGGTGCGATCGCATCACCTCTAGCTGCTTCACTGGCGTCAGCTTGTCTGGCGTCTCAGGGTGTACCCCAGCCTCCGCCTGATCCATCACCCCCGAAATACGCACCATAAAGAATTCGTCTAGATTGGCGCTGTAGATCGCTAAAAACTTCAGCCGCTCCAGCAGCGGCGTGCGGGGATCGAGGGCCTCGTGCAGCACCCGTTCGTTAAACCCCAGCCAGCTCACCTCGCGGTTGATGTAGTAGCGAGAATCGCTGAGGTCGATCTTCTGTTCTACCCTTGGCTCTGTCCCTTCTTCGGCTCTCTGCTCTGCCCGCTCAGCCTTCGTCATTGCGGTGTCTACGCCCCGATTTTGTATATGAGGGTATTTTAATGATTCAACTTGATGGTTTGGTTAAGGGATCAAGCCACCCCGCCAGCCCTCCGCCAAAGCGATCGCATGGCCCGAGCAGGCCAAAACACTAGAGGTTTAGATAAAGTCAGCACAATCGTCGTAGGCTGTCACGCTCTAGTGATACTCTGAATGATGGCGCTTTAAAACGTAACAGTCATTGCAATAAAGCGACCGAAATAGCTGATCATACGAGATAGGCGCAAGGCATGGTCACCACAGCAGAAAAAACAAACGTTGGTTACGTCACACAAGTCATTGGTCCGGTTGTAGACATCAAGTTTCCGGCTGGCGAACTACCCAAGATCTACAACGCTCTCAAGATTCAGGGTACCAACCCCGCTGGCAACGAAGTTGCTATCACCTGTGAAGTGCAGCAGCTTCTGGGCGATTCCCAGGTTCGAGCCGTATCCATGAGCACCACCGATGGGCTGGTACGGGGTATGAAAGCCGTAGACACAGGCTCCCCCATCAGCGTGCCCGTGGGCGCGGCTACCCTGGGGCGTATTTTCAACGTGCTGGGTGAACCTGTCGACGAGAAAGGCCCCGTCAACGTCGAAACAACCTCCCCCATCCACCGAGCAGCCCCTAAGTTTACTGAGCTAGAAACTCAGCCTTCGGTGTTTGAAACCGGTATTAAAGTCATTGACCTACTGGCCCCCTACCGTCGTGGCGGCAAAGTCGGTCTGTTTGGCGGTGCAGGCGTAGGCAAAACCGTACTCATTCAAGAACTGATTAACAATATTGCTAAAGCCCACGGCGGCGTGTCGGTGTTCGGCGGTGTTGGCGAGCGCACCCGCGAAGGCAACGACCTCTACAACGAATTCATCGAATCTGGCGTTATCAATGCTGACGACCTCAGCCAGTCGAAGGTAGCCCTGGTCTACGGTCAGATGAACGAACCCCCCGGGGCGCGGATGCGAGTGGCTCTCTCGGCACTGACTATGGCTGAGTACTTCCGCGACGTCAACAAGCAAGACGTGCTGCTGTTTATCGACAACATCTTCCGGTTTGTGCAGGCCGGTTCTGAGGTATCGGCACTGCTGGGCCGTATGCCCTCTGCTGTGGGCTACCAGCCCACCCTGGGTACCGACATGGGCGACCTGCAAGAGCGCATTACCTCCACCCTAGAGGGGTCTATTACCTCTATTCAAGCGGTATATGTGCCTGCGGACGACCTCACCGACCCCGCTCCGGCTACCACCTTTGCCCACCTCGACGCCACCACGGTGCTGTCTCGGGGTCTGGCGTCTAAAGGCATCTACCCCGCTGTAGATCCCCTAGACTCCGCTTCTACCATGCTTCAGCCTAGCGTGGTCGGCGAAGAGCACTACGCAACCGCTCGGGCCGTGCAGTCTACCCTACAGCGCTACAAAGAGCTACAGGACATCATCGCCATTCTGGGTCTTGATGAGCTTTCTGAAGATGACCGCCTGGTGGTAGCTCGCGCCCGCAAAATTGAGCGCTTCCTGTCCCAGCCCTTCTTTGTGGCCGAAGTATTTACGGGTGCCCCCGGCAAGTACGTCTCTCTAGAAGACAGCATCAAAGCCTTTAACCAGATCCTCGCTGGTGAGCTCGATGAGATTCCTGAGCAGTGTTTCTACCTCAAAGGCGGCATCGAAGAAGTGCTAGAAGCCAACGCAAAGCTCAAGGCTGAAAAGTAAGCTGCTGCTGTGGGGGCGGGTCAGCTACTGCCCCCCAGTATCCTGTGCCCTCATACCATGTGACCTACCTATTTCATCCTTGTTATGGCATTAACCGTTCGTGTAATTGCCCCAGACAAAACTGTCTGGGACTCTGAAGCCGAGGAAGTCATTCTGCCCAGCACTACTGGCCAGCTGGGCATCTTAGCTGGCCACGCTCCCCTGCTAACGGCCTTAGATGTGGGGGTAATGCGGGTCAGATCTGATAAAGAGTGGGTACCCATTGCGCTGATGGGTGGCTTTGCCGAAGTTGACAGCAACGAAGTGATCATTCTGGTCAATGGAGCTGAACGAGGCGATGCGATCGACACCGCGAAAGCCCAGGCGGCTTATCAAGAAGCCGAAGCCCGTCTGAACGAGGTCGATGCTGACGATAAGCAGGGCACAATTCAAGCCCGTCAGGGTCTGAAGCGCGCTCGG
Organism: Nodosilinea sp. LEGE 07298; assembly: GCF_015207265.1. Classification (GTDB taxonomy): domain Bacteria; phylum Cyanobacteriota; class Cyanobacteriia; order Phormidesmidales; family Phormidesmidaceae; genus Nodosilinea. The sequence continues at coordinate 8,176 of NZ_JADEXE010000131.1, read as the reverse complement.
GCTCGGCTTCAGGCTGCCGGAGGGCTGAAATAACCCTGTGCTGGCTCCGCTGATCTTAAAAAGCCCACTGCGCTAGTAAAGACTAAGGCAGTGGGCTTTTTGTTAGAGTTAATGCCTCAGTCAAGGCATAACCACAGGAAGCTAACTCGCGCCGAGGACTGCTAGTGAGAACCTGCACCTCGGCGAAACGATCACGAACTACCGGTAAAGGTAATCTCGGGAAAGCGATCTTGAGCTTCGGTAAGGGGTTTACCCTTACCTTCTTCCTGCCAGTAGTTGATGATCTCGGTGGCCTGGTTGAGAATTTCAACCCGCTCTTCTTCCTCGATCCAGGGCTTTCCCTCTAGCTCGGTTTTCATTTGTTCCCAGGCATCGTTACGGGGCCAGAAGAAATAAGAGGTGAGCGGGCTGGTGCCCTTACCTACCACCTGATCAACTGCCAGCGCAACGTCATTTTCTAGCCAGAGTACTTTTAGGACAAATCTGGACAAGTAGACCTCCGCCGCAATTCCAAAAATACTACAGTCTATAATCCTATCACCTCGACTCCCCGAACTCTACCCCAAGTGTGTGTACCATGACTTCTTCGGCTGCTCCCCTCGCGATCGCGGTGTTTGATATTGACGGCGTACTGCGGGATGTGGGGAATTCTTACCGTCGCGCCCTAGCCGATACCGTAGAAGAATTTACCGGTGGCGGATATCGTCCCTCTACCGAAGATGTTGACCGGCTCAAGGGGGAGGGAATTTGGAACAACGACTGGGAAGGCTCTCAAGAGTTGGTCTATCGCTACTTTGAAGCCCAGGGAAAACCCCGAGAGGCCGTTGTCCTCGACTACGATGCGATCGTTGAGTTCTTTCAGCGTCGCTACCGAGGGCCTAACCCTACCGACCCCGACCAGTGGACCGGCTACATTACCCAGGAGCCTCTGCTAATCGAAAAATCGTATTTTGAGGCTTTGACGCGCGATCGCATTGCCTGGGGATTCTTTAGCGGCGCTACCCGAGGCTCAGCCACCTTTGTGCTGCAGCGTCGCCTGGGGTTGAGCGCTCCAATGCTGGTAGCAATGGAAGATGCCCCCGGCAAGCCCGACCCGACCGGACTGCTGCAGGTAGCCGACAGGTTAATAGCGCAGGGCTCGCTGCCTGAGAATTTGCCCATTATTTATGTAGGCGACACCGTTGCCGATATGCAGACCATTGTGCAGGCCAGAACGGCCTATACCCAGCGGTGGTGGTTAGGTGTAGGCGTGCTGCCGCCCCACATCGTCGCCAGCAACGACACCTATCGGAATGCCTACCGGGATGCGCTCAAAAAGGCTGGGGCCGATCAGGTGATTAGTCGGGTGACAGAGCTGAACACGGCCTACATCCAGGAGCTGATTCAGGCTTGAGCGGGGGCGCATTAGGCGTGGGCGTGGGCGATCGCGGCCTAGCCCCGGCTGACAAGAAAACGGGCGGTGAGCTAGCTCACCGCCCGACTACCATCAGGGTGCATCACGTTGACAGAAGGCGCTGGTAGCGCCTGTGGCTAACTCAACGATTGAGTTATTCTGTGGCCATTTTGCGGCGGCGCAGGGTCGTAAACCCACCGACGCCTAGAGCTAGTATGCCCAAAAGCGCAGATGGTTCAGGCACGTCTTCGGCGGGCGGTGCCCCGTGCTGAATGCCTCGCACCGCAAAGATGACGTCGTTGTAGTCGCGATCGCCGCCGCCGACGATATCTTCAAAGCCCAAAATGATCCAATCTTTGTGCTGGAAGGCTACGACGTGCTGAAGCCCATTGGGGTTGGCGGCAGCGTTGGTGCCCAGCATAGTGGTACCGCCGTTCTTGCCATTTGACTTGATCATAAAGTCGAGCTGGGTAGCGCCCTCAAACCCGCCTAGGCTCAACCCTTGACCGAGGGCTAGGGGGCCATTCTTTTCGCTCAGCTTGCTGTCAGGAGACGAGATATCGTCAAAGATCTTGCCATCGCTGACTAGAGCGCCAGAGCTATCTTTAGCTGTATAAAAGAGCTGGTTGCGGTAGCCTGCGCCTTCATTGATGAAATAGACCTCAACCGGGTCGACCCCATTCCAAAACAGTTTGCTCGTATCCAGCTGGTACTGAGACAGAAACCCCTGGGACAGGGCATTGGCTTCGTTATTGATCAGCTTTTTGAGTTCTTCTAGGGAGGTAGAAGGCTCAAGCAAGTTGAGCGATTTAAGGTTGTCAAACCCGAGATCAGTAGAAAACTGATTGGGGGTGAGATCGGCTGTGGGCAGCTGCGCTTGAGCAGGGGCAGTAGCCACAACGCTAACAGACACGGCGACTGCCGCAAGTCCTGCTTTTAAGAGGTGACGATTGAAAAACATCTCCTGGTACCTGGCTAATAGTTTAGTGTGGTTACATAAGACACCCACCGCTGCGGGGAGGGCCTGGGGCGAGTAGACAGATTCGTAAGTACGAGACCTAGGCTACTCTAGGGCCAGTAAATAGGCTGGCCTAGCATGGTTCCAATTTACTCGCCTGCCTGCTGCTTAGCCTGGGTAAATGCCACAGTTGATTGATAAAGATTCAGTGATTTGGTCCGTTGATGGTAAAAAATACTGCAAAAAATACGGATATCGCCTAGGTAACTACCCTAACTCTTTTTTCCCTATTAGAAGAAGAAATCACCTCCAGGTTAGGAGTGCCTGCGCCTGAAGCAGAAATTCTAGAGAAATTTCTTTCGCCCAAGACCATTCAGGGGTTAGTGTCTAGGTCTAGCTTATCTGGATCAATTAGGACAGCGCAATGGCTAAAGCTGACCCCCATCGCCTCAAGCTCTCCCAACTGAGGGCGCTAGTGGCCATTGCTGATCAAGGATCGTTCAGCGATGCGGCGCTGCATTTAAATCTGTCTCAGTCGGCGATAAGTCACGCGATCGCCACCCTGGAGGAGGAGCTAGGCGTGCTGCTACTTAACCGGGGCCGTCAGGGGGCCGTACTGACCTCGGTGGGTGAACACATTGTTGAGGAGGCGCGGCAGGTGCTGCGATCGCTCCACAGTCTTTGCCACAAAGCTGACCAGGCCAAGGGGCTAGAAACAGGAGAAGTTCGCATTGCTGCTTTTCGTAGTGTAGCCACCCACATTCTGCCCGAGGTGATTCGCCAGTTTCGGCAGCAGTTTCCAGGGGTAGCGATTACGATTGACGAAAAATTTCACTACGAAATGGTTGAAAGTGACCTACGCCAAGGTCGGGCCGACGTGGGGTTCACCTATCTGCCCACCCAAGCCGAGTTCGATCAGTGGGAACTGCTGCGCGATCGCTATGTTGCGCTGCTGCCGCCCGGTGCTCCAACCCTACCTCTACCGCTCACCTGGGAAGACCTGGCTACCTACCCGCTGATTTTACCGCCCCCTGACGATGGCGACAGGCAGTATGTCGACCGTCTGCTGCGCGGATCGGGGCAACAAATACAGCCAGCTTATGTGGTGCGTGAAGACTCTACTATTGTCAGCATGGTAGAACGGGGGCTAGGCGCAACGATTATGGCCTCACTGGCGGCGGAGCCGATTCCGGCTGGGTTACGGGTAGCTGAGTTGCCCCAGCCGCTGGAGCGGGTCATTGGGATGATTGTGCTACGTGATGCCCTGCTGCCGCCGCCGGTATACGCCTTTCTAGAACAGCTCAAGACGATTTGGCCCAAGGCTCAACCGGGGCCATCATCAGATGTTTTGGTGACCAAAAAGAGTTAGGCCCGAGGCCATACCATGGGAGACCAAGCGCTGAAAAATGCCCCGGCGCTGGACCGGGGCAGAAGGTCGTTGTTGTTCTGGAGGGACGTTGAACGCTGTTCACACTCTCCAGCTATAGCTACAGCTTGCCGCCAACCGTTTACGGACGAGCAGCAAGATTTATCGCGATCGCTACCTCCATCGGCCGTATGAACCACTTGGAGCGAAGTTGACCGTTGCTTAGATCAGTCCGCCAATTCACCGTGTACCGCCAGCCAAATGCAGGGCGGCTCGCTGCTGGTGTGGTCAACCCGATGGCGAACGTAGGCCGGTATCAGCACGTAGTCACCTGGCCCCATAGCTAAAGCAGCGCCATTCTCATAGGTGAGAGTGGCGCTGCCCTGCAACAGTAGGACCCACTCGGCCTGGCTTTGGTCGTACCATTGGCCAGGGGGTGTCGTTTGCCCGGTGGAGATAATGCGCTCAATCCGCAGGTGGGGTGTTTCAACCAGGGCTGTAAACACCTCGGTCGCGGGCAGTGGCGTAGGCAGCTTAAACAAGTTGCCAAGTTTAGGCTCGGGGGGCATGGCGCAATGAATACAGTGCCCTAATTGACACGGCTTTAATCAACAGAGCAGCCGTCTTGATCGCAGATGACTTTAGACGCTACCGCACTCTCGGGTACTACGGTAAAGCCACCCACGCTAACGCCCGTAACGCCGTACTGGTCGCGCAGCACCTGGTTAAAGCTGGCAATAATATCTGGCAGCTGCTGTTCTAGCACAGAGCGCACTTGATCGGCCTCGGGGGGTGGGCTGCCAACGGTTTCTATAGGCATAGGTTTAAGCCAGTAATGGATGCCTTAATTGTAGGGTGTTAAGAAATGGCAAACCTGGTTTGCGTTACGGCTCTACATATAGAAACGTAACGCTGGTTTTAAGCGGTAACGCCAGGTCTTTTCCCATGTCCCCTTGTTCGTCACCTAGGCTTTTTTACATTCCCACGTACTCCTGGAGGGATTTGACCTGGAGAGGGTGTTGTTGCAGGGAGCCGATCGCAGCTGTAGTCGCTTTTGCCCCCGCGATTGTCGTGATAATCGGCACCTTGTAGGCCAGGGCCGTACGTCGAATCGAGCGATCGTCCTCGATCGCAGTGCTGCCAGCAGGGGTATTGATAATCAGCTGAATCTCGCTATTTTTGATCGCGTCTTCGATATTGGGGCGGCCTTCGTGCACCTTTAGCACCAGGTCTACGTCCAACCCTTCGTCCATTAGGGCTTTGCGGGTGCCGCTGGTGGCGATTAGCTTCAGGCCTAGATTCGCCAGGTCTTTAGCAACAGGGATGACGGCGGCTTTGTCGCGATCGTTCATAGAAAGAAATACGGTGCCCGAGAGCGGCAGCTTTTGGTTGGCCCCCAGCACCGCTTTGGCGAAGGCTTTGCCAAAGTCGGCATCGATACCCATGACTTCACCCGTAGAGCGCATCTCAGGGCCGAGCAGAGCGTCGGTACCAGCAAACTTGTCGAAGGGCAATACCGCTTCTTTGACGGCGATATGGTTAGGAATCACCTCTTCAGTGAAGCCCAGCTCGGCTAGAGTTTTGCCCGACATGACCCGCACCGCCAGCTTGGCTAGGGGGTGACCGATCGCCTTTGACACGAAGGGTACCGTGCGCGAGGCGCGGGGGTTGGCCTCGATGATGTAAACCTGGTCGCCCTTGACGGCAAACTGAATGTTCATCAGGCCAATAACGTTAAGGCGCTTGGCCAGCTTCATCGTCCAGTCACGAATGGTGGCGAGGGCGGCATCGGGCAGGGTCATGGTGGGTAGCGAACAGGCCGAGTCGCCGGAGTGGATGCCTGCCTGCTCGATGTGCTCCATAATGCCGCCGATTACAACCTGGCCGGTGTGGTCAGCGATCGCATCGACATCCACCTCGATCGCATTCTCTAAGAACTTGTCGATCAAAATCGGGTGGTCGGGTTCGACCAGCACCGCGTAGGTCATGTAGCGCTCCAGGTCGGCGTCGGAATAGACAATTTCCATAGCGCGACCGCCCAGCACGTAGCTGGGGCGCACCACCACGGGGTAGTCGATCTGCTGGGCCACCTTGAGGGCATCTTGGTAGCTGCGAGCCATGCCGTTGGGGGGCTGCTTGATGTCGAGTTCGCGCAGAATCGCTTCAAAGCGTTCCCGATCTTCGGCGGTGTCGATGGAATCGGGGGAGGTACCCCAGATTTTGGTGTCGGTAGTGGCGAGGGAGGCCAGATACTGCTGGAGAGGAACGGCCAGCTTGAGCGGGGTTTGGCCGCCAAACTGGATGATGATGCCGACGGGGTTCTCGGCTTCGATGATGTTGAGCACGTCCTCTTTGGTCAGTGGCTCAAAGTAGAGGCGATCGCTGGTGTCATAATCCGTAGACACCGTCTCGGGGTTGGAGTTGACCATGATCGTCTCGTAGCCGTCGTCGCGCAGGGCAAACGAGGCGTGGCAGCAGCAGTAGTCAAACTCAATGCCCTGGCCAATGCGGTTGGGGCCGCCGCCTAAGATCATTACCTTGGGGCGATCGCTGGGCAGCACCTCGGTTTCGTCTTCGTAGGTGGAGTAGTAGTAGGGCGTGAAGGCCTCAAACTCAGCGGCGCAGGTATCGACGGTTTTGTAGACAGGGATGACGCCCAGGCCCTTGCGGTAGTCACGCACAGCGTCTTCATGGGTTTGGGTGGCGTAGGCAATCTGGCGATCGCTAAAGCCCTGGCGCTTGACCGCCCGCATTTGCTCGTAGGTAAGCTCGGTCAGCTTTGTGCGCTTGAGAAACTTTTCGGTCTGCAACAGGCCGCAGAGCTGGTTGAGAAACCAGGGGTCGATGGCGGTGAGGTCGTAGATGTCATCGACGGTGAGGCCTAGCTGCATGGCGTGGCGCAGCTCAAAAATGCGCTCGGGGTTGGGGGTGCGCAGCTTGGGGCGAATTTCGTTCAGGCTGGGCAGCTTTTCGGGGCGATCGCAGCCCCAGCCCGCCCGTCCGGTTTCGAGCGATCGTAGCGCCTTCTGAAACGACTCCTGAAACGTGCGCCCAATTGCCATCGCCTCGCCCACCGATTTCATCTGGGTAGTCAGGGTGGGGGAGGTGCCGGGGAATTTCTCAAAGGCAAAGCGAGGAATTTTGGTCACCACGTAGTCGATGGTGGGCTCAAAACTGGCCGGCGTTTTCTTGGTAATGTCGTTGGAAATTTCGTTGAGGGTGTAGCCCACCGCCAGCTTGGCCGCAAACTTGGCGATCGGAAAGCCGGTCGCCTTCGACGCCAGCGCCGAGCTGCGCGACACGCGGGGGTTCATCTCAATCACAATGAACTCGCCATTGTCGGGGTTAACCGCGAACTGAATGTTCGAGCCGCCCGTCTCAACGCCAATCTCGCGGATAATCTTGATCGAGGCGTCGCGCAGGCGCTGGTACTCTTTGTCCGTGAGGGTTTGGGCGGGGGCAACGGTAATCGAGTCGCCCGTGTGTACGCCCATGGGGTCAAGGTTCTCGATCGAGCAGATAATCACCACGTTATCCGCCAGGTCGCGCATCACCTCCAGCTCGTACTCCTTCCAGCCCAGCAGCGACTGCTCGACCAGAATCTGCGATACCGGGCTGGCGTCGAGCCCCGATCGCGAGATCATTTCAAACTCCTCCTGGTTGTAGGCGATGCCACCGCCGGTACCGCCCATGGTGTAGGCAGGTCGAATAATCAAAGGGAATGTGCCAATCTGCTTGGCAATCTGTCGGGCTTCATCCATGGTTTCGGCCAGGCCCGAGGGGCACACTGGCACCTCAATCCGCGCCATCGCTTCTTTAAATAACTTGCGATCTTCCGCCATCTCAATCGCTTCGAGCTTGGCCCCAATCAGCTCGACGCCGTGGCGCTCTAGCGCCCCATTTTTTGACAGAGCCACCGCCAGATTCAGCGCCGTTTGGCCGCCCATGGTGGGTAGCATGACGTCGGGGTGCTCCCGCTCAATCACCCGCTCCACAATCTCGGGGGTCAGCGGCTCAATGTAGGTGCGATCTGCGGTCTCCGGGTCGGTCATGATGGTGGCCGGGTTGGAGTTGATTAGCACCACCTCGTAACCCTCTTCCCGCAGCGCCTTGCAGGCCTGGGTGCCAGAGTAGTCGAACTCGCAGGCCTGACCAATCACAATCGGGCCAGAGCCGATCAGCAAGATCTTTTTGATGTCATCACGGCGGGGCATAGGCTGCAGGGGTGCTTATGAAAAATCCAAATCATTTTAAGGGGTATTCGCAAGATCCGTTTGCCCAGATTGAAGCGATCGAGCGGGATTGGTCGGGGCTGCTGGCAAATGTCAGTGTTTGTTGAACTTAAGCAAAATTCCCAATCTGAATGGGGAGGGTTCATTTGCCTGGTCGGATAGCCGTCTCGACTGTCCATCTTGGATAGGGTGCTCAGTCCCGTTCGGGCGAGCAGGGGCTGGCAGGG
>NZ_JADEXE010000573.1 GCF_015207265.1 Nodosilinea sp. LEGE 07298 | reverse complement strand
AGTGGGAGGTAGTGGATAGCTAAGGAGTAGGAGGTAAGGAGACAACGAGAGCAAGACCTATCGGGAAAAACGAAGGCAGGGAAGCAGGGCATTAGAGTAGTCAATGAATACAGGTATAGCTGTAGCTAATCTGGTCAAGACATTTCTCCTCAAAACGTTCAAACGTTCGAACGTCTCTGGATGTCCTAACCGAGGTGACTATGGCCATACCTGCGGCCGTTCACCCATATCTACCCATCTACCCCACAAAAGACTCTTCCCTCAGCTGGCTCTTGCGGTCGTAGTAGGTTTCGTAGAGAATTTCGAACTGGCCGCCGTATTCCTGAATCAGCGCCACCTGGCGTTTGTAGAGGCCGCGAAACAGGTTGGCAAACAGCAGGGTACCGATCGCCACAACCAGCCCAGCGGCAGTAGAAACCAGTGCCTCACTAATGCCGCCCGTCACTGCTCCGGCATTGGCCCCCACATCCCCCAGCTGTAGGGCATCAAAGGAGGCAATTAGACCGAGGATGGTGCCGAGCAGCCCGAGTAGCGGGGCCACGCTAATGATGGTGGCAAAGACGGTGCTAAAACGGCGTAGATGAGGCAGTTCGGCCTGCATAGCGCTGGCCAGCGCCATGTGAAACTGCTTGGGGCTGGCCCCTTCGATTTCGAGGGCTTCTAGAAAAATGCGGGCGATCGGTAGGTTAACGTTCTGCCGCAGCTTCGGGTACACATCCACGGGTGCTTGCCGATAGGTGCGCAGAATATCTTGCATCACCTGACGCTGGCGGCGATTTAGCCGCACCCAAAAAATTAGCCGCTCAATGATCAGCGCGATCGCAATCAGTGAAAACACCAGCAACGGCCACATGACGATGCCGCCTGCGGCAAAGATACTGCTCATAATCAATCCTTGTCGTAAGTTCCCGGTTTCAGACGCCTACGACACCCGTAGCTGAGTAGACAAAACCGAGTTATTGCAAATCACTGTCAAATGCATTGAGCCTGATCCCGGTGTCATTGTCAAGATCTTATAGGGAATAGATCCTGATAGTATGTGGATGGAGAAAACCATCCTAGGACGGCTTAAGGCTTTATATCGCTTGAGATTCTTGTCAGGAAAGGGGTCTAGCATTTATCCTTATTCTGCTCTGCTCTCCACTCAAACCATTAGTCAAAGTCAGCGCCCCAAGCTGGTCGGATGTATTGTCAGTAGTTTCTGACTTAGTTCACACTGTCTCTCAACTACGTTGAGGCGGGGTCATGATTTACCATTATTCGGACAGTGCCCATGAGCCTTTCTAACCTTTGCTTTGAACAACACGAGCAAGACCAGGCCAGGCTGCGAAAGCTTCTGCTTTGGGGGCTTTTGGGGTCGGTAGGGGTACATGCGATCGCCTTTGGCCTCAGCCAGCTCAACCCTAGGCGCAACTATGACGCGATCGCCCCAATTGAAC
>NZ_JADEXE010000130.1 GCF_015207265.1 Nodosilinea sp. LEGE 07298 | reverse complement strand
CTATTGGAGAAATCTGCAACCTCCCTAGAGCAGATCAGCCAGCAGTGGGCTGACGATACTCACCAGCGGCTAACACCTGAATCTCCCATCGCAGTGTTGCGCTATCGAGAAATTTTAGCCACCGATGATCAAGAGGCTCAAGCGGTGGTGACGCGCTATCGCTTTCAGGTGCTACCGGTACGGCAGCCACGCCCCCTGGCTCAGCGGGTATTTGCCCTGGGCTCAGACGTGCGCTATCGCCGGTTTCAGTCAGGGCAGTTTGGCGGGCCGCAGATGCCGCTGGCCCCTCGACCGTTTGAGCTGGCCCCACCCCAAACGACTGGGGTACAGCCGCTTTATCTGCACCAACGCCCGCTCGTCGGCTCAGAGCCCACCGTTGGCTCAGAGTCGACACCGGTTTGGCCCTGGGGGCTGAGTGGTCTGCGGCTGAGTGTGCAGTATAGCGATCGCAGCCAACCCGCCCTAGGCCTAAGCAACGGCCCCCCAACCCTCTGGTGGCAGACCCCCAACTATGCCGTTCAGTATCGCAGCAGCAATCCGGCCCTGCCAGGGCTACCGATGGCGGGCCTGCCGGTCCACTACCGACCGGGGGCGATCAAAACCCTGCTGCCAGTGCTGCCCAACCTGCCCATGCCCACCGCAGGGATCGAGGCCAAGGGAGGCTGGCAGCCGGTTTTGCCCGGCCAGCTGCGCTACCTGCTCACGGGCGATCGCCCTGGGGTGATGGTGGTGATTCGTAACCAGCTGCTAAAGCAGGTGCTAGGCACCGCAGACCCACTGCTGGTCTCGGGCAGTGTGCCGGTGCAGCACCGGGTGCCCCGACCTGTGCCCCTGCCCGTCAACACCCTCCAAGACCGGGCGCTGCAGCCCTGGGCCAGCTACTTTGAGCCCGATCGCACCGTGCTGGCCACCGCCGCTCCTGCCGATGAGGCCTTTTTGGCAGAGAACGGCGACCACCCAGCTCAGCGGCTGCAATTACAGATGCGATCGCCAATTGCAGGCGCGATTTCTCCCAGTTGGAGCGGACAACTGGAGTTTTTGAGAACATCTAGCCTGGGGCGCTGGGTGATTCAGCTTCAGCTTGTAGATGGCTTGCAAACCTTTACCTACCCAGAATATCGAGATCCTGATCCGTCTGCTAACGGGGCCAGCCCAGCCTCACCCGAGACCATTTCCTTTGACCTAGATTTCGACCTGCCTGAGGTAGAAGCGGCTCGTCTGCGAGATGCCTTGGCCAGACGTGCCGCTGGCGATACGGTCAGCGTCGTAGCGCGGGTCAGGCCAGCAGATAACGAAGACAACTTCTGGCAAACCCTCTCCTTTCCGCTGCGGGTCATCGATCCCGAGGCTCTGCCCCTACCTCTACGGCCTACCTTTATCCATTTTGAAGACCCGGAGTACAATCGCCAATTGGCCACCAATGCCGCCACCGCTGCCGCTACCGTGTTGGTGCAGCAGGGGACTGGAGATAGCTCGCAAACCGTCTCCTACGATGTCACCCTGGCAAGCGATCGCCAGGAGTACAACCCCGAAAGCATCCTATACTTTCGCTACGACTGGACGAATACGGTCAGCGCCTTGCAGGGGCAACTCTCAATAGCTCACATCAATGCGGCGGGCATTGTCACCAACCTTAACTGGCCCCAAGACGCTAACGAGACCCAGCAAGCCGCAAGCCGCAAGCTGTCTCTCAAGAATGGTGTCCTGGTGCCCCTGTCCCTTGTCGATCTTCAAGCAGAAAATCGGCTCATTCTCAATCAGGGCGATGTTTTAGAGTTAAAGCTGCTAGAGCTAGAGAAAGTAGAGGAAGGGAAAGAGACAGTCCCTGTCCCGCTTGCCTTACCCATTGTCCTGTCCGTTGTGATGGTGGCAGCCCCGGTTATTCCGGTACCCCAGGCCGCCTATGGTCTACTGCGAGGGATCATTCAGAGTGCCGCTCCAGAGGCGATCGCTCACCCCTTATCGGTACAGTGCGTGCGCTTTGCCTGGGCACCAGCGGCCACCCGCATCGAACTCATCTCCGCCACAGATTTACGCACTGGCCTTGTGCGTCGGCGAGCCGTCTTCCAGTGGCATGACACCACTCGCCCCATCCTCTCATCAGAGCAGCACTACGGGTATGCCGTACAAAAAATCACCCAAACCGGCTCAACCCACCTGCCCACCCTTGAGCAAGCCCTCTAAAGCTCCATATCTCACTCAACCTACGATTTCATCCTTCGGGAGGCCGCGCTAGCGGCATGGACCTGGTGCTGCGGCCTAAACCAGAGCATGAGAAGTGTACCCGGCAGCTGCGCAGCTCGGCGGGGGTGGCCGTGTTTGTCTCTGAGGTAAGCAATCAGGCTCACTGGGTGGAGGTGGGCCGCTGCTACGATCGCTTTGCCCTACAAGCCACAGCCCTGGGCATTCGCCATGCGTTTTTGAACCAGCCGATGGAGGGGCAGCGCTGCGGCCCAAGCTTGCCCAGGCACTGGGACTGGGTAAGGAACGGCCCGATCTGGTAGTGCGATTTGGGCGAGGGCCAGAGATACCCAGGTTGCCCTGACGACCGGTGAAAGCGGTGCTGATGTGGGTCATGGCCAGCCCAAGCTTCATCCCGCAGCACCAGACGATTGGATGGTGGTCAGCGGCGGGCTGAGCCTGGCGGGGTTGGTGGGGGTGCCGTTGAGGAATATGCAGGTGTGGCTGACTGGGGTGGTGGGCCATAGGGTGGTGGCCCTAGTAGCGTTGTTACTGCTGGGAAGGGTGTTAGGTCGTGCTGAATGTTAACTTATCGACTGAAGCAGCGCAGAAGCCACCTGCTGCTGGTTGAAACCTTGGGTCTGCCCGAATTGGCTCTAAGCGACTCGGCTCTTAGCCCTGACAATGGTTGTTGGTCCTATCGAAGAATTTGGGGCATTGCTGAATTAAGAGATGAACCTGGCAGTAGACAGCCGAGACGGCTATCCTACGTTGTTTGATTCGCAATCCTACGTACTGGTTCAGCCTCGCCTAGGCTACCACTGACTTCACCTTAGTGATAGCGGCCTAGATGGCAACTCCGCTAACGACAGTGCCACTTTGCTCGGTGCCAATTTAAGCTTCGGCCTAAGTTCCGATTTAAGACGCTTTAACCATGACCTATTGACTTCAGCCCTAAAGGTTTTGGGGTCTTGGAATACCAGCGAGCTAAATAATTTGAGTTGGCCTAATATCAGCGGCAACGACCAGTATTCCCCCGTCTGCTTGGAAAGATATTTCAGCCGTATCTAAAGCATAAAGTAGGCAGTCAGGAAGCAAACTCCCAATCACTCTTAACTTTCGCTTAATCTGCGAGAGTTTTGTATTAAGTTTAGGTTAAATTGACTAGCTATTGAATAGCTGTTGAGCTGTATGCCATTAAGCTATCATAACCTCCGCTTAACCAACCAATAGTGCGCATCTGCTTTGCGACAAGCTTAAATGCTTATCTGCTGAGCTTTGTGAGCTGAGAGATTCGAAAGATTGCCTTTCGCTTGGACTTATAAATTCAAGATTTCTTCCTAATATGTTTCTGGACATGAACCTTTGATCATAAATATTAAGCTTGGCTAGTTTGAAGCAGCAGTCGATTCTCTGACTGGAATTTAATCCCTCTGTCGCTAATGCGTCGATCTACATACTATGCTATCTTCCCTCGATAGGATTTATCGTATGTAATCTAATTTTTTGACTTTATTTTTTGTGCCAATTGGATGACTATTTATATTTTCATGCTTGCAAAAAATACTTGCCTTTTTGAAGATCTGGATAGAGATTTACCCAAAAGGATTTTAGCGACTCCTGATCACATGAAGTGCAGCGAGAGACTTATCGAATAAGCATTATAGGCACCTCTATATTCCTTTCAAATCCAAGCCATCCATAACGGGCAACAGATTTTCTCAATGCTGTCTAAAAATAAAACTTCAAAGTGAAACTTAAAAAGTTTGCGAAATCTAGAATATTTCTTGCTTTAAATATTCTAGGCCTCACTGTTACAAGAAAAGGCAAATATAAAGTTAGTCAAATTGACGTCAGGCAGGATACAAATTCATATAGGAAATTGTATCAATATGGAAAACCTGTTGTTGTCGACATGTCTATAGAAAAGATGCGGTGGAAAGCTTTAGCAACTAAGTTTGACTATTGCCACCCTTTTGTTTATGCAGTAAAACAAGCGTGTGAAGGGGATGAGAATTTAAATTTTGAGGTTTTATGTAATGAGCTAAAAAAATATTATGAATTGGTTCAACCTCGTTCAATGAGTGATTGTCTTGATTTCCAAATACAAGCAGAGTTTCCTAAACCTCAGCACACCCATAATACAAGATGGCCTTGGATTGACGAGAAATCAATATCTGACGGATTGAGCCCCGTGATTCAAGGAAACAAGATTAAAAAACTGTCGGCCAGAGAGCATGGGGTGCAGCACTGGGGACCAGTATCACATGAAAAGTTGCTAACAGAGGCTATCAAACTATTAAGGCTTTATGAATCTATTAAGGAAAAAGGCTACAAAAAGGAGATGCTTGACTATACCGATAGTATAGTAAGAGTCTACATTTTAGAAAAAGAAAATTTAGAATGGGTGGCTGTTCCGATTCAAGGGCAGCATAGAGTAAGCGTGGCGTCGGCTATGGGTATCAAGTCTGTCCCTGTAAGGGTTATGTTTGTCATAAGAAGAGTTGATGTTGAACTTTTTCCATTAGTGACCAAGGGTATATTTGGGAAAGAAGATGCATTAAGTATCTTTGATAGTTTCTTTGAGAGAAAACACCCAAAGGTATTAACTCAATGGCATGAATACCTCTCCAGAAAGACTCAATTAGAGATTTTTCCGAAGAAAGTCTTGAAAGTGCTGGATCTCTTGTGATGCAGAGTTCTGATAAACTCGGTTAATGAAGTCTCTAAAGCTTTCCTTTTTGGCACTTTTACTACCTCTAAAGAATCTTCTAAGGCGCAGTAGTTTAGACATTTTTTTGAGCACATACTGAAATCTTTAACTCCTTATTGGCTGTGCTACTTCGTAAAAGGGGCAATATCAGATCTGAGTACATAACTCCGATTTCCAAATGGCCAAACGAGATTCAGTGTAGTGCAGGAGGTTGTTTTGAGCTGTTCTCTACGGTAAGCCAGCAGGATCGTCCTGAAGCAGAGAACGTTAAACGATAGGTCAACTTCCCTACCTGTTAGGCCTGAATATGTTCTCCTCTAACCAAGAACTTGTTATCAAACACCATGGGGCGCGGATCGGCATCCGCAACGGTACTCTGCCCAACCGAATGCTGAGCATGAATATGCAAATGGGGCTCAGCACTGTTACCGCTGTTGCCAATTGTGCCAAGCTTGTCGCCCGCTTGTACGGCTTGCCCTAATGACACCAGAACGCTGCCCTGCTGCAAATGAGCTAGCAATACGTAGGCATCAGGACGACATTGCAAGAGAACATGGTTACCCGTTTTGGCATCACTCTCTACCCTGTTTGGCGGGGGAAGATCAGGGGCTGTGTTTTCTGTATCGACAACGACCCCATTACAGGGCGCGTAAACAGATTCGCCAAAAATTGCATAGGATGCCAAGTCCTTTGGATAGATGCCTCCGGCCCTATTGCCGAATGCGTTTAGCTTCACTACGTCGAGTGCCCAGAGCTGCCCTCTCCAGCGTTCTAGACCAGCTTGAGCTACCTTCATGTGGCCGTTAATGCTGGCATGGCTGCCGCCTTGACCAATGTAATAAGTACCCTCTTTTAAGGGGAAAGCCAGGTTCACTGGGCTTGGCGGAACTTGATATCCGCGATAAGCCGTGAGTAAGTTGAACAGAACGACCCCCAGCAGTAACAGCGCTCCTGTTGGCGCAGCGCCCGTTGGTAAAACCCACGCCTGCAATAGCAAAGATCGCCAAGCCGGTAAATTCCAAAGGCGTTGGCCTGAGTAGAGGACTGCTGCCACATACAGCCCCAACATCATATATCGCCCATAGTCAGAAAGGAGATACCATGAGGCAAATTGAAAAATTAGCCAGCAATAGGCTCCAGCTGCCAGTACTTTAAGTAACCAAAATCCCCAGCAATTGTTCTGACTAAAGGCTAGCCATCCCAGAATTAAAAGCGGGACCACAATCAAGAATCCTATAGCTGAACTAATTAGTAGTATCGACATAATTTCCTCTGCGTTCAAAGTAAAAACAAGACCAGGCGTTGCCGAATGCAGGTGTGGTTTGCTCCCCCCAGCCTCCAATGCTGGGGGAAGTCGGAATCTTAAAGTCCCCCAGGATTGGGGGGCTGTAGGGAGCGACAAAAGTATGTTGCTTTTGGAGATTCATGCCTCAATTCAGCATTACCGCCATGGCTATGGCGGTTAGAGAGTTAACGCAGCAGGTCTGTGATCGTCTTGAGCAGATCGCGAAAATCGTAGGGCTTGGGCAAAAAGGCCTTGGCCCCAGCGGCCAGGGCGGCGGGCTCGTAGGTGGTCAGACCACTGGTAGCCACAATAGCTAGGTCGGGCTGGCAGTTCTTGAGGTGCTGAATCAGGGTGAGGCCATCCATGCCGGGCATCATGATATCGAGCACCACCAGGTTGGGCTGGTGCTGGGTGCAGCGATCCAAGGCTTCCGGGCCGCTGCTGGCGATCAGAGGGCTGTAGTTGTAGTTGACCAGCAGCGATCGCATTGCCTGCTGCACCGCGTCATCGTCATCGACGACTAAAATTACCTCTCCCTGGCCCGGTTGAGGAGCCTCTGGCCCGGCAGACTGGGGGCTGTTGCCCTGAGAAATCGATAGGGCAGGCAGATAGATATGCATTTGGGTGCCCTGCCCCACCTCGCTTTCGACCTGCACAAAGCCACCGCTGCCTTTAACGATGCCCAGCACCGTGGCCAGCCCCAGCCCGGTGCCCAGCCCCTGGCCCTTGGTGGTAAAGAAAGGGTCAAAGATGCGATCGCGCACCTCCGGATCGATGCCAGTGCCGGTGTCGGCCACGGTCAGCCGCACGTACTGGCCGACCTGGGCATCGAAGTTAATGGCCACGGTGGCGGCATCGATCGCCACCGATTGGGCCGCCAGGGTGAGCGTTCCCCCCTCGGGCATGGCGTCGCGGGCGTTGACGCAGAGGTTCATCAGCACCTGGTGCAGTTGGGTGGGGTCGGCACTGACGCGGGGCAGCGCGGCTCCCGACTCAAACCCAACCTGTTGCAACTTGATCTGCTTGGGCAAACTCTGCTCTAGCATGTGACTGAGATCTTGCAGCAGCAGCGGCAGTTCAACCTGGGTGCGCACCCCGCTACTGGTGCGAGTGATTGATAAAATTTGCTGTACCATGCTGATGCCCCGCTTGGCACTGTCTTCGAGCAGACGAAGCTGCTCTTGGGCGCTGTCGCCGAGCCCTGTTGGGCCATAGCGCAGCATCTGGGCCATGGTCAAAATGGGAGTAAACACATTGTTGAGGTCGTGGGCAATACCGCTGGAGAGGCGACCCAGACTCTCTAAGCGCTGAGCCTGGTAAAACTGGGCCTCCAGAACTTTTTTCTCGGTAATATCGGTCTCGACCGAGAGAATAAATCGGGGCTGCCCGGCCTCGTCGCGGACCAGCGTCCAGCGAGCCGATACGGTGACCGCCTGGCCGGTTTTGGTGACCTCGTGCAGCTCGCCATGCCAATCGCCCTCGGTGTAGAGGGTCTGCATAATGCTAGTTAGCTGGGGCAGATCGCCGCGCAACAGGTCGTGCACTGGGCGATCGAGGGCCTCGGCAGGGCTCCAGCCGTAGAGGCGTTCGGCCCCGTGGTTCCAGTAGAGCAGGCGGTGGTCAAGGTCGCGCACAAAAATGGCGTCGGAGGCGATGTCGAGCAAGGCTGCCTGCTCGCGCAGTTTGCGGTCAGACTCTTTGCGCTGGGTGATGTCTTCGACCGTGCTGACATAGCCATTGATGTCGCCTGCGGCGGTGTACATAGGGGCGATCGCTACCCTCACCCAGCGCACCTCGTTTGTGGGAGTGAGCAGCCGAAACTCCGGAATCTGCTGGCGGCGACCCGCAAGGTACTCCTCCCAGGCGAGGGCTAAGCGCGGCCGATCGCCGGGATGCACCGCCTGCAGCCAGCCCTTCCCCAGCGATGCCGCAGCGCTGAGCCCTGAGATCTCCTGCCAGCGGGCGTTGGTATAGACGCACTGCCCCTGGTCATCAATTTGGCTAATGCCGATGGGGGCAGTGGCGCTGAGGGTGCGAAACCGAGCTTCACTCTCTTGCAGCACCTGCTGAATCTGCTCGCGCTTCTGGAGTTCTTGCAGCACCTGTCCGTAGAGCTCTGACTGCTGAATGGCAACGCTGGTTTTGCTGGCAATGCGCTTGAGCAAAGCAATTTCGGCGGACTGCCACCGGCGAGGGGCGGTGCACTGGTGGGCAATCAGCAGGCCCCAAAGCTCATTGTTTGCGGTGTTGCGCTCATCTGGCCCGGCATCATTTTGCCCAGCATCATCTGGCCCGGCATCACTGCGCAGAATAGGCACTACCAGGTTCGCCCTGACCTGAAACTGCCTCAGCAAATTGGCATGGCAAGGTTCTATACCGGCCTGCTCTAGGTCGTCAATCGCCCCCACCCGTCCCTGACGGTAGGCTTCCACATAGCGATCGCTAAAGCAGGGGTCGTGAATTGTGCTGGCAAGAATAGGCCTCAACCCGTGGCCTACCGATTCGGCGATCACCTGGCCCTCGCCATTTCCCCCAAACCGAAACACAATCACCCGATCGCTCTCTAGCATGGCCCGGCTGCGCTCCACCGCCCGGGCCAGCACCGCTTCTAGATCGAGGGACTGGCGAATGTCTTCGGTGATATCGTTGAGCAGATATTCTTGCTGAACTTGTCGCTGAAGGGCCACAGCCACATGCTTGCAGACGGTAATGTCGCGACCCTCGGGCATCAGCATCACCACCAGCCCCGCTTCATCGACAATCGGCTTGAGCGAAAAATCGAGCCAGGCTAGGGCACCATCGGCCCAGATGTGCTGGGTTTCGAGCCGGATGGTTTCACCGTTAGCGGCCCGGCGAATGCTCTCTCGAAGCTGCTCTCGCTGCTCGGGGAAATGTGCCCACCAGGGGGTCTGCCAAAAGGGCTGGCCAACTACGGTATCGAGATCAGCGGCGATCGCATTGAGAGCAGTGCGGTTGACATCGATTACGGTGCCCTCGGGGGTAAGCAGACCCATAAACTCAAAGGTGCCGTTAAAGGCGGCCCGCAGCTTGCGCTCGCTGGCTTGCAGGTCGGCCTCGGCCCGCTTGCGTTCGGCTTCGCCGCGTTTACGCTCGCTAATGTCGTTAAACAAAATGCCAACCTGGCGCAGGGCTGAATCGCCCACCGGAAAGGCATAGACATCGTACCAGCGGCCCCAATCGTCTACCTTTTGCTCAAAGCGGGTAGGAATGCCGCTCAGGGCCACCTGGCCATAAATCTGATGCCACTGGTCTTCGATCGCGGGGGCAATATCGCGAATGGTGCGGCCGCTCAGGGCCAGGTCGCGGGGCAGACCCGTCAATACTTCAAAGCGCGGATTCACCTCGATCATGCGGTAATCAATTGGTTCGTTCCGCTCATTCACAATGATCTCGGCGATGCCGTAGCCCTCATAAATCTCGTCGAACAACCCGCGATACTTGGCCTCTGACTCGCGCAGGGCCGCTTCAGCCTGCTTGCGCTCGCTGATGTCGTGCCCCACCACAGTGACTTGCCAGCAGCCCTCGGCGATTTTTTGCGAGGCGTAGGTGCTAGACAGCCAGCGCAGCGATCCATCGCGGTGGCGAAAGCGATACTCCCAGACGGTGCTGCGCTCGTCAAACAGGTGGTCAAACAGGGGCTGTACAGTGGCTAGATCGTCGGGGTGCATGCGCGATCGCCACAGCTGTTTATCGGCCATAAAGGCCTCGGGCGGATAGCCCAAAATGCTCTCACAGCCCGACGAAAAGTAGTTGTACTCCCAGTCGCCATTCTCAAAGACTTTAAAGCTAACAACGACGGCGATCGCACTGTCGAGAATTTGGCTGAGCTGGGCCTCAGAGGTTTGCAGCGCCAGCTCTAGCCGCTTGCGATCGCCCGTGTCGCGCAGCAGCCAGTATAAACGGCGATCGCGCTCTGCCGACGCCGATAACGCTACCTTTAACGGCCCCTGACCGTGCGGTACGATTGACAGCTCCTGGTTTTGCAAAAAGACCGTTGCCATTGGGGCGGGGTCCACCGCCTCGGCCTGCTCACTCTGCCGAGCTATGGCGTTCAAGTGACTGTAGATAAAGGCATGGTCGCCCTGGGCAATAAACACCGTCAAGGGTTTGCCCACGGCAAAGGGAGCGCTCACATTGAGCAATTGGGCCGCCAGACCGTTGATGGCCTCAATGGTGCCCTGGGCATCGGTTACCACATAGGCGTCAGGGGCGAAGTCAAACAGGTTTTGGTAGCGCTGGCGCTCGTCTTCGAGGCGGTGCTGGGCGGCGAGCAGCGCTTCGTTTTGCAGGCGTATGGCTTCGACGACCACCTGCAATTCTTCCAGGGCAATCGAGGTTGACCTGACCGAGGCCGATAGCTCTGGGGGGTAGTCGGGCTGCTTGGCGATCGCCTCCTGCTGCATTTTGCTGAGCAAAGCCTGAACGGCCTCTATCTGGTGCGCCAAGTCTGAATCATTAGTCATCGTTGCCCCTGCTCCTGCTTTGCTCTGGCCCTAGCCCGAACCTGGCCTGCCCGATGGCAATGGAGATACCTCAAACGTGTCAACGCCCACGTAAACCCCTGATCTGCCCCCTAATCTGGCCGCTTTCTTAGCAGCAGTATTTTCTTTTACCAACCTGGTCAATGCCCATCAGTCGGCTACTGCTGAGCCGACATAGACGGTTGGCTCGCTCTCAACGGCCCTGGTGAGCCTGCTGTAAATGGGGGCGCGCCGCTGATCCACCAGTAGGGCAATATCGAAGATTGAGCAGTGGATTAGATAAACCTATCATCACCTCAAAAAAGACGACTTTTCGCAAAGAAATGTTGAGTAGTTTTTCAAATTAGCGACAAAAAGAAAGGGATTTTCCCCCTTCTCACAGCTCCCTCACAACAAATCGTTAAACCTAAGATTAGACGTCTGGATACCACTGCCTCGGTGTTCAGGTTTTGTTTTCCAGGAAAGGATATTTTCTGAACGAACGGCTACCGCAAATTCTCGACATTATTCAGTTGTTTCCTGCTCTGTGATGGATGTTTTTGTGATGAGAAACCAATACGACGACGGCTATTTGGAATGGCAGCCTGGAACGTGGGTTGAGTGTGAAGCGACCCAGGAGCGAGGCCAAATTAAGCCCCATGAGGGCAAGAGGGTTCGGGTTGATCTAGGCCACGGTGTCAAGCTCTTTGGCTCTCCTGAAGTCCTCAAGCACTTAGGCTGGGAACCCATATACGAGCGCCCTAGAGAAACCTCATCAGATCGCTACAGCGGTTCTCGATTGAGTAAAGTACACAGTGGCTGAGTTTTAGATCTCCCCCGTTTTTGACGGTCTATAGCTGTGGCCAGTCTGGTTAAGACAGGTCTCCTATGAACGTTTGAACGTTCTCAGGCTTTATGGATGTCCTAACCCAGGTGACTCTGGCTATAGTGGCAATTTTGTCAGATAGAATGCTCTGCGATACAGCTCTGTAGAGCAAACGGCGTTTATTCAGAAAATGCAGCGATCAGTTAGCCGTTTCTACGTTTGAGGGAACCGTGAGCTGCATAGACTCACCAAGCTGAATCGGTAGGGTGTGCGTGTCCCCCTCGCTCTGGGTGACGATGGTGTAGGTGGCCTGGGGCAGATAGACGATTGCAATCTTTCCCGGCACCTGAGTGTGCAGCAGGGTTTGCCCTCGGTGGCTCAGGGTCAGGTGGGTATTGGCCGTGGGCAGATCCAGCTCTAGCCGCCCGATCGCCTGGCGAGCCTGGGCCAGCTTGAGCAGGGCGACCCCGGCCTGACCGCTCTCTAACCACATGGCCGACTCACCCTGCTCTAGAATGCGATCGCCCAGGTTCTCGGCTGCCCTCAGAAAGGCTGGGTCATTGCTCGCGGCGTAGGCCTCCAGCAAAATATCGAGAAAAATTGTCTGCTGGGGGTCAAGGCCCTGGTCGGCCACCCTCGATCCCTGGCGCACCATCTCGGGGGCGAGGCCGTTTTCGCCCAGGTTCTTGAGGGTGTTCCAGGCCAGCTGAAGGCGGTCAAGGTAGGCGCGATCGCCTGTCACCCGGTAGGCCTGCACCAATATATAGAGAGTATTGTATTTACCGTCGCCGTAGAGGCTATCGACCGCCGGGCTACCGTCAGCGTTCAGCTTGCGAACAAAGTGGCCCCACTCCGGTACCCAGGCCCGCTCAACCCAAACATTGGTGGTGGCCATAGCCCAGTTGCAGTACTGAGGCTGGTTGGTCAGGTGGCACAGCTCAAACAGCTGGCGCACAAAGTACAGGGTGTCGGTGTCGCTGGAGGGTTCCTCGGGGCGCTCTAGCCCCTGGGTAAGCACAAACTGCTCGTAGAGCAGCGGTAGGGTAGGGCTTTGGGGATGCTGCCACACAAACTGCAGCTTTTGGTCAGCCCACGATCGCCAGTCGGCCCGAGCATTAGCCAGCGTCATCAGCCCCAGGGCCACCTGGCCATAGTCTTGGGTGAGTGTGAGGGCATGGCGGGGGGCCGCGCCGCTGGCGACGTCAACCCAGCCCCACAGGCCAGTGGGTGCGCCAGGCTGTCTACTATCGGGCTGAGGCACATCAAAGTGGTCAATGGTGCTCTGGGCTAGCTCTGTGCACCGGGTTTGTAGCGTGCGATCGCTCGGAGACCACCGGCACAGCTCGGCGGCCCGGTCGATCAGTCCTACAGGCTGCTTGTTTGCGGTCGTTGTGCGGGCACTGGGGTCGTTAGGGTCGCTGGGCAACTCTGCATCGTAGGCGTAGGGAATTAGCCCGGTCTTTGGGTCGCGGGCGGCAAAGAAAGTCTCGGCTAACTGGGCCATCAGGGCATCGGCAGGGCGATAGCCCAGGTCTTTGAGCGCAGGCGGGAGGTAGTGATCTGTATGGCCCCGGGCCAGATTGGGATTCTCGTTTAGCAGGGTGGTCCAGTAGTCGGTCAGCAAAGTCAGGCCGGTGGTCAGGGCTTCATTCCCCACGGCGTAATAGGCTTCGGGTTGGCCGTCGGGGCGCTCGGCGACGGCCAACGGCGACAGGCTAGCGGAGGGGGCACGGCTGTGGGTGAGCCACACCAGGCCAGCGGCGGTGAGGGCGATGAGGCTGCCGAGGAGGGGGCGGGGCAGAGGCATAGTGTAAGCAGTGAGGATAACTATTCCAGGAAAACCCCGCTAAGTCTGAGATCTGCCCAACAGGTGCTGGCGGGCCAAGGCTAGAGCCACCTTGGCCCGCTGGCCCGAGCGACCCAGGTTGTGCAGCAAGCGCTCCCAGTGGTTGTGCAGCAGGGCGGTGGCTGCCTGGAGAGGGCTGGAATGGTGCTCACCCGAAGCCACCAGTTCATCACTGGCAGCCGTGACCTTAACCTGCACTACATCGGGGCCATCCTGGGGCAGCAGCAGCGGGTACAGGCGATGGCGCATGAGGCCCACCCGCGACTGCCCCGGCTGAGGTTCTTCGCTAAAGAAGCCCTCTAACCCTTCCGATTCGGGCCTCAAGTCTTCGTAGGCATTTTCTTTCAATCGCAGGTAGTCGGGGGCCAGTTCTTCCACATCTTTGGGGTAAAACACTGCGTGTTCGCCCAAGGGTTCTACACTGCGCCCCGCCAATACGTAGGCGGCAATTTCACCCGTATGCCAGTCAAAGAGAAAATCATCGACCCAGCCCAGCATATCGCCCCAGAATGATTGCACCCTCAGCTCGTGCAGTAGCTGAAGGTTGTCTGGAGTTTCCACCACCAGTCGACCGCAGGTAGACAGCGTCTGCTGGCTGATATCGGCCACCTGATCGAGGGAGAAATAGCCCTCGCGGCCCGATAGATAGGCGACATGGCCAGCGTTGTCGAGCCACACCGCCTCAATTTCACCCAGCTCTAAAATGGTGGTTCCATCCATGGCCATCAATCCACGAATCTGGCTGTGCCGTACCACCGTAACCATAATTACCTCCAGGGGTTTTGGCCCTTTGCCTGGGCTAGCTGAGGCAAAGGGCAGGTCATCCCTCCCCGATTTATAGCCAGAGACACCTGAGTTAGGACATCGATAAGCCTGAAAACGTTCAAACGTTTGAACGCCAGTCTGACAGATGTCCTAACCTGATTGGCTACAGCTATAGCGCTAGCTAATCGGGACTTTTACCGTAGACTGAGCCGCTGATTCAACCTTGGGCAAGATCAGGGTTAGCAGGCCGTTTTTATAGTTGGCTTGCACATTGGCGGTTTGAATCGAGGCGGGTAGCGGAATCACCCGTTCAAAGGTGCCGTAGCGAAACTCTGAGCGCACGATGCCTTTCTCTTCAGTTTTAGATTTGGACTTGCGTTCGCCCTTGATCGACACCGTTGAGTCGGTCACTTCAACGTCTAGATCCTTCGCTTCTAGGCCCGGAACTTCAAGCTTGAGCTGAATGGCCTGATCGGTCTCTTCCATCTCAGCGGAGGGGATGAACGTGAGCGATCGCCCACCGCCATTGCCCTCTTGCATAAGTCGATCGAACAGATGGTTCATCTCTTGGTGCAGCTGCTCAATACCTCTGAAGGGTTCCCAATGAGCAATTTTATCTAGGGAGTCGCGTTGCATAATAGCCATAACATTTCCTCCATTGACGTAGGCCGATGAGTTCGGTGAATTTATCGTTGACTAGGGATAAAACTACCGACCATCTAGTTGTCTGGGAGGCGGTGCATAGAGCCAATCTTTTGCAACTTTGAAGTTGCCTAAATGCACCTGTCTCTTATCTTTATCGTAGATCGGTTTTGTGAACTTTCCGTGAGCAGAAATAGAAATCAATGCTTGCTAAAGTAAGGCTATAAAGCACGTTTAAATACTTGAGTGAAACTGTCCAATAGACCAATTTTCTCTAGGTCTCAAAGGGCGATCGCCCTTTGGCACCAGCAGATTTCCCTAGAGTCATGGCCCCGATCGCCATTAAAAATGCGGCGGCGGGCACCAGCATCATCAGCCAGGCAATGAGGCTAAGGCCGGAGGGCTCTGCCAACAAAAACAGCGTAATCACGTACAGCACAATGGCAGCAGGCTGCTCGGCATAGGTTTGAAAGCTGTCAGCCAGCCAGCGGGTGAAGATGCCAAACAGAAAGAAGGCGATCGCCACCCCCGGTACGCCAAAGTTCCAGTAGGCTTCGCCCACGGCCCCCGGCGGCATTCCCACGGGCATATCAAAAAACGTTTCGCCTACCCTGCCGGCCACCAGACCCGGTTTTTCGGGCCATAGGGCACGCGGCACCGGCAGCGTCAGCACCGCCAGGTACGAGCTGCCGTGGATAAAATCGACCTGCTCGGGCACCAGGCCCAAAATGGGAAACACCCCAGCATAGACGCTGGTGCGCTGCGATACCTCGCTCAGCCCGCTGGTCAGAGCCGACTCACCCGTGGTTGACTCGGCGGGCACCCCGCCCCGCAGCACGTTCCAGTCGATGGTGCCGCCGTAGGTGCTGGCCCGCAAATTGCCCAAAATGCCCATTAAAAACAGACCCGTCAGGGCGATCGCCACCAGTTGCACGACGGCCATTTTGCGCTCCCGCAGCAGCCAGGCCAGCACGCCCATAATCATGAAATAGATCACGCTAGATCGCGAACCGCCGGTTAAGTAAGCCATGGCCAGGCTAGTGGCGGTACAGCCCCAAAACAGCGGCCGCACCGTCGATCGCGGGTCAATTACCAGCCAGCTAAGGCAGCCAATCAGCCCCAGCTGGGTAAAAAACTGCCAGTAAAACGCCCCGGCCAGCGCCTCGTTGCGCCCGGCCCCCCACGACAAAATATGGCTGAGAATGCCCCCCCGACTCTGCATATAGACCGCAAACAGCGCCGCCGAAAATAGCACCGCCCCGCTCACCTTGACGGCCAGGTAACGGGGCCGCTGAAACTGCACCGCCGGGGCGGGCAGCGCTGGGGACAGCATATATCCCCCGTACCAGGCCAACAGCCCCAGCCCTTGCAGCAGGAGTTCTTGACTCAGCAGGGCGGTAAGGCTTTCGGCGCTCCAGCCGGGCAGGGCAGCGTGCCACTGCAACCCGCTGAGATATACATCGATGCGGCGCAGGTGGTCGAGATAGGTAAACAACAGCCCAAAAATAAGCGGGTGAAACCAGCCAAAGGTGGGCTGGTAGAACACTATCGGCGCTAGCAGCAGCGCAAAGTTGGCTATCAATGCCGCAAAGGCCCCGGCCATCTCCCCATTGCCCGTTGGGTTGAAAATTTGATAGAGGCCAATGGCCACCAGCGTACCCAGCAGCAATCCCCCCGTCAGTATCCGGTGCGCCCCGGTCATGGGCACAAAGACAGACGGGGCAGGGCTGGCTTTGTGCGATCGCGCCAGGGCAGAGGTAGAGGTCATGGCAAAAACCTAGATAAACCGTAGGATGGACCGTACCGGGCGCGATCAAACGCTGCCATTCAAGGGGCTAGGGGGCAAACTGTCGCTTCGCCCATAGCGGAGGCTAGCGCCTTAAATTCCCTAATTCTGGGGACCGTTGGGCGGCTGATGTTTCAATTAATGGCTCAATTGCTGGGGCCTGAAGCGGCGGAACGCTGGGCTGGGCCAAGTCTTGGTAGACCGCTGCGTACTGGGCGGCGATCGCCTCGGGCTGAAACAACTCGCGCGCCATACGGACCCCGTTCTCGCCCAGACGTCGGCGTAGTTCGGGATCGGTGGCGAGATCTGCGATCGCCGCCACCAGCCCCTCGTAGTCGCCCTGGGCCACCACCCGGCCACAACCATAGCCCGTGAGAATTTCTGCCGCCGAGCATACGTCGAACGAAACCACGGGCGTACCGCAGGCCAGGCTTTCGATCATGCAGCGGGCCAGCCCCTCTTGGCGAGACGCAATGGTGACTAGATCGAGCCCCTGGTACCAGCTAGCCACCGCCGGGGTATAGCCCACAAATTCTAGGGTATTCATCAATCCCAGCTGCTGGACGGCATCCAGGCACTGCTGCGCATAGGGGTTGTTGGCCCCATCGCAATCGCCAATGAAGTAGATCCGCAGGTTGGGAAACGCTCGCTGCAGAGCAGGGGCAGCCTGCTGAATAAACGCCAGCTGAGCTTTCTTGGGGTTAAACGTCGCCACGTAGCCCAGGGCAACGGTATTGGCTGCAATGCCCAACTGCCGCCGCCGCTGCGATCGCGCTCCAGCCGCCAACGGGTGCAGCCGAACCGGGTCGACAATGCTGTAGATGGCCAGCGCTTTCTCAGGATAGGATTGCACCGCTCTGAGCTGCGCCAAAATTACCTGGCGCATCGCCTGGGAGAGGACTAGGATGCGATCGCACCACCGCCCCGCCAGCTGCCACTTCAGCCCGTAGCTGTCGTCAGGAGCCTTGGTATCGCGAATATTAAACACCACCCTGGCCCCCGCCAGCTTAGCCCCCAGGGCGGTATGCCAAAACGCACTGGGGTCGTTGTGGTGAACCACGGAGCATCCACTGCGATGCACCAGACTAAACATCCGCAGGTTGGTCGAGACCAGCGACCAAAGCCGCCGCCAGCGCTGCCAAATTGATCCACGCTGGAAGGCACTACCCATGACGTAGGGCAGCGGCCACACCTGCACCTTGGCCCCGGCCCTGGCCCAGCGATCGTTCACCGGAGTTGCAATCTGGGTAACGATGGTGGGCCGCAAATGAGGGCTGTGCTCAATCACCTGGGTGATGCTTTCGACGCCGCCGTTGGCACTGCTGCCGGTTTGAAAGATGACAAAAAGAATGGGAAGCAT
>NZ_JADEXE010000012.1 GCF_015207265.1 Nodosilinea sp. LEGE 07298 | reverse complement strand
GCCCTAGAGCTAGTCTCCCCCAGCGACAACCCCACCACCGTCCGCGCCAAAATGCAGGAATACCTCGACAGTGGCCTTCGCCTCGGCTGGCTCATCAACCCCCAAGACAAACAAGTCGAGATCTACCGCCCCCAACAGCCCCCCCAAATCTTGTCTGCCCCTGCCATCATCTCTGGTGAGTCAATTTTACCCAGCTTTACCCTCCAGCTCAGCTGGCTGTGGCGATGAGGGCGATCGCCCTCCGCCGAAAACGACAGCTTTACTCTAAATTCATTCATTAAAGATTTTCCGTACTTTGGCGGTTGCGACATAAGACCCTGGGGAAACATGGGTATACGTTCTACGCACGCGCAAGGAAGACCCATGTCTGCCATTCAGTCCGACGTTGTTGCCACCGCCAAGCAGGGGAATCCCAAGGCGATCGCCGCTCTTATGAGTCATTCCCTCAAGCCCAAAGGCATCGAGGTTAAAGCTTTCACAAAGGGCGATCGCCTCAATATTTTTCTGGAATCAGCCGAGGTTCCTCCTCAACAGGCATTGGTCAGCTTTACTAAAAAAGGTATTGAAGGGCTAGGGCGTGTTTTAAAACCTTTTGGCATAATGGTAGCAGTACAAGTGAACTTTTAACTGCGATGATTCTTCCACCTCAGCCAGCCCCTCGTCGGGGTGAAATGAGCGAAAAACAGTGGAACCAGATTAAACCCCTGCTACCACCGCAAAAAGCTCACACGGGCCGACCTGCCATAAACCATCGCCTGATCATCAATGGCATCTTGTGGATTTTGCGCACGGGTGCGCCATGGCGAGACTTGCCGAAGCGCTATGGGGTTTGGTCAACTGTTGCCGGGCGGTTTTACCACTGGCGCAAGGTCGGCGTGTGGCAACAGGTGCTCACAGCCCTTCAGGCGAAAGCCGATGCCGAGGGCAAGCTCAATTGGGATGTTCATTTTGTCGATGGCAGTGTCATCCGTGCCCACCAGCATGCCGCTGGAGCAAAAAGGGGGACCTAGAGCCAGATCCGGACCTCTCTGCGGTTCAACAGGTGCAAATCCGGGAGGCCTTAGGACGTTCCCAAGGGGGCTTTAGCACCAAACTGCATCTGCGCTGTGAGGGGAACGGCTTACCGATGACCTTTCTGCTGACCGTCGGTGAGCGTCATGAGGCCGTCGTGTTTGAACAATTGATGGAGCAAGGGGCGGTGAAACGTCCTCACGGGGGACGACCGCGCTTACGTCCCAAGCGGGTCAGTGGGGACAAAGCCTACAGCAGTGGCTCCATTCGCCGCTATTTGCGACGGCGGGGGATTCGGGTGACCATTCCTCGCAAAAGCAATGAACGACGTCGAGGTACGTTTGACAAGGCTCTATACCGCCAGCGCAATCAGGTTGAGCGGTGTTTCAATCGCTTGAAGCAATACCGCCGCATCGCAACTCGCTATGAGAAAAAGGCTGAAAACTACCTGGCCATGCTAACTCTAGCCTCCATTATGATGTGGGCTTAGTTTTAAAACACGCCCTAGCTATTCAAACTATTAAAGCCGTCAGAGTTCATGGTAGGCAGATGGGTAGCGACTTACCCGACTGGGCTGAGGAATTTAAGCTAAGTACCTATATCGAGCCAGAAGTTGACGAGAGCGAAGCGATCGTCGTGGCTTCAACAATCGTCAATCCGGTTCAAAAAAGCCAGATCACCAAAGTTACACCCAGCCGAGTTGCGGTTGTCCCTAGCCAGCCAAATAATCGACTTGTTCTATGGGTTTCAGTGATTGCCAGTAGCGTAGTAGCAGTCGCGCTGCTCAGCCTGGGGGGACTAACCTTTTGGATTCGATCGACTCAGAGTAGTGCGATCGCCCAGGCTCAGGACTTGATTAAAGATGTTGGCAAAGCTGAAAATCCTGGAGATATTCAAGTCCTCAAAACTGATCAAGAAAACTTGCAGGAGGCAGCCAATATTTTAGACACAGCCCCTAAAGTCCCACTTTTGAGCATCGCCGCCCTCTCTACTGAAGCTGACAACATCCAAGCCCAGTTGTCAGATGTCAATGAAGGAATTGAAGCCTATGAAGCACTCATTCCAGAAATTGAGGATGTCCTAGACCAGTTTGCAGCGTTAGACTCTGCCCTAGATGTCGGCATGAGCTATCGGGACTATGGAACTGAGGTACGCGGCTTAAAGGTTGCATTAGACAAACTAGGGAGACAACCTGGCGCTGAAGAACATCTTGTTTACCAAGATTTAGACCAGGCTTACAAACATTATGAGTTTGCCTATAATGTCTGGAACTACTACATTGAATCTGATGAGCGCCATAGCTTCTTTTCAGCTAGCTCTACCTACGGCACAGTTCTAGTCTTAGTGGTGCAGAAAACTCCTGAAACCCTTGTTAATAAAGGATTCTCAACGAGACAGCGGATTTGGGATTTCTCGACGAACGGAACGAAGGCAATGGGTTTCAGCCGCTATTTTGACCGTCTGGGCCATCCACCATGAGACTCGAAAAAGTTTTCTGCACCACTAAGCAGTTCTAGTTAGCACTTATAAAGTAGAACCAACAGATATTGTAGGGAATCAGAAAATCTACTTGGATACAGCTCTGTCAACAGTCTGGAGCTCTGCCAGTCAAAAAGTAGAAGATGCCCAAACCAAGCTTTAGCGCCTAGCAATGCCTGATTCTAGTCAGCGGTTACAGGCCAAAGCATCCCTCAACCATAGCCCCCATGCTCAACCCCATCGTCTACACAGAGAAAGTCGTCAGCGACTTTCTCCGCTATCAGCTCACTGCCTATCCCTTTGCCGATACCAACCTCTACGAGCAGATGCGCAATCTGCTCAACTTAGAGACCACCCGCTCTACCCCCTTGCTCAAAGGCCCCTACATCAGCCTCAGCCGGGTCTTCCAGCAGGGAGACACCGTAGACGACCTGATCCACGAGGGCATCTTCCACCCCTTCATGAAACAGCTGATCCCGTATCCCTCCGTCTACGGGCATCAAGAGACCGCTGTTCGCGCCATCCACCAGGGCAAAACCACCCTCGTCTCCACCGGAACCGGCTCTGGCAAAACCGAGTGCTTTCTCTATCCCATCATTAGCCACTGCCTCAACCTCCGTGACCAAGGCGCACCCCAGGGCATTACCGCCGTCATCGTCTACCCCATGAACGCCCTGGCCGAAGACCAGCTAGGCCGCCTGCGGGGACTATTGGCAGGCACCGGCATCACCTTCGGCATGTACGTTGGCAAGACTCCAGAGAAAACCTCCCAAGCCTCCGGCCTGCGCCTCAAACCCGGAGCCTCCAGAGCCGACTACGAAGCCGCCACCGCCCGAGCCCAGCGAGAAAAACGCCCGGAGCCCGTCTTCCCCGCCGAAGAGCGTGTCTCCCGCGAAGAAATGCGCGAAAAGCCTCCCCGCATCCTACTCACCAACGTCAAACAGTTAGAGCTGCTGCTCACCCGCCAGCGAGACATCTCCCTCTTCGACAACGCCTCCCTAGACTTTCTCGTCTTCGACGAAGCCCACACCTTCAGCGGCGCAAACGGGGCTGAAACTGCCTGCCTGATCCGCCGCCTGCGCACCTTTTGTGGCAAAACTCCCGCCGAGACCGTCTGCATTGCCACCTCGGCCACCATTGCCGACCCCAAAACCAGCGAAGGCTTTAACGTCGCCCAGTCCTTTGCCTCCCGCTTCTTTGGCATCGCTAAAGACCAGGTTGCCCTAGTCGGCGAGCAATATCAAGACGATGTGTGGTCGCCCCAGCGCCAACTGCCCCGGCCGCTCACCGCAGACCCCGCCACCTTGCTGCAATACGTCCTCGCCGCCGTTGAAAAAGAAGAGGCAGGCCCCTCCGTTAGCCACATCTACCGCCAAATTACTGGCGTCAGCCTCGACCCCCACCAGTGGGAAGACCAACTCTACGATGCCCTAGCCGCCAACGAGCTGGTCTACCAACTCACCGTCGCCCTCAACCATCCCCGCCACCTTACCGACCTGCTGCACCAGCTTGAGACCATCATTGGTCGCCCCATCACCGAAGAAGAAGTGCTAATCTGGCTGGCCCTGGGGGCCGCCTCTCGCAAAGACGGGCGGCCCCTGCTGCGCCCCGTGGTTCACGGCTTTGTACGCGGCGTTGGCGGTGCTGTGGTCACCTTCCCCAAAGACCAAGATCGCCCCAAGCTGTGGCTCTCCGCCGAAGATACGGTGGGTACCAACCAGGACGATCTGTATCGGCTGCCAGTGTTGACCTGCAACACCTGCGGACAGCACTACTTTTCTCACTGGGTTGCCGACTTTAAGCTCACCGACAAACATCCCTCCGGTGGCCAAGCCCACGGCGATATCACTCTCTGGGAACCCCTAGCCGCAGAACTAGAGGGCGATCGCCTGCTTTTAGTTGATCGCCTAATCACCCAAGACGACACCGACGAAGACACTACACCCCGTAACCATCCTCGTTCAACTTCCCCCATTCATTTTTGTCGAGCCTGCGGTACCCTCCACTCCGAATCTGCCGATCGCTGCGGCAGCTGTGGCCGTAAGGGCAAATTAGTGCCGCTGCTGGCCGTGCGCCAAAACCCCAAACATCCCGGCATGCTCACTTCCTGTGTGGCCTGCCAATCCTCAGGTCGCAGCGCCTTTGGCCGCTATCGCGAACCGGCTCGCCCTATCCGGGCCACCACTGTCTCCGACGTGCATGTGCTGGCGCAGAACATGCTTCACCATGCCGAGCGCCGACGGTTGCTGGTCTTTGCCGACAACCGCCAAGATGCAGCCTTCCAGGCCGGTTGGATGCAAGACCACGCCCGCCGCTATCGCCTGCGTAGCCTGATGTACGACCAGATGAGCACAGGCTCTATCTCCATCGGTGACCTGACCGCCCGCCTTGATGTACTGCTCGATGGCGATGACGACCTCAGCCGCTCCCTGATTCCAGAAGTGTGGCGAGTCCACCGCAAAGAGGCCGAAGGGCTAAAACATGCTGAAGAGCGCAAGCGCTTTTTAAGAATCCAGGTGCTGCGCGAAATTACCACCGGGGTGAAACAGCGTATTGGCCTAGAACCCTGGGGTCGCCTTCGCATTGAGTATCGCGGCTTAACCGCCGACCTGCCGTTCATCCGACATTGGGCACCGCGTCTGGGGGTGCCCGCCGAAGATCTGGTGCAGGGCATTGCGGCTCTGCTCGACAACAACCGTCGCAACAACATCCTGCTCGATCGCGAAGGTCAAATTTTTTCTAAAAAATGGAAAGAGGGCGACTTTGAAATCCAGCGAGGCTACATGCCCATTTTGGCCGGAGTTCCCAGGGGGCTAAAGCTTACTCGCGATGCCGGAGATACTCCCTCCCGCGTGCAGCAGTGGCTCAGCCCCAAGGGAGACACAGTGCCCCGGCAGGCAGCCCGCAGTTGGGGCGTTGCCCCAGAGGATATGGACGTATTCTTTCAAGAACTTTGGTACTGCCTCAAGGATGAACTAAAACTCTTAGTGCCGACCGTCTTAAAAAATGCTTGGAAGCAAACCCTCAAAGGCTGCGAAGGGGTGTACCAAATCGATGCCGATAAGCTGCGTATTGCCCCTGGCAATGGGGTCTACCGCTGCAACATCTGTCGCCGAGCTCACCCACGCCCAGCCCCTCGCATGGCCTGTATCGCCTGGCGCTGTAATGGCACCATCGCCTTTGAGCCCGAGAGCGCTGATGACTATGACCTGCGCGTGTTAGACGAGCAGTTTGAAATGCTGCGGCCCGAAGAACACTCGGCCCAGGTACCCCACGAAACCCGCGATCGCATTGAGCGCATTTTCAAAGGCGACAGCGAATTGATCAACGCCCTGGTCTGTACCCCCACCCTCGAAATGGGCATCGATATTGGCTCCCTAGATTCTGTCCTTATGCGCAACGTACCGCCGCTCCCCGCTAACTACTGGCAGCGAGCGGGTCGAGCCGGTCGTCGCCACCGTATGGCCGTCAACCTCACCTATGCCCGAGGGGCCAGCCACGATCGCTCCTATTTTGCCGATCCCCTGCGCCTGTTGGATGGGCTGATCGAGCCCCCCAAGCTTAATCTCCGCAATACCCTGATGGTGGGTAAGCACGTGCGGGCAGCGGTGCTGACCACGCTGCACCAGATGGCCCGCACCGGCCACGGCATTCCCCAGGGCGATCGCGACGAAATTCAATCCGTCCTAGAGACCTGCTTCCCCGGCCAGGTCAAAAACTACCTGTTTGATGACAGCGGCTTTGTGCGTTCTGAGCCCCTGGATGTCAGCAGCCTGACTGGGCTGATTCAGAAACATGCGATCGCCCTGTATGGGCATGTCGATCAAGCCTTTGCTAAAGCCTGGCCCGAGAGCGACGCCATGGCCGTTAAGGAAGCTGAGCTAAAGCACCACATTGCCACTATGGGCGATGAGCTAGCCAAAGTCATTTTGACCCTGTGGAAGCGCCTACAGTGGGCTATGGGTCAGCTTCGGCGGCTCAGTGACGAACGCATCCTCAAGGGGGCACTCGATCCGGAAGATGATGCGCTGTTTCGCCGCTGCGATCGCCTGGTCAAACGTCTCAAAGGGCAAACCTTTAGAAAAGGTAGCGATGCCGAAGGAGTTGACGACACCATCACCTACAGCGTTCTCGCCGCCGAGAGCTTTCTCCCCGGCTACGGGCTTGATGGTGGACACATCCAGGGGACAGCCCAGATGCCCCGCAGCATCACCTGGATGTCAGACTTTGACCTGCCTCGGCCCCCCAGTGTGGCCCTGCGCGAATACGTCCCCGGCAATTTAATCTATGCCAACGGCCAGCGCTTCGTGCCCCGCTACTTCCACCTAGAGCCCGAAGACCCCACCTACTTCCAGGTCGATGTTGCCAGCGAAGCCATCAAAGAAATCGGCAGTGGGCAACAGCTCTCGTCCAGCTTGTCTTCAGCTTCTATCAAAGCTGTCCCCATGTGCGACGTGGATCTGTCCCACCAGTCAAACATTTCCGACGACGAAGACAACCGCTTCCAGATGCCGGTTACCATCCTGGGCTACGAGCAAGGGCGTCACAGCGGCGGCCTCGCCTTTCAGTGGAAAGACCAATCGGTTCAACTCCGCCGAGGAGTTCACCTGCGACTGGTCAACGTTGGCCCCGCTAACCTAGTGCGAACTGGAGACCTAGGCTACACCGTCTGTCTGGTCTGTGGTCGCAGCCGTTCCCCCTTCACGTCTGAGCAAGACCTAAATCTCTTCAAAGAGGATCACGAAAATCGCTGTCGCACCAAAATTGAGCCTGTTGGTTTCTTTGCCGATGTCATTGCCGATGCCTTCAGTCTCCAAGACTGCGAAAACCGCGAAGTAGCCTACAGCATCATGGAAGCCATTCGCCACGGAGCCAGCAACGTTCTAGAAATGGAGCTAGAAGATCTTCAAATCCTCACCATTGGCCATCCCGGCAGTGAACGGGTAGACGTGTTGCTCTACGACCCTATGCCGGGCGGTTCTGGTCTGCTAGAGCAATTGCTGACCAAGTGGACAGGGGTGGTTGAAGCGGCCATCTCAGTGCTCAGCGATTGCAAATCTCGCTGCCAGGCTGCTTGTATCGACTGCCTGTTTAATTTCCGCAATGCCTACTACCACAGGCACCTCAACCGGCATACGGCGCTGAAAAAATTGCTGGAGTGGGAAGACATTCTCACTAGAAGTCACACCATTCCAGCCAACCTGCCCAGGAATGAAGAAGACGATGAGCACCGTCCGGTCAACCATGCTGAAGCCCGGCTCCAGACCATGCTGAGGCGAGCTGGGTTTCCTGACCCCATCCCCCAGCACAGCATTGACCTGGGCAAGCCCTTGGGCACTACCACCCCAGACTTCTTCTACCCCGATCCCACCGACATTAAAGAAGGAGTCTGTATCTATCTCGATGGTATGAGCCGATCTCTCCACGGCAATGCTGAGCGCCAGGCCAAAGACCAAGCCATTCGCGACGAGCTGAGTAATGAAGGCTACGAAGTGATTGCTATCCCCGCAGGCGATTTAGAGGATCGCGATCGGATGGCTAAATATTTCTTCCGCCTGGGCAGACTTTTACTAGACAGGCCCAGGGCCGATGCCATTCGCAATTCGTCGGATTGGTTCGTTACCCAACCGGAAGTGCCTAACCCTGCTGAGCCCCCCTCAGCCGGTTCAGACAATACCGACTTTCAAGAGACCCTTGAACTCTTTGAGCCAGACTGGCGATCCCTGATCAAAGCCCTGGCCCAGCACGGTGATATCCAAGTCGATGGCGGCAGTGATGTGGAAGTCAACGGTCAAGTCGTGGGTGCCTACACCGCCCAAGTCTATCGAGGGATCACTCTCATTTACCTGGTCGATGCCAGAGCAGACGACGTGGACGATCTCCAAGCGGCTTTAACCGCCCAGGGTAAATCAGTGCTCGCCATTAACCCCACTAGCCCTCAGGCCATCGAAACCATCCTCCAGGCGCTGTAGGCCACCCTATGAATGTACTGATCTGTAAGTCGCTATTTCAATCCTTGGTGAGCTTGAGTGGAGCAGAAGTCAAACGGGCTAACGACTTTATTCTCAAATTTCAGGACAACCCGGCTCAACCCAGCCTCAGTTTGGAGCGCCTTACCAAAATCAAAAACGATAACCTCTGGTCAGCACGCATTACCCAAGATCTGAGAGCAATCGTCTATAAAGATGGCGATACCTGGGCGTTGCTCCATGCCGGGCACCACGACGATGCCTACCACTGGGCCAGCAACCGCAAGGTCGAGTTTAATGACAAAACAGGAGCCCTACAGATCGTCGAAGTCGTTGAGTCCGTCGAAGAAATTGTCCCCAGGCGAGCATCTTGGCAGGTTGGCCTATTTGATGCCTATGAAGACGATTACTTGCTGAGCTTAGGGTTGCCCAACGACTGGCTGCCCGTGCTGCGGCAGCTGATCACCGCCGATGACCTGCTCAGCATCATCGAAAGACTTCCCGAAGAAGTCTCAGAACGACTGCTGCAACTGGCCTCAGGGGAATTGGTGGCTCCCCCGGTTGCGCCCACATCCAAGACTGTGGCTGACAATGCCGACACCCAGCGTCGCTTTATTACCGTCAAAAGCCAGGGCGAACTGGAGAAAATGCTTCAGGCCCCGCTAGCTACCTGGATTGGTTTTCTCCATCCCTCCCAGCGGCGGCTTGTGACCGGTAATTTCAATGGCCCTGTCAAAGTGACAGGTTCTGCAGGCACGGGCAAAACCGTCGTCGCCCTCCATCGCGCCCGGCACCTAGCCCGCCAAGGCAAAAAGCTACTCTTAACGACCTTCGTTAACACCCTGTGCGACAACCTCAAGCACAACCTCCAACTCCTCTGCACTCCAGAAGAGTTGGACAATATCACGGTCACCTCCATAGCCAGCCAAGCCAGTTCAGTTTTGGGCAAAGCAAAAC
The DNA here is from genome assembly GCF_015207265.1 of Nodosilinea sp. LEGE 07298. Lineage (GTDB taxonomy): Bacteria > Cyanobacteriota > Cyanobacteriia > Phormidesmidales > Phormidesmidaceae > Nodosilinea. Next base: position 45,421 of record NZ_JADEXE010000012.1, on the reverse strand, counting down.
AAGGCTGTCGCACCGTCGGCGATAGCGACATCAAACCGCTCCTCGAACTCTACAGCTCGCCCACCTGCCCTCTAGACATTGCGTCCCTCTGGCAAGAGTGGCGTTTAGTCATTCAACCCCACGGCATTCTGACCTGGGATGAATATCGCTCCGTTAGCCGAAAAGGACGTGGCACTCCCCTCACCGTGCGCGATCGTCGCCAGGTGTGGCAAGTGCTCGAAAAAGTCTTGGCCCACCTCGACAATGAGCACAAAGCCGATTGGGGTCACTACTTTCGCCGCGCCAGCGACGTTCTAGCCCATGGTTTAGTCAGCCAGGGCTTTGACGCCGTTATTGTCGATGAAGTCCAAGACCTCCGCCCCCAAGAGCTCAAGTTCCTTGCCAGCCTAGCTGGAGATGGCCCCAACCGCTTCATGATGGTAGGCGATGGGGGGCAGCGTATCTATCAAGGCAAATTCTCTCTCAAGTCTCTGGGTGTCAACGTTCAAGGGCGATCGCGCACGCTCAAGATCAACTACCGCACCACCGAGCAAATTCGTCGCTTTGCCGACCGCATTACCGACCTAGAAAGCGATGACTTAGACGGTAGCCGCGAAACCCGCAAGGGCACCGTGAGTTTACTTCAAGGCCCAGAACCTGTTCTCACCGCCTTTGACAGCCCCGAGCAGCAAGCCCAATTCGTTGCCAAAGAAATTCAAAACCTGACCGAGCGAGGGCTTTTGCTATCTGAAATCGGCATATTTGCTAGAACTCGCTATCTTCTATCCCCAGTTCAAGAGCATTTACAGAGCCTACAGATCCCTTACATTAACCTAAACAGTCAAGACAACGAGTCAGGTCTCGCCGTTCGCCTCGGCACCATGCATCGTGCCAAAGGCCTAGAGTTCAAAGCGGTATTCGCCATCGATTTGTCACATAACATTCTGCCGCTCCCGAAAGCTCTTTCGGAAGCATCCGATGATGAGGCCAAGGCAGAATCTATCGAACTAGAACGACATCTGCTCTACGTCACCATCACCCGCGCCCGCGATTTCGCCTATCTCTGCTGGCAGGGAAGTCCTACACAGTTCCTTGTACTTCATATTTAAAGTCTGGCTTTCCCAACAGATTATGGTCTGCCCTTGACGTCCTGGGAAATACTAAGTTATTCATTGTTTAGTTCCCACTCCTCTGGGTTGGTCGCCTGGGAGAGTGAAGCGGTCGCAAGACCGAGATAAGGAGGACCACCCAATATGACTACCCAAGATCGGGGTGCCAAGATTCAGGCACCTTCAGCTCGCCCATCTGTCGATCTGGCTAAGCTCCTAGAGCTGCTGGCCGATTCAATTGTTACCGAACAGGATCCATCTCAGGATTCCGACCCTAGAAAGCGATCGCTGTTTCTCTTCAGCGCCGACCCAGCAACAAACAAGACCCGTCTGCGGGTTTGTACCTCAGCGGTCTTGCTTAGGCTTTTCTCCCACCCCAAGTTCAAAGACGCCTTCAAGCCCTCGGATACAGGCGGTTTTGTCCAAGATTTCAATGCGCCTCCCTTTGGCCTCAGGGCCAAGCTGGGCGGAGAGCTGCCCGAGGGCAACCCAGCCAAGCTACCGGGGCACCTCGACAAAATGATCGCGGCTATCGATCAGGCTCTGGACGCTGCTCTACCCGATGAGTCTGACCTGCCCAAGCTGTTGCTAGATCGCCCGGCCCAGCAGCTTCAAACCCTGGCCTCCTCTGTAGGAGCCATTTTCAAAAATCAGGTTTACCAGGCTAATCTTCAGCCCCTGGCGTTTGACTCCAGCGATCGCAACCGTTCTGCGGCAGTCGCCAAGGTTTTGGTGGCGGTCGAACAGGTCGAGGCCGATAACTGCTTTGGCCGCATGAAAGAAGCGATCGCATCTCGCCTTGAGCAGCGCGGTTTTGACGAAGATGATATCGGCGATGCCATCGACAGCCTGGAGGCTGAACGCGATCGCGCCGATAGCCAAATTACGCGATTCCTCAATTTTCTAGACGACGCAGCGCTGTCCCGCGTGCGGCTAAACGTCACCTTCAGAATCATGGAGACCATTGCCGAGCAGGCACGCAGCAGTACCCAGCGCGATAATCAATACCTGGTGGAGTATATTGACAGGGCTCTAGCGCTGGTGGAAACGGTCAAAGCGGATGGCCTATCTGTTGACCTGACCGCCCATTACGGTCAGAATGCTGAGTTTGACCTGGCCACCTACCTAAACCAAGCCACCTTCTACACATGCCTAGCAGTATGGCCCGAATGGAAAACTCAAATTTTTGAGGAGAAGGTCAGCAGTAAAGACAGCTATGGTGTGCAGCGAGGAGTCAGCTATCGCTTCCGCATCAATGGCAATAATCCTGAAAAAGGGAAACTGGCCTTTGATGCTCGCCTAGACTTTATCAGCGAAACTCTTCTGGCGGAAGACCCGCTTAGCGTGTCGCCCTACAGCCTGTGCCGACGCCTGGCTGAGCTAATTGTGCTGGATGCCGTCATCCCTAAACTCTCTGGAGAAGCTCAGGAGATTTCGGCGACAACAATTACCCAGACTCTCCAGACACGCCTGGCGACCTTAATGGCTGAAGGCAGATCCGGTATTCAAGCTTTGATTCAAGACCTTAGCGATCGCACTGGAGCCATACAGGCCGTTTCACGGGCGCTGGTTAAGTTGCTGCAAGACAAGGGTAATAAGATTGTGGCCCAGGCCCAGCGCCGCACAGCGCAGCAATTTATTTGCGTGAAACAGGGCGTTGTCGCCTGGAGCCGGATGGAAGGGGCTGAACGAGGGGTTAAAGACCTGTTGGTGAGTGCCTCAAATCAGAACCAGGAGTCAGTGGAGTGGTTTAACCACATCGAAATTTCTGATACTCCCGATGTGCCTCAACTGCTGTTTTCTCTCAAAGTCACCACCGAACTGACAGAGCACAACCTGGTACCCAAGGGCGGAGACCCCCAAGTCATGCAGGCCCAGCGCTTGTTTCCGGGGCAGCTACTTCAGGTCGTCTGGGTACCTTGCGAGTCGGGTAAATACCCATCCAGTCAAAACCCGTTCTATCAACCCACTAAAGAGGCTCAGAAAGCTAATGCATGGGCGCTGTCGTCGGCAGTGCTAGTGGAGTATGAGTTGCGCACCCTAGCCCGTCGAGAGGGAAAGCAAAAAGGACAAGCCGATACCCAACAGTGGCATGCTGCCGCGATCGCTGCCTTTCCTCTATTAATTTACTGCTGCCTATGGCGCATCATTCAGCGATTGCGCGAGGGTGCAGCTGAGTCGCCGACAGACTTTACAACCCTAATGTTGCGCCTTCAGCAGACTGGCAAAAACAGCGACAGCGAAGGCGAAGCCTACGTCTATGGAGCTGCCCAGTCCATAGAGGCACTACTGGCCCAAGATGGCCCAGTCCGCATGCAGGGAATTACCCTAGATAACTTGGCCTCTGATTCAGCACGGTATGTTAAGTCTGGCGCGTTTGATGCCCTGGTCAGCGCTTTTCCCCTGGCACTGACTACCCCATCTCAACCCCAGGTCGAGAAAATCGGTCTGATCTCCTACTCTACGCGCCCCTGCGACGAAGCCCCCACCCTAAACGGCGACAACAGAAGTCACCTATTCTTTACCCAGAGCTATGTTGCCTCAGCGATCGCCCAACCCTTTTCCGGGTACGAGCTAAAGCCAGAGCGCACCCAATCTGACATTGTCAGATCCGAAGAGGAGATGCAGAACCAGCGCATCGTTCGAGAAGAAATCGGGCATCTTCGGCAGCTCGGCTGCAAGCACATCATTTTGCTGTCCCATGCCTATGGGGGGCGTCATCTCAACCGCATTGCCGACCACAACTCGCCTTTGACCCCAGTCACTTTTCTCGAAGAGGTCTTTCAGTCGTTTCCAGACCTGACCCTTTACCCCCTACTGCGAGATGTTTTTCCCGCTACCCGCCTGCGCAAGCGGGGTCGCGAGGAAGCCGCCTTTGAAATTTTGAAAGCTGGAGACCACGTCAACTTTCTCCGCAATCCCGCCATGGATCGGGTGCGAGACATCATTCCGGTCTACACCTTTGCCACGCTGCACGTTATCGATGAAGAAAAACGGCCCCAGTCGGGCTTCTGTGTGTACTTCTTGGTGTCTGACCAGCGGGTGAGTAACATTACCTGGACAGAGCGTGCCCGCCAGCATCTGCTTGACCCAGAGGGCGATTCCCCCATCCATCCCTGTCTCACAGCGGTACTGCGGGGGTTGCACTTTATTGAAGCTGAGCGAGGGGTAAAAGGTGGACAGCTCATCCCAGTGTTAGATCCCTTTCGATGGATCTCCCCCGCGACTCGGGAAGCTGCCGGAGAAGTCGAGATTTTGCACTCCCGCCGCCGAGGCCTAGTTCATCTCAGCTACCCCGCCCTCCTAACCCATGTGTCGCAGACCCTGCATCGGAGGCAACCGTAATGGAAACTGACTTTCTGTTGCAGGCCTCGACCTGGGGCCGCGTGTTCGAGATCGCAGTTCAGCGCGGCGTAATTGCCTACCTAGTCCAGCAAGATCTGCTGTCCTTAGGGCATCCATCCCTAGAAGGATGGCGAGAGTATAAGGTTGCAGATGTGACCCAGGGTGTTGTCCGGGATCTCCACATCACCGACCAAAATGTTAGAGAGTGGGTAGAGTCCAACATTCGGCATCTGTTGGTCTATGGCTATGGGCTGGGGTGGAGCACCATGCGTGAATACCTAAAGCGCAATGCCCCCAAACATTACCAAATCGAGGCTATCTGGGCTCCTCTGTCGCTGCCTGGGGTTGAAGAATCCTACGACGAAGAGATTGAGAAAACTGCCTTTGCCTTTAAGCAGGCATTTAAGCTACCTGGCCCCGCCGATATTGCGTTACTACAGCGTGGTCAACCTGGCCGAGCCGATTTTTTGCTGTGGTTAAAGGCTGCTGAGGCCTCAAATCGACGCAGAAGTAAGCGACCCGAGAATGTCATCCTTTGTCTTGAGTTTTCTTACAACGCGCCCCCTAAGCTGGCAGATTTTAGAACCGAGGAGCCCCACTGTAACGAAGTTCGCCGCTATGCTCGCTACATTGAGTCGCGTGGCGTATTCGCCCGAGTCTGTGCCGAGGTTGAAGGCAGTGGGCTAGAGATCAGCCAACAGCTGTCGGGGCACCTGGTGGCCTTTAGCGGCAGCGATAAGCCTCTCTTCAAACTCTGCCAGGCTTCCTCCTACACCGAACGGCTGGTCAACCTGTTAGTAAAGCAGGAACGTCTAACCAAAGGGTGTCGAGCTAGCGCGATCGCCGTTACCTCCAACGGGCTAGAAAGCGTAACCGCCGAGTTTGACGACGGTGTCCAGGGGAGCGATCCTCGCATTCAGCTTATGGCATCCCTAGGGGAAGCTTACCGCAAGGCCCACAAACTAAAGGATGGTGCCCGTGATGATCTGGATAAAGAAATTCGGATTGTGTTCAATAAGCTGGTGCGATCGCTCCCGTCAGACTTTAGAAAACACGCCAAAACCATCGGTGACGTCCCCGACCTAGGCAGTTCGCTGCACCTGTCTCTTTCAGAAACGGTCAAAGACTTCTATACCCCGATGCAGGCGCTATCGGTAGAGGATGCTCTCTCTTCCCTGGAGTCCACAGAGGCCCTGGAGGATTTTTTCGACGGTGCCCCCCAACCGGCCATTACCACCGCGCTCAAACAGCGTCTGTCTTCAACCGGTGAGGTTACCCTCAGAGATGCCCACGCCGCTGCGGTGGTAGCCGGACTTACAGCAGCGCAACCGGGCAGGCTGAATGTGATTGCGCTAGAGGGGAATCCAGGTATCGGCAAGACCACTGCGGTCACCCAATTTTTAGCCCAGCAAAATGAAGGCTATTGCTTTCTCTATGTCAGCCCCCGAGTCGTCATCAACCGTGATGTGACCGCCAAACTCGCCCACAATGACGAGGGCCAGCCGAGCGGCATTTTAACCCTAACCTCAAACGCAAGGCTGATCAGCTCAGCGGCTCCGTGGTACGAGCAAAAGATTTACACTCCAGGTAGCAAAAAACTGCAAATTGACAGCGCTGTCGTTGCAGACGGCGTCGCTGAACTAAAGCATCCCGTCTGCAACACCTTATTTGTCACGCCCCAGGAAGAGCAGGAGATTGACACCGAAATTGTCGCCTCAAGGCGGTATAAGCGTGCTCGCACCGAGCGAGAAGACAGCATGCAGTCAAAAACGCGCCCAGGGGTTTTGAGGACACTCGCGATCGCGGCCCGCAAGTTGCTCGATGTAAATCCCAAGGTCAACCGGCTGGTGCTGACCGCTGCCATCCAGGGGTATCGCTCCCTCAGGAACCAGACAACCATCGACGCCCTCAGCCAGTTGTTTACCAAAAAAGCCAACACCACCGCAGGCAAGCAGGAGCGGCGAAACTTTGCCAAAAACATTCCGACTGTTATCGCCATGGTCGATGAGGTAGCCGGTGATGGGGCTGGGGCGCTCTTCTGCCATGGGCTAGCAGAATGGCTCACCCAGCAGTTCATCGAACCCTTTGAAGGAGAGCACTGTCCCTTTCGGGTAGTGCTGATCATTTCGGATGCTTCGTTAAGTAACGAAGTGGTGCTCAACAGCTATCTAAACTCTGGCGACCGTGCCCCGGATAAGGTGTTGATTAGCCCAACCGCTGGCAGCAGTGCGTTTCGTGTCACCGGCACAACCCTGAAAGTTGGGTCAGGTCTGCATCCCACCCTGCACATTATGACCAACAGTTATCCGGCGTCTACCCTCGATATCAACTACAGCATTCGGTTAGCGTCTATTACCCCAGGCCTTACCAGTGATGGGCAGCCTCAGTTCATCCGCCAGGCCGTGCGCGAGCAGTCTGCCGATGAGTTGCTCAGAAATGCTCAGATCGAAATCGAAGCTGCGCTGAATCAGGGGGCTGAACAAATTATCTTTTTTGCCCAAGATAAAGCCTTCTTGAGACAACTGCGGCAAAACCTAACGGCAGGCGAAGCGCCGCCGCTCACCCCCGATGATGTAAAAATCTTGGATCAAAGCGTGCGAGAAGACCAGCGCCTCAAGTTGGTTCAAGAGCCTCAGCGCGACCAAGTCCGTGTCTTTCTAATGACATCCTCCGGGGCTAGGGGAGTCTCTTTCCCAAAAACTGATTGGATCATTGCCTCCATTCCCCGATTCAACATCGAAGCGGCCCTTATGGAGGTAGCCCAACTCGTCTATCGAGGTCGTGGCTTATACACCGATGCCGTAACAGGCAAAAAGGTATCAGGCGACCATAAGGCCCGCCGTCTGGTGATGCTCATCAACGACTTCATAATTGTAGACGGCTCCGAAGACCGCGATCGCCGTTGGCTACGGCAGTCAACTGACCTACTGACACTGCTGTTGATGCTACGCTCCACCATCCATACCCGCATCAAAGGAGACGCCGGGCTTCAGCGACAGCGCATTGCCTTTGTGCCAGTGGGGTTTGTCGGCGATGAAGAATTGCTCAGCCTTATGTCTGATGACCTCCGAGACTTTCTGCGGGAGGCTCAGGTGTTTCTGTGCGATGACCACACCCAAGACGATAAAGCCTTGGTAAGAAAAGCCCAGCAGCTGGTGGAAGGGCTTTTTGCCCACTTTAACCTAAAGGGATTTTCTCCAGAGGTAGGCATAGCCTCCTATGTGGACTACACCGCCATTGAAGCCCTGGCCAAAACTATCTCACGCCCCACCAGTCGATTACTAGGAGCGCTTACCGATGAAAGCTTAACCATTCCCCAGGAGCTGACCTGTGTCGGCCCCTTCTGGATAGAAGACTGGCGCGGGAGAACATCCGAAGAGAGATTTAGTTTCGAGACCTGGCGTACCGATGTTGATCAGGGCAGCCTCAGTTTGCTGGGGCTGCTAAACTCTATTGCTGACAACATTAGCTTTCCACCTAAGCTGCGGCAACCTGCCAAAGAGCTTCACCGACTGCTCATTCGAGAGAAAAAAACACCGGTCAGAGAATACTCGACCTTACAAGACACTAAGACCGATAACATTGTGGTTGCTCTACCGCTAGACTATCCCCATTTCTGGAAAGCACAGCCCGAAGATGGTGGCAGGAAAAAACTACTAGAAGACCCAGTGACCTGGCGCGATGCCCTAGGAACTGCATTGACATCCCAGGGACTGGTTATGCCAGTTTTGCCTATTTATCAAGAGTTCCCCTGGGCAGCTGTTGTTGGTCAACGAACTATCAGCCAGCTAGAAACCGTATTTGACAACCGATATTTCATGGCATCCAGCGAGCTTAACTTGCTAAACACAATCCTGCTAGAAGACAACGATGAAGCTGGCTAGAGAATTGGGATAATTCATGCCTTTCATGCAGTTTTGTTGGCTTGGGAATATCGCCACAGAGTGACAGTCTCTTACCTACTTGACGTGAGGTTTAGAGAAATATTTCACCAGCATCCTCATCAATTCGCCCGGTTGACATTGCAGCGGCCTTTCAGGCGTAGGAGTTGGCATGAAGTCAGTCCATTCAAAGATTTCAGCAAATCCGCAAACATGCATCTGCTGGAGCATTGCCTGAATCGCCTCCCTTGCACCGCCATCGGGCACTCCTATTAATCCGCGTCTGCATCCATCAACCCCTGATACTGCTCTGGCAGGGCTCCTTCGCGCCAGAGCTTTTCCATAATGGCATCGCGCAACCACGCCGTCCGGTTCTCCTTCTCCCGCATCAGCCTGTCAATATCCTCCGGCAACCTGACACAGAGGGGCCGCTCCGCCATGGCCACCTCGCCCTGCTGCTGGAAGCGAGTCAAATAATCTCTGCGGGGAGCCTCATCACTCATGACCGAAAAACTCCACAGTTGGGGGGTTGAATTCACCCCGAGTATACGAGGCATCAGGCTTCCTCCGCTATCGATCAGTGGGGCTTATCGCTTTGCCAATTTTTTCCTGAAATCGATCAGAAACTCTCATCGAAAATCCTGTAAAACCCCCTTCCTAGAATCTATATCCCGCGTATACACGGGATATAATAAAAGAGGAAGGGAATTGAACAGGACGCCGGAGCCACAAAGTACGGGGAACCTGCTGATACCGCAGCCGCCGGAGCTGATTCCGATGTCCCCCACGACTGAAAACTGACCAAGTCCAACTTTCACTTGCATACGGTGATGCCCCGGAGCGCTACCAACGACCACCGGGGCACTGCCGGATTCACTTTCATTTTGGGAGAAATGACCGTGTTACCTGCATTCACTGATTCTATCCAAACCGAGCAGGCCGAGCAGGCCGAGGCCGCCTACGCCGAGCGCTACCTCGATGGCAGCACCGATGCTGCCATGGGTCGCCTGCCGGAATATGCCCACGACGCTTATCTGGAAGGCTATGTCGCCAAGCTCAAAGAGTTGCCCAAAGACCCAATCGGGCGGCTCATCCACTACACACCCAGGCAGCACTTCGCCTTTGGCTATGTGGACGGTCCCAAGCCTTGCATCTGCGACAACGAGTTCTAGACCGATTCATTCCTATTTACCGGGGTAGAGCTAGGGCTTTGCCCCCTTCACTTCATTTTTCCAAGGAGACTTCCCATGACTACGTCAACGACCGTGACCGCCGCTGCTCAAAACGGCCACAATCCCCACGCTGCTGAAACGCTGGCTCCTGTGCCCCAGCACGACGAGTTTGATACCGCTGACTACGAGGAAGGGCGCGAATCCTTGCCCTACCTGCAAATGCTGAATTATCAAGACCCCAACCAGGCAGGCTTCTTCATCACCGCTGAGAATATGGAGGCCTCTTTCTTTGTCCCTAACGAAGACTGGTCGCTGCACACCGCCACCTTTCAGCGGGGAGAAACCGCTGAAGGCTATCGCTCTTTGCTGGCCCGACTGCTGATTCTGGGCAAGTCCAAGCTGCTGATGTATAACCGCGAAAGCGGCGAGTTCATCAGTGACTTTCAAAAGTCCACCTACGACCGCACCATCCACTTGCTGAAGCAGCGCTATCTGGTCTACCTGATCACCAAAGATAAGCAGCTGATGCACGACTCCCCGCTGATGCTGACCACAAAGGGTTCCTTCTGCGGTAGCTTTGGCGATACCGTGCGGGCGTTCCACAGCGATATGAGCAAGGCTTACGGAGCGGCGACGGGAGCGAAGCGGCCACGGGGCGATCGCTTCATGGCGCTTTCGGTGCTGGCGGTGCGCGTGGAGCCAGCACTCAAGGGCAAGGAGAAAAAGTCCTGGGTCTGTTCCGTAGCGGGTTACGGGCAGCCTACCGCCGAGAATTGGAAGTCCTATTTTGTGGGCTACGACGAGGCGATCAAAGAGCGCATCTTGCGTGACTTCGAGTCCTGGGCTGATTTCGGCAAGGGCGCGATGACCACTCCTGCCCAAAGCCCATCGGATGAACCCGCCTTTGGCTACGACGACTTCTAGAACTGATGTTCACAGCCCGGAGACCTTTCTTCGGGCTGTTTTCTTAATCCCCCTCAGAGGACTTCACCATGCCACTGCCCTACGAAGACGACCTCAAAGCTCTGATTGGTGGTCAGGTGCGCCACGCGGCCCTGAGCCAGGATGGCTACCCTTACCTGATCATCACCAAGACCGACGAATCCCGCGTTTTCTACGTTATTGCCCAGTGTGATGCCGAGGGCAATGGCCCTGGGTTTCTACAACTGAACGAACAGCAAGACCGCGTCGCCTAGTATCCATAACTCCCCTCACGACTCTTCATTCGGGGTCAATCATGCTATCCCCCAAAACCTGGTATGCCCTGGCGTTTGTTCTTGAGCCAGGGCTGTTTTTGTTCAAGCAACTGGTGCTTCGCCGCTACCTCCATATCCTGAACTGGGGCATGGGGGTGGAGAGCACCGCGATTCTGCTGCGCTGGCTGCTGGAGCCGGAGCATCGACCGTGCGCCAATCTCTCAGACCTGGTGGTGCTCACAGCCCAAACGGGTGATGAGATGCCCTACACCCAAACCCTCTGTGAAACGTACCTGTTTCCTCTGCTGCGACAGCACCGGGTTCGCGTGGTGCAGGTGGCCAAAGCCTCTGCCAGCAAGCGCGACGGTTACGTAGTTCTCTCTGACACCCGAACGCCGGAGACGCTGCATATTGAGGGTTATTTCAAGCTGAGTCAAAACCTGCTGCTCTCCGGCACAGTGCCGCGATTGGGACGGCCCCACATCTGCGCCCAGCGGTGGAAAGGGGAAGTGCTCGATGCCTGGTTAGCTGATCACATCGACGATGCTTTTGGCCCCTATCTGGGCTACAACTGCGAAGAGTCGAAGCGCGTGGCCAAGTCAGATGGCTATAGCTGCCGGGGCTTTGACTACATCTATCCCCTGGTGGAATGGGGCTGGAGCCGAGACGATTGCCTTCAGTATCTTTACCGCCAGTGGGGCATCTGGTTCGCAAAATCCGCCTGTAGCTTTTGCCCGTTTCAGGACTGTGGCACGGCGGTCGAGCGGTTTCAGCGAGACCCTGAAGCCGCCGCTCAAGCCCTGCTGATGGAGCAAAATGCCCTGGCCCACAATCCCCGGATGCATCTGTTTTCCTCGGGAACCGCCTACGACCTAGTGGTTCGCAATAACCTCCAGGCCGTCCTGAAGCGCTACGAACAACGGCTGGCCCAAGAAACCTGGGCGCTGTATCACGTCTACCGGATTTACCGACAGCTGCCGGTCAAAGACAAGCCGGGGAAGTTTCGCGTCGATGCCGATCGCTACAACTGTGTGGTGACAACGGGCGACCACACCTACATCGACTCCTGCCTGAGCGAACTGGCTCAGCGCTACGGCAAACCCGTAATTGAGCAGCACGGTCAACGTTTCTACGTCCACAAGCGCATTGAGAAGCAGTATCCCGCCTGGGAAGAGTTCTTTGTTGCCACCATTCACCAGGCCGAGGACAAGTGCCGCAACCTGAGTAAGTTTCGCGAACGCTGGTATGCCTTAACCGGCGACACCATTGAGCTGAAGTTCGGAGAATCCCTCCAGCTTTCGCTTCTGTAAACCCGTTCAATCTTTGCCACCGCCCCTGATGACACCCATCGGGGGCTTTTCTTTTGGAGATGTTCTATGTCATCTACACCGATTGAAGCCGCCCCTACCCGAGACTTTAACGTTTCTGCGTTGATTGATCGCCTGGGCAACTTCTCCGATACCTACTTTGATGCCGCCTGGATGCATCTGAGTGTGGAGGAAGCCGAAGCGCTGGCGGCGTTGCTGATTCATCAATTGGCGCGATCGCTCTCTGGCAAGCTGCTTGCGACCTATCTCCATGCCCTGCGTTCTGGAGAGAGCCTTGATCTGCCCCCGATCAAAATCCGGGTTCGCCATCCCATGCGGTGTCTACCGGTCAATTTCCCTGAGGCAGCGCCGTTGCCGGTGTTTCTGTACGGCGACCCTGTTCGCTGGACTGCCGATACCCTGACGACCGGCACCGTCATCGGTCGCTACTTTGCCTATGCTCATCACCGGGGCTGCTGGGCCTGGAACTACCTGGTTTGGCTGAGTGATCCCACCGGACAGGTACTGGCCGATAGCGCCTGGGAAGATGACCTGGAGACAATGCCATGACTCGCCCCTTGACTGATCGGGAATTGGAATTGATTCAGCTTTACACCCAGTGCCGCTTGGGCCTCTCGCCCAGGGCGTTCTACAGCAAATGGGGCGTTAGCTACGAAGTCATTGCGGCTATTTGCTCGCGCTCTCCGGTCACAGTACGACGCTGGTTTAAGCAAGGCCCGGAGTATCGCTCGCCCCAGGCGAGTGATCTGTGGCATCTAGCGCTAATGGACTTCCTGCTGGAGCACTTCGAGACGATGCCGACTGACCTGCTGCAACTGCTGTGCCCAGATCTGTCGAGTTCAGAACCAGAACACCCTGGTGGAACCAGCATATAAGTCTGCCTTTTTCAAGATCCATTGGATCTGTCTTTTCAAAAATCCTCTACGTAGGGTGAGCGAATGATCCTGAATCGCTCACCTCAACGCCCATGCCATCGAGGTTTTACATCATGCTTCAACCATGTCAGACTGGCCCAGAAGGTCACCGAGTCGCCGCCGAGATTCAGCGCATTCAGAGCGCCCTTCATCAAGTTGGCTTTCGCACACGCAAACAGCCCAAGCAGCCCATTTGGGCGATTACGGCCACGGATGCTCAAAGCTACCGGCTCAGCTTTCAGCCCGTCCCTATTAGTGGCTGGGTGCTGCATCCCATCGATGAGAGTCCGGTGAGACAGCAAATCACCGAAATTGTCCAGTCGGTGCTGGCTCCAGAGCGGCTGTCCTGGCGACAGGTTCTAGCCTCAGACGCCGAGCTGCATCCTGATTGTCGGCCCTGGGCGATCGTGATGATTCGAGACGCCGTGCAGCGATCGGTCATTACTCGCTTTCGGAACCGGCAGGATGCGGATGACCACCTCAGGGCCATGCGGCGACATATTCCGCAGGGGGTCTTTGAGGTGATGTTTGATCTGTCTGAGGAGCCTGTCCAGCTCAAGATGTCTCGATGAGCTTGGCCGCTAATCCTGTGGAATTGAGATTCAATAGAGGTAGTCCTTTGCGGCGCTTAAGAGACAACTGACTACCCGTCATGCTCTTGCAGCCCAAAACCTCTACTGGGAACATCGCCTCCATTACTGGGGAGAAATTAGACAACAGGTTCAGCCCATCCTGAAATTGGCTTCGTCTTAACCACCGCTTGATCCAGAGAAACACCCATGCCTGAGTTTGAACAACTAAGAGACGATATTTCCACCTTGCCGACTACCGCTCAGCAGCTTGTAGTCGATTTCGTGGCGTTCCTTAAGCAACGCTATTCCGCCTCTGCGAGCCCTTCTCCTAAGCCCCTTGACTTGGACAATGAGCCGTTTGTAGGTATGTGGAGCGATCGCCCTGAGATGCAAGACAGCACGACCTGGGTGCGGCAAGTGCGGCAACAGCACTGGCGCAGTTGATATGGCTCAACTCCTGGTAGATACTGACATCCTCATCGATGTCGCCAACAACGACGCGATCGCTAAGCCCCGCCTCGCCTATGAAAGCCAGACATCCATCCTGGCGGTCTCTACGATTACCGTTATGGAACTGACAGTTGGATGTCGTAATAAAGCCGAACTACAGGCTTTGACCCGATTCCTGGCTCAGTTCCAGGTGCTGACTCTCACAAGCCAGGTCAGCGAACGTGCCACCCAACTACTGCAAGACTATTTCCTCAGCCATGGCCTGTTAATTGCTGATTCCTTGGTTGCTGCTACGGCGATCGAGAACCAAATTCCTCTCCTCAGCAAGAATCAGCGCGACTTTCGATTTATTCGAGCCCTTAACCTTCTGACCTACCCTGACATGCCTTGAGTACCGTCGATTCGAGGAACGAATGATGATGCAGGATGACTTCAATGTCATGGATTTACTGGACGATGACGCCTGGTTTGAAGCGTCGGCTCGTCGGGAAGAGTCGGTGGATTGTGAGGCGCTGGCAGGATACGGCTGGGGTTCCCACTTGGGGGCAGTGATGGCTAACCCCAAGGGTTACAGCCACTTTACCGAGCTGCGTTCCATGGTGATGCAAGCATGGCAGCAGCTGGTGACTGAGTGGGATCTGGGTATTGGGACAGAGGCGGCTGAAGTCAAGGGCCAGGAGTTGGTTATGGCGCGGCTTCATCAGCCCGAAGCTGATATTCAGGAAACTTTGATGGCGCTGCTGGAAGCGAAGCTCTCGAAACCGCAGGGGGAATGGGAGATGACCGAGACGGTTCACACCGAGATTCGAGCAGTTTTTGGCAAGGTGCTCTCCCAAGAGGATTGGAAGGCGATCGCGGAAAGCACCAGAGACAGCATCTATGCTCAGGTGCTCAAGCAGGAGCTATTTGCAGTTCCCCAGGCAAGCGTACAATCGGGGCTTAGCCACTGACCCCGTGGCCTATTTGGTTGCCCCACAAAACTTTGGTAGTGCATTTTAGTGCAGGGCAGAAGAAAAAACGGGATGACCTTGCTCTGCCAGCTTCTGTCTGATTTGGCGATTGTAGTCATGGATGAACAGCCAGATGGCTCCGCTGTGATTCTCGATCTTCTTGGAGAACGACAGGGTCTTCCTCACCAGTCGGGAAACCCGCTGCCTCAGCGTGTTGTTCAGGCGCTCGATATAACTGGTCAAGCCGCTGTCTTTGCCCACGGCCTCATGCTGTTTACTCGGAATGACCGTGACGTAGGCTTCCCAGAAGTCGGTATAGACCTTGGCGCATTGTCGATAGACTGCTGGAATAGACTGCCAGAGCGCCATGGCCGATTCCCGAGAACGATCCCCGATATGACACCCAAGGATTTCGCGGGTCTCGGCATCCATCGCTAACCAGACCCATTGTTTATTCCCTTTGTGACCCACAAATGACCACAGTTCATCCATCTGCACCCTCAAGGAACCTTCGGGTTTGGGTAACACCTCCGCCGTTTGAGGAACCGCTGCATAGACGGCATTGGCATGGGCTTGTAGCCAACTCTGTGACACCCTAGCGGCCCGGGCAATGCCCGCCAGTGGAATCTTCTCGTGTAACAGCCGATTCACGAGTGTCTTCGTCTCCTTCGGCTTCGGTTGCCATTGCGGATTGTCGACGAATTGACGCTCACAGTCCCGACACTTGTAGTTTTGTTTCCCTCGGTGGGTGGTGCCGTTCTTGGAGATATCGTGAGACCCACAGGTGGGACAGGTCATCTCAATCGTCATGGGACTGGCTTCCTTTTCATCGCGATGGCGTAGCCTGATTTTCCTCCGTCCCGTACACTTTGGAGTTTAGACTAAAGCGAATTTCCCCCTGCCGTCAGAGGGGAGAAATATCGACTACTCGAGGATGGTCCGAGAGCTAAGCGACGGTTTTTGAGGTTTTTTTAGGACGACTCGCGCGTTTTCTGACGGTGGGATAGCGAGGTTTGCGGTTACGCTTTTGGCCTTTGGGCCAGCCCGGAGACTTACCTCGGGGTTTGGGGGGAGTGGTCGGTGTCCCCAAACGGGCTAAAAGTGTGGCAATGGAATCAGCGACCCGTCCGGGGGTGAGGAGAGGCAGGGTTTTCTGCCAGGGCAGAGGGGAATCCTGTACGAGGTCTCGGGCGAGCCAGAGTTGCCAGGTCGCCAAGGGCATCAGATCGCTCCAGCGCTCGGCAGCTTTGGGTTCACCGAGTTTGGGCACCGTCCAGTGGAGGCGCTGCTTCAGGAATCGATACCAGTGCTCTAGGGCAAAGCGCCTGAGGTAGCGTTGCCACAGGTGCTCAAGGTCGGGCATCGTGTCGCCAACCCAGACTAACCACAACGGCCGAGTCGAGCGGGGCTGTCCGTCCTCGTCAAGCCGTTGCACCTGAATTAGGGTCATCGGATGCTTCGCTGCCTGGCGAAAATGCATCGGGTGCCAGCTGCGCACCCGCACCGACCCCAGTGTCGGATGCACGACGGTTAGCCCAGCGTCGGCCTCTCGCCAGGTCGCTGGGTCATTGAGCTTGAAACAGTCGCCATGGACTCGGGGCCGTCCGTGACCTGAATAGGGGGGCGGTGCCCCCCAGAGATTGCGATTAGAGCGCAGGCGCATCAGCTTGTCAGCCTGGATGTCCGCTGTTTTCAGCACAAAGCTGGCACAGCCATATTCGCTATCCCACAGGCTCAAGGGTCGATGGGGTAAGTGTTGGCACACTTGTCTGAGTTGAAAGGCGGCTAAGCTAATCGGGCTCTCCCAACTCGTGATGCGCTCATGGCGTAAGGGCAGCGCCCAACTGCCCTCGGTTTCAGGAATCCAGGCCACGGTGCTATACCCTTGCCCGAGACTTACCGGTCCCAGGTTCCCGCCGCTCTTGGCCTGATGCTCATGGGTGCGTTCCCGCAACCGCTTGGCCTCCGGGCGGGGCCACCCGGTATGGTCTCCTGCTAGAACAATGGGACCCTTGTTTGGAATTTGCTCTAGATACAGTCGCCTCAACCGCTGCCGTTGAGGGCGACTATCTTGGAGCGCTTCATAGGCACTCGACCACTGCCGTCGAAACAGAGGCGACTGCGAAAGTTCCGCAAAGCTATAGAGATGACGGGTCGTCAGTACCGCATCGACCAGCTCAAAGGTCGCGTCGTGAGCCCGGCCCAGATACTGATGGGCGCGGTGTCGGAATCCGTACAAGCTATTGTAGGTCATAGGCCATCACTGAGATTGGTTGTGCTTTCTCAGCTTCGGCTAAAAAGCTGCCTGAGCCTGGCTCAGGCCGCTTTTTTCTGTGGGCTTAGTCTAAACTCCAGGTACACTAATGCACTACCAAAACTTTAACCTCTGCGTCATTAAAGCTCTCCGTAAACCCCCGAAAAACCTCACCTCAGCCCCTACTTGGGCATCCTCTCGAACATCTCTTGACAAATCAGCGCTGAGCTTAACCTATCACCCATCGTTCAATAGAAAAAAACTGGGACATTCCAAGGGGCAGTTCAGGCGAACCGGGCGACTCAGATTGACAGTCTGGCCCTAAATTTGCACACATCCAACTGCTGGCCCGCAGTGGCACCGATGAGTCGGTGGCCCCCTGGGCAGCCCTTAACGCGGCTAAACCTCCCAAAACTGAATGTGATAACGATAGCCCTGTTCTGTTAAAAACAACTGGCGATGCTGGGCAAACTCCTCCTCACAGGTGCGCTGCGACACCAGCGTATAAAACTGAGCGCTGCGGCCATCCGACTTGGGCCGCAGCACCCGACCTAACCGCTGAGCTTCTTCTTGGCGAGAACCGTATTTACCAGAGACCTGAATCAACACATCGGCGTCGGGCAGGTCGAGGGCAAAGTTGCCGACTCGCGAGAGGATGAGGCCGGAAATCTCGCCATTGCGAAAACTGGCATAGAGGCGATCGCGCTCTGGCTGACTGGTCTTGCCGGTAATCAGGGGAAAGTCTACCCGCTGGGCGATGGCCTGGAGCTGATCCAGGTATTCACCAATAATTAAAATTCGGTGGCCAGCTTCTTGTTCCAGCACGGCTTGCACCACGTCTAACTTGAGGGGATTTTCGGCGGCGATGCGAAACTGGTACCGTCGTCCCGCCGTGGCGTATTCCATCTGCCGTTCCTTGGTTTGGGGAATGCGAATTTCTGTACAGTCGGCGGCGGCAATAAACCCCTGCCCCTCTAATTCACGCCAGGGCACGTCGTAGCGTTTGGGGCCAATCAGGGTGAACACATCCCCTTCTCGGCCATCTTCGCGAATTAGGGTAGCCGTTAGGCCCAGGCGACGACGGGCCTGGAGTTGGGCGGTGATGCGAAAGACAGGCGCGGGCAGGAGGTGAACTTCGTCGTAGATAATCAACCCCCAGGATTGCTGATCAAACAACCCCAGATGCAGAAAGTCGTCGTCTTGACTGGCCCGATAGGTGAGGATTTGGTAGGTGGCCAGGGTAACTGGCCCAGTGGCTTTTTGTTGACCGCTATACTTGGCAATCTGGTCGGCGGTTAGGGTGGTTTTATCCACCAGTTCCCGTTGCCACTGGTGGACGGAGGTGAGGCTGCTGGTGAGGATCAGCGTCTTTTGCTGGATCACCGCCATCGCCGCCATGCCCACCATGGTTTTACCCGCACCACAGGGGAGGACGATCACCCCGCTGCCACCCCTGGCATGCCCGGCCTGGTAAAACAGATCTGCCGCCGTTTTCTGGTAGGGCCGCAGGTGAAAGGGTTCGCCGCTGCGAGTGGTCGATAGGAGGTCTAGGGGCAACGCATCCCCCGTCAGATAACCGGCCAGATCTTCTGCCGGATAGCCTGCGGTCAGCAGCGCCTGCTTGAGAACGCCGCGATAGCCTAGGGCGATCGCAAAGGTGGTGGGCGACAACCGCTCTCCCAGCAGTGGCCCCACCTGCTCCTGGCGCTGCAGCAGTTCTGCCAGGGGTTGATCGGCGACCTGTAACAGCAAATCTCCACCCGTTCCCGCTTTCAGGGTGGTCAGGCCATACCGTTGACCGAGGGCTTCCAGTTCCTGGGCCACCGACTCGGGCATGGGGTATTTGGCATGGTCCTGAAGGGCCGCCACCATATCGGCAACGGGCATTCCGGCGGCGCGGGCATTCCAAATGCTGAGAGGACTGAGGCGGTAGGTGTGGATGTGTTCGGGGCTTTTGACCAGCTCCGCAAAGGGCGCGATCGCCGCCTGGGCCGCCTCGGCTTTGGGGGCGTGGACGTCGAGCAGAACGGTGCGATCGCTCTGGATGATCAGCGCATTGTCGGGGGAATAGGTCATCAGGCTCAAGATGGGAGTTGGGTGTCGGCGGCGCTGTGAATGATGCTCCGGCGATACTCTTCAATGGCGTACTTCCATTTCAGGGGGCTCATTGGCATGTGGTTTACGGTGGCGGCGAGATTCGCCAGACCAATACTTTCTACGCCGCCTGCCTGATAAGCATAGGTCTCAATATGAAAGATGTTGTCGTTCATGGTGCCTAGAACGGATCGATTGTTAGTTTTGGCCATAGACATATCTTCGATTTTCGACAGTGCGTATTGGATAGATGTTTCACTGAAACCTTCATGACTCAAAACGGCCATAAGGGCATTTCTAAGGACTTGAGCCAAATCCTGAAGGTCAGCTTTTTGAACTGGTCCTGCGAGGCAAGTCAGTCTCGATCGATCTTCGCAGAAGATGACATAAAAACGACGATCAAATGTGAAAACGTTGGCGTGCCAGTCATCAGACGTATCTTCGCTTGGAGGGGGAAGGCTGAGACCGGCTCGTCTAGCCAGTTTCGCTGTGCACTTGATACTGGGCATAATTTTTCGGTGACGCCTAACGCCGCGCTCTGCGGAGATTTAGGAGCGCTAGCGAGTAAATTTTCCGTAGCAGCGCCTCGTTAGGTGCTTATTGAGCATAAAATAACGCTTGAAAATCTTCAGATGCTAGGCCG
This sequence comes from Nodosilinea sp. LEGE 07298, assembly GCF_015207265.1. Taxonomy (GTDB): domain Bacteria; phylum Cyanobacteriota; class Cyanobacteriia; order Phormidesmidales; family Phormidesmidaceae; genus Nodosilinea. The sequence continues at coordinate 25,534 of NZ_JADEXE010000012.1, read as the reverse complement.
TCTGAGTAGCCTACTATCTTATTCGGGTCGTCCTTTAGTATCTCTTGAGCAAACTTCTTAACTGCCCCAAGCATCTCCTTTCCAGGGGTTAGCTCTGTCCCATATTTCGCATACCACTCGTCTACAATACTGTTAGCCTGGGCAATATCTATTTTGCCTTCTTTATTTTTACCTAATTCTGGGCGATCTCGTAAGATAAAATTTGTCAATTTTCGTCGTGTCTCTTCTTCTAGCGAAGCGACTATCCTGTCATACTCTCCCTTAGCCTGTTCAACAGTGATTCCGTATACTTTTTGGATATTTTGTGGCGTGCAAAAATAGGACTCAATTTCTTGGAATCTTGTTACAAATAGCAATATACCTCTATTCTGACAATCTTCTTTTAATTTCTCTAATTCACGGTCTCCTTCGACTTTCTGATCTCTATCGATATGGAGAATAACTTTTGCTGTAGGAATTTGTTTTCTTACAAATCCCTGAAGAATCTTAGCGAACTCCACTTTTGTGCAACCTTCGTAGGAATGAAGAACAAACTCATCCTCAGGGAGGCCATTGGCTATTAAAAACTTTTTTATAAACTCTTTTTTCTCTGAAATATTGTCTACTTTATCTTCGGTAACAATAACGTATTTCAAATTTTTCTTAGAAAAGAGATAATCTGCATCAGCGGCTCCTATGTCGAGCAGGATATTGCTACCTTTTACATCATCCAACGCATTTCCTGATTGAAAATGAACCACTTTCGCTTCATTTTCTAAGGCTTCTAATATGTAGCGAGAGTGCGTGGAAAACACCACCTTCAACTCTGGGTTGTTCGCCAATCTCTTCACCAATTCATTAGCTAGTTCTTTCTGCTTGGTAGGATGAATATGCGAATCTGGCTCATCTAGAAGTACAATCTTTGGTGAAAAATATTCAATATAAGCAAATATCTGTATTACTTGGAGTAATCCGGTGCCAACCGAATCAAGAGGTAATCTGATACCACTTGAAGATACATACACATAAATGTATTCGGAAGCATGCTCATCAAAGTCTACGGATAAATCGACATCACTATAAACAGAGTTGACCGACTGAAGAAATGATGACCACTTATTTTCATCACTGTTTATTGTGTACAGAATATTTCTTAAGTAATTATTTGAATCCCCTCTTGTTGCGGATTTTTTAACTGCTATTGGTACCTCGTATTTTTCTAGAACTGGAATTCCTGCAATCCCTGGCACATATACGCAATATGGATTTTCTATTGAACACAATTCGTCTCCTAAGGCCTTGCCCTCCAATAGAGTTGTAAACCCACCATTTTTACCTCGAGATATTCTAAGTTTTGATTCGTTGCCATTATTCAAGGTAAACTCGATCCAATTTCGATCTTCTTTTCGTCTTGAACCCGATAGACGCTTTCCATGATATAAATAAGAAATATCATTAGTCGGCGTATACAGGAAATCTTTTGAGTCTAATGCAAGGGTTTTGGATTTACCTTTTACCCAGTTTGCACCTAGCAAATCAAGTGTCTGACAGGCAGAGGTTGCGAATTGGATTCCTTGTATAAAGCTGCTTTTCCCGGAATTGTTTGTCCCAATAAAAATGTTAATTGATGACAACTCAACTTCAACATCATCAATTTTTTTGAACTTCTGTATACGTATCTTCATCTATGAGATTTCTCTCCATACATCGGGATAGCTTCGGCACATAACAATCTTATTAGAGAGTTAATTTATATTAACCTTGACAGGGTAGATAGCGAGAAACCTTCTGCCTATCTACCTAAATCAGCAAGATCGCGAGAAACTTTCTCCATCTTTTCAGGTCTAGTGTCCATAAACTATTATGTGGTTTTTGCTACAGAGTTCACCCCTTCTTACTGAGCCGCCTACCCGACCAAGACCGGAGAAGTTGTTGGCATAGTTGAGAGAGTCATGGGGCCTAAAGCATCATGCACCGCACTATCCCTAACCCTTACTCATCGGCAAACTATACCCCAGCTTGCGCAACCCATTCCGAAACCGAGTCTCCTGATCTAACAACACCACCAAATGCCGCTCCCCTGCCAACTGACAATATTTCTTCGTGCGCGAGTCGTGGGCAATCTGTGCCGCCAAAGTCGCATCGGCGCATTCAATCAGTCGGGCCATCCCCTGATCTTGCAGACTCTGGGAACGGCTGCGGCAGTCGGCAAAAAACTGCTCGACGGTCTTGGGCAGAGCCTCAGCACTGACCTGGGTTAAAAAGTCGTAAAACTCCTGCAGCGAATGCCCCGCCTCAGCCGCTTTCAGGGCCACTTCTCGGTCCAGCTTCCAGACCGCATCCCCTGTTTGCCGGGTAAAGGTCTCCATCATCAAGAGTTCTGCCGGGTTGAGAGGCGCTCCGGTCATCACCACGTCGAGATTGGGCAACACCCGCAGGGTACTTTCAGTGGTAATAGGCGCGGCGGTGTAGGCATCGCTCAGCCCAAAACAAAAGGCTCCCAGAGGGGTGAGCCGGAATGCCAGCAAGCCATCGTAGCGACTCAAAAACGAGAGGTCATCGGCACCCCAGAAGCTATCAAAGTCGCCTCGGGGGGCATCGTAGGGCGTGATATAAGCCACATCCAGCAGCCCCAGGGTAGCGGCATATTCAAACAGAAAACACCTCATATAGGCATCTTGCAGAATGCTCCAGGAGCCTCCGGCCTCATACAGGTAGCCATAGCCAGGCTCGCTAATGTAAAGATTCTCGGGGTTACGGCTGACCTCGAAGGTCTGGCCACTGCCAATCATGTGGCGCTTGAGGTCATCATAGGTCACCCATTCTCCCACCGGACAATGCCCCAGCGCCTCTACAATCTGAGCCCGGCGACCGCTGACCGCCGTCAAGCTGCGCTTGGCCTTTCCGGTTTGACCTTTAATCGACTCCACCCGACGCAGCTCATCTAAAAAGGTGGTTTTGAGCCACTTCTTCCAGATCGCCTGAATGGTTTTCGCCGGGGCAGCCCCCATCGCCTTTTGGCCTGCCTTGGTCAGCTGCAGCTTCTTGCCATCTAGGCTGGCCAGTCCGCCCCCCTGCACCAGCATCGCCCAGGCAAAGGGCTTGATGGTGCCAATCGGGTCATGGCCAATGGGGCCATGGTTGTCGGGTTCATCGGCTTCGCTGTAGTAGTCGCCGCCCTGCAGGAGGGGGGCAATGGTGTTTAGCGTAGCCTTGCTGGGCATCAGGGTTTTGTCGCTGACGCTCACTTTACCCAGGTGAATCAGCCGCAGCACCGCCAGCAGGTCTTGCTGAGCCACTTGCTCCATGGGACAGCACACCACCGGCACCTCTTCCGCCGTCTCTACAGACTGACGCTTTTCATAATCGAAGGACCGACGTTCAACTCGAAAGGTTTGGGGCGGTTGTTCAGCGCTGGGCAGAGTGAGGGCCTTGGGCTCAGGGACAAAGGCACTGAGCTTGAGTCGCAGATCTTCGGGCAACAAATTCGAGACCGCATAGTTGCCGGTGGGGTAGAAAAACAGGTCAAGCTTGGCCGCTGGTCGCTTGTAGCTATACATGGAACTGCGATCGTGCCACTGGGGCAATGCCCCATATTTGGCCTTAAATTGCTCCGCCTGGTGGCGACCTCCGGTGCGATAAAGGGCTTCAGCCACGGCCGCCTGTTGCAGTTCGTCCAGGTCTTGCCACTGGATTTTCAAGCCAGGACCCAACAGGTAATTGGCTACGGCGTCCACAAGTTCCGCTTTCCGGGTCGGCTTGTCTTGAATTGGCAGTAGACCCAGCAGCTTCTTGATCTCATCTACAGTGTGGAAGTTCAAGCCTTCCTTAACGGTTTTGAGGTAAGTGGGGGTGGAGGTTGCCATGGGCCAGAATGATCAAGACGTTGTGTATCGTGTTTCAGCAGGTCGCCAATCGTGAACAATAGCTACAGGTTGGGGGGGTAGCGTGAATCCAGACGATTCCTCACCCGCGCCACGGCCTCATAATACCGCTATGATCGAAAGCCAGATACCCTTCTGAGCTTAGGGTGAGTTTACCCCATGATAAAACTTGCTCCGTTCAAAATCGGCGATTCAGTTGTCGTCAAAGCCCAGGTCACCGACCCTGACTTTGGCATTGATATTGGCGGCTGGCAGGGCCGCATCTCCGAGATTCAAGCCGATGACAATCTGGTCTGCATCGATTGGGATAGCCAAACGCTCAAGAAAATGCCTAGTAACTTCATCACCCAATGCGAAGAGCAAGGCTTTGGCTGGGAGCAACTTTATCTAGAGATGACTGAGGTTGAACCGGCGGAGGCACGAGACACTCCGGCGGAAGTCGCCAGAGTCTACGAGCAGTTGCAAGACAAACATGCCTTCGACCACCTCGGGCCAGAAGGAGTTGGTATCCGGCAAGTACTGGCCAGCGTTGATTCGAATAATGAGACTGCGATGTGGCACGCCTGGGAGAATCATCTGCAGACCTGCCTAAGCTTTCCCTTTGAGGCGGAAATCGCAGAGGTTCAAGAACGAGGATCTTTGCAAGTGGGCCAGAAGGTCATGGCGCAAGGGATGCTCAGCGTCGATGATTTGTACGGCATTCTGGTTGGGGTTAAACGTGACGGTCGAATTTATCACCTCCCGCTATGTGACTTAGAAGTCACGAATTTGAAATCTGCTAATTACCAGCCCGTCAAGGATTATGTTGTTTGGTTTGCCAATCGGTAATTGGCGATCATCCATCGTCGCCTCGGTGACATGAGCCTGGCCTTGAGCACAAATTTGCGGATGACTAGAGAGAAGCCACTGATTACAATAGAACGTTAGTATCAGCCTTTAGTCTGGCGGTCAGGGCCATGGGTGAACAGCCGGCCGAATATTTACAGGGTGTGGTGGAGCGATTAACGTTCCACGCGGCAGAGTCTGGCTACACCATTGCGCGCTTCAAGGTGCCGCGCACCTCAGAACCGGTCACCGTAACGGGCAGCTTTGCCAACATTCAACCGGGGCAAACCCTGCACTTGACGGGGCAGTGGCGGAATCATCCCAAATACGGCGAACAATTCCAGGTCTTTAAGTATCGCGAGACCAAACCCGCCACCCTGACGGGCCTCGAAAAGTATCTGGGCAGCGGTCTAATTAAAGGTGTGGGTTCGGTCACCGCCAAACGAATTGTGGCCCACTTTGGCTTAGACACCCTCGACATTATTGAACATGACATCGAACGCCTGCAGGAAGTGCCCGGTATTGCCCGCAAGCGGGTAAAGCTAATTCAAACCGCCTGGGAAACCCAGAAGGTGATCAAAGAGGTGATGCTCTTTCTCCAGGGCCATGGCGTATCCACCACCTATGCCGTCAAAATCTTCAAACAATACGGAGAAGATGCGATCGAGATTGTTAGCCGCAATCCCTATCAACTGGCTCAGGATGTCTATGGTATTGGCTTCATCACAGCAGACACCATTGCTCGAAACCTTGGCATTGCGCCGGGGTCACCCTTTCGGTACCGCAGTGGTCTGGTGCATGTCCTAAATGGAGCGGCTGAGGAGGGCCATTGCTTTCTACCCCAGGAAGACTTGGTGAGCCAAGGGGTCAAATGTCTCACGCTGGAGGATCACCATCCCGACCCGCAGGTGCTCACCACCCTGATTGCAGACATGGCCCAGACCGGAGAGTTAGTCACCCAGGCTCAGGACGACAGTCTGGTCTGCTACGCACCCGCGTTTTACCAGGCGGAACGACACCTGGCGGCGCGGGTGCAGACCCTGTTAGGGGAACCGCTTGAGGTCGACAGTCCCCGGGTCAAACGCTGGATCGATCGATTTATCGCCGCCACGGGCCTGCCCCTCTCGGAGGAACAACGGCAGGCGGTGGCCCTGGCCAGCAGCCAGCGGGTTTGCATTCTCACCGGGGGGCCGGGGACTGGCAAAACCTTTACCACCCGCACCATCGTGGCCCTATGGCAGGCCATGGGGAAGTCAATGGCCCTGGCCTCCCCTACCGGACGGGCGGCCCAGCGCCTGAGTGAGATCACGGGCAAAGAGGCAAAAACCATTCATCGGCTGTTGGAGTTTGACCCAAGTACGATGCGGTTCAAACGGGATACCGAAAATCCGCTGCCGGTGGACGCGGTGGTGGTGGACGAAGCCTCAATGCTGGATTTGTTTTTGGCCCACTCCCTATTCAAGGCCATTCCTCCTACGGCTCAGCTCTTGCTGGTGGGCGATATCGACCAACTCCCCAGTGTGGGGGCGGGCAACGTGTTGGGGGATCTAATGGCCTCCAAACAGGTGCCGGTCATCCGACTCACCCAGGTGTTTCGCCAGGCCCAGGCCAGTCGCATCGTGCAGAATGCCCATGCCATTAACCAGGGGCAATATCCGGCCCTAGAATCGGTGTCAGCTTCCCCAGTCACCGATTGCCTGTGGCTGGGGGCACCAGAACCCGAGGATGGGGTACAGGGCATCCAGGATATCCTTCGAAATCTGATTCCCAACCTGGGCTTTGACCCGGTCAGAGATATCCAGATGCTCTGCCCCATGACCCGCGGTGCCGTGGGCACACGCAACCTGAACCAGGTGCTGCAGGGGGTGCTCAATCCCCCTGGACCAGACAAAGCTGAAATCAACCGGGGCGGGCTGACGCTACGGGTCGGTGACCGGGTCATTCAGCAGGTGAATGACTACAACCGGGATGTGTTTAATGGCGATCTGGGAACCATTACCGCCATCGACTTAGAGGAGCAGGAGGTGACCGTTCAGTTTGAGGCGCGCAGCGTCACCTATGATCGGGCGGACCTGAATGAAATTACCCTGGCCTGGGCGGTGACGATTCATAAAAGCCAGGGGTCAGAATATCCGGTGGTGATTCTGCCAATCTACATGCAGCATTACTTGATGCTGAGCCGTAATCTGCTCTATACCGGGCTGACCCGCGCCAAGCAGTTGGCCATTCTGGTAGGGCCAAAGAAGGCGATTGGCCTGGCAGTACGACAGGTAAAGGCACAGGAACGATACACCCTGCTCAGTCAGCGGTTAGCAGGCCAGGTAAGTCAGCCTGTGTTTTCCATACATGGCCTCAGTTCGAAATAGCCAAACTGCGCTTTCAGGAGGTCTTCAGGCAGATCGCTGGAACACTGTCCAGCATTTGATTGATCTTGCTGCGTCTGTCCATACCTAAACTTGGGGCTCTGGCAGCTTCAGCGTGCCAAATTCAGGTGACCAAAACTCCCCACGACTTTGAAAAAAGGCAACCTCCTTGCATTTGCCGCGACGATGTTCAACCAGAGAACAGCGCAGCATGACTTTGTCTTGCCCATCTTTGGTGTAGGTATAGCGCTCTAGTAGGGCACCGCACACGGGGCAGGGATGATCGGTAAACAATTCTGAATTGGTAGCCTGGCGCTGGGCCTGGGGCAGTTCGTAGCGTTTGGCCTTGGCATTCCAAAACATCACCGTACCGCAGGCCGCGCCGGAGCATTTGAGGAAGTGCTTGGCTTTCATCTTCTTGGAACGGGAGGGGACTTTGGCCATTGCCTCGCCGCAGGTGGGGCACTTGGTTTTGGTTGGTTGTCCGTTGGTGGGTTTAGTCGTGGGGGCTGGCGATCGCTCAGCAGGCATTGCTCCCGATGTCGGGGAATGCTCGGCGAAGGTCGAGAGGGAGAGAAGTTGGGATTTGGCTTGGGCGATCGCAGGCGCAAAATATCCCCGATTCCAACCAATCAGGTAGGCCTGCCAGTCTTGTTCTCCCGTTGCGATCGCATCCAAGGCCGTCTCCATCTGCGCCGTAAACTCCGGCTGAATCAAATCCGGCAGTAGCTTCTCCAACGCTCCATCCAGCTCCAGTCCCAATGCCGTCGGCTGGAGCTTGCCCTGAAGCAGGCCCACGTATTCTCGCTGCCGCAGGGTTTTGATGGTCGGCGCATAGGTGCTGGGGCGACCAATCCCCTTTTGCTCCATCACCTTCACCAGCTTGGGTTCGCTGTAGCGGGGCGGCGGCTGAGTCTGCTTGGCATCCGCCTGGGCCTGGTCAAGTTGGAGTCCTTGCCCCTGGCTCAGGGCAGGCAACACCGAATCTGCACTGAGGTTATTCCAGTAGCGGGTGTACCCGGCAAATTCCAGCACCTGGCCTCGCGCTTCCCAGTAGGCGTCGCCGGACTGGGTGACGATGCGCGTTTTGCGCAGGCGGGCTGGGGCACATTGCGAGGCCACCGCCCGATTCCAGATCAGCTCATAGAGCCTGGCTTGGTCGGAGGAGAGTTCTCCCTGAAGCTGCTGGGGGAGGTGATTGACCTCCGTGGGGCGAATCGCTTCGTGGGCCTCTTGAGATCCCTTGATGGCCCGGTGCTGGGTGGTTTTACGCGGCACGTTGGTGGAATCGTGCAGCTGGAGGTACTGACGCACCGATTCACAAAAGGGCGCGGAAAGAATCACCGAATCGGTGCGCATGTAGGTGATGTGGCCCTTTTCGTAGAGCGATTGGGCCACCTTCATGGTGTGCTCAGGGCTGAAATGGAGTTTGGAGCCAGCGGACTGCTGCAAGGTCGAGGTAATGAACGGGGCCGGAGGCGATTGGGTAGTCTGTTTGCCTTCGATATGCAGAACTTGGTGGGAGTGAGTTTGGGCGATCGCCACCAGTTCATCCGCCCGCTCCTGGGAGGTCACCCGCTCCGATTCTTTGTCCGCCCCTTTGTCTTCGGCATCTTTGCCCGCAGCCTTTCGCTGGAGCTTGGGACTACTGCGGTAAAAGGCCTTGAACCCTTCTCCGTAGATAACCCAAACGCTCCAATAATCCTGGGGCGTAAAAGCTTGAATCTCTCGCTCCCTTACACAAAGCAGGTGCAGCGTCGCGCTCTGGACTCGCCCCATAGATTTTGCGCCATTGTTCAGGGGCCAAACCACATGGCGACTACCGGTATAGCCCACCAGTTTATCAAGGCAATCCCGAGCGCGTCCGGCGGCGACGAGGTCTTGGTTGAGGGTACGGGGATGGGCGATCGCCGCCCTCACCGCCTGGGGCGTAATCTCGCTGTAGACCACCCGCTGAGGATTGCGGAGATTCAGCGCCTGCTGCAGATGCCAGCCAATGGTTTCGCCTTCGCGATCGGGGTCGGTGGCGATGTAGACCCGGTCGGCGGCTTTGACCGCCTGCCGGAGTTCGGCGAGCACCTTTTTGGCACGGTCATCTCGGGGCTGGTAGCGACAGTCGATGGAGCCTGCCCCCAAGTCAAAGCCCAGAGCATCGTCACCATCGTTAGCGAGTTCGCGCACATGGCCCATACTGGCCTTGATCACCCAGCCTGACCCCAGGATTTGCCCCAGCTTCTTCACTTTGCCGGGGCTTTCAATTAGCAGCAAGTTTGGCATAGTCACCTCATCGTTGCCTTCAACCTAAATAGTACACTTGAACTTTCAAAAGACTTCAGCCGCGTCTCAATGCGAAACGCTTATCCCCTCGAATCGATACCCATCAGGTGTTCAATCCGCTGCAGCTTGATCTGCGACCAGGTCACTCGCTGCTTGATGAACTCGACTTCGTTGAACTGCCAGAGGCTGAGGGCTACCAGCGCGATCGCTAGCCCACCCATTGCGCCAGCCCTAAAGCTCCACCTCGGGAGGCTTTTTGACGGGCTCAAGTTGGGCGGCTGGAGCCTGGAATCCCCAGTCGATAAGCTCTTCAGTGTTGTCCCTAAGGCTTGGGTAGTCTGCTGAATAGCTGTCGTAGCCTGCTTGATCTGAGCCAGCTCCGTCCCAATCGGGGTGTCGGGAGCCCATCTGCTCAAGGAAGACAGCGCTGTCTCGATTTGCTGCTGCAAGCCCAGCAGTTGCCCGTCGAATCCGTTCAAGTAGTGAATGAGCCTGCTGTAGTGCTGGGCTGAGCGCTGCTGTTCCTCCACCTGCTGGCTCAGCAGCTCCAGCAGCTGTAAATTCGTCTGCGTCCATTGCTCTACTTTCTCCTCTAATCGGGCATTACCTCGGGCAACGAGCACCAGTGGATCGGATGGGTCAATGCCCATCTGGGCTGCCAGGTGCATCAGGGCATCACTGGCCTCATCGAGTTTTGACGGGTGGTGTTTTTGGGGCTGGTTGTGGGGTTGCGGCATCGGGGATTTGTCCTGCGGATTCAAAGGCGGTGTAGGCCTCCTTGAGGAAGCGTTTGACCTTGGTGCGGCTCATGGAAGGCAAGTCAGCGGCGGCTCTGGCCTCAGCAAACGTCCAGTTTTTCTTTTGAATCAGGTTGGTTTCCTGCCAGGGCAGGCGGGGAAAGTCGATGACCTGCACCTTGTGGCGCTTCATCAGCTTGTTGAGATCGCTCAGTGACGCCAGCTCGCTCCAGTCATCGCTGACCCCCCAGTTTTTGACCAGCACATGGGGAAAGTTGCCGCCGTGGCGCTCCAGGGCGATTTGAAACAGATTGAGCGATTCAAAGGTGCCGCTGGTGATAAACCAGCGCACAAAGCTGACCCCGTTTTCGGCAGCATCAAAGCAGGCCATCTCAAGCCAGTCATTCAGGGGCTGACCGACCTGGGACGGCAACGAGATAATCAGCGGTTGCTTCACGGCCAGGTCACGGAGCTGATCGGCTTGGGTTTGGCGTTCGTCATCGCTGAAGATGGCGAACTGGAAGGTCAGATCGCCATAGCGGTTGGCGACATCGGGGTTATAGCGGTCTGCTTCGACGGGGATGAAGTCGATGTTGCGATCGAGGAAGTATTGGATCAGGGTGCTGCAGACAAAGCTTTTGCCGACACCGCCCTTATCGCCATCGACGAGATGGATACAGGCCATTTACGGTCTCCTTAAGTTGAATGAGGATTGAATTTCGGATGGGGGTTTACGCTGGGATGTACCCAATTCTTTCTGAGGACTGGCGGGAAGATTATCGCTAGGGTTTACGGCATCATTAGTCGAGATCTCCTGAGACATTTCATCAGCTTCTGGCTGTTCTTCAGAAGGTTGGTTTTGTGGTGAATCATTAGATTTATCGGCAGTGATTGAAGAGTCTATTCCTGAATGATCTGATTGTTCTCCAGATTGGTTGACTCGGGTTTCAGGGGTCTTCCTATCTTGTTTAAATGACTTAGGTTTTGGTTTATTAGTCTTCTCCTTCTTAGCTGATTTATCCGTTAACTCAAAATAGTATTGCCGAACACTCGCAGCACTAATGTCGAGTTCTCCGCCTGTGACTTCTTGGAGCATCAGCGCAATCTTTTCCCAACTCACCTTGTAGCGTCTGGCTTTGCTAATGGGCTTCAGCGACTTTTTGACCATTTCCTTCAAGGTGAAATCGTCTTGCCAACTGGCATCGACTGAACTCAGACGCTCATGGAAGTCTTGGAGCGATTGCTTATTGAACTTAAGAGCCACCGTACTTGTCCATGCAGTGATTTCATCATGGGGGATAGCCCAGAGAATTTTGTGGCAGTTATAGGAAAACTTTATGGCAATGTTGAGATGATTTTGAAAAAGGTAGTGACAAAATCTCCCGGATGCGTACACTGAAATTTATGGAGGCTTTTTGAAAGGGTTGGATTAACGGATAGTCCATCGAGCTGTTTTCTCAATGAATCTCAGCTTGAGGCCTTTTCTAGAACGTCTCCTATCTTTTTCAAAGCCTTAGCTTGCAGTGCGTCTCAGCGTTAACTTTTTCCTGCTCCTCAATGGATAAATTTCCCGGGTTCCAGTAGGGGCTTTTATCTCAGTATCGTCTTCGAAGTTACATCTGGATAATGCTCAAAGTAACCTCCAGGGTAGTTCTTGGAATAGATCTCAGAGTAGTTCCTGGAGTATGTCTCGCCTTTATCGGTGGGGTAGTCCCTAAAGTTGTCGCTGGAGTAGTTCTCGGAATTGTCGCTGGGGTAGACCCGGACGTTATCGGTGGGAGGAGGGCTGGGAGGACAGCAAGCTGTGGCCATTTCCTGGAGTTTTAGCCATGCCAAAAACCACAAAACGAACAGAAACCATTGAGGTGCAATGCACCCCCGAACAGAAGGCTCAGATCCGGCAGTATGCGGTCGGGGCCGGAACCAGCATGAGCACCTATCTGCTGGACTGCGGCCTGAAGCGGCGGCGGCAGGTAGAGGGGCCGCTCATTAACCTGAGCCTGTTTCAACAGCTCGCAGAACTCACAGAAGCCCTCAAGAGCAAGGGGCAAGGTCATCAGCTTGAAGATGTCCTGGAACTCATTTGGGAGGTGCGGCGAGAGATTGCGCTGAGAAGACTAGGTGACGCTATCGAAAAGGTATTACCAAAATCATGAACATCAACTATTCCAAAGGTTCCAACCCTTACGGGCTAACGAGCTATGTCCTATCCCCTGAGAAACAGGAGCAAGCACAAGCTGAGCCCATCCTGGCAACTAACATGGTGGGGCTAAATGCTGAGGAACTGGCGGAGGAATTCCGCTTTGTCCATGACTACAACCCTCGGGTAAAAAAGACGATGGTGCATTACTCGGTGAGCTTGTCGCCCCAGGAGCATAAGAGCCCAGAGGAGATCAGCGCCATTTCCAACGCCGTGCTGGAAAGGACTGGACATCAAAACTGCCAGTATTTTGTGGTGGAGCACCACGATCGTCAGGCGCGACATCAGGTGCAGCATTGGCATATTGTCACCAGTGCCGTCGATATGGGTGCCCGGTGGGTCAATGATGCGTTTATCAAAATTCGACTGAAGCATCTAGAGCGGGAACTGGAGGAAGCCTTTGACCTAGAGCAGACGAAGGTTCGGGCTAAGCCCGACCGCTACAACCTGACCACAGGAGAATACCGGCTGAAGGAACGTACCGGCGGGGAACTGACGAAGGAGAAGCTGTGGCGGTCGCTCCAGCAGCACACCGCAGACCAGCCCTCGATGCTGATGTTGGTAACCCGGTTGAAGGCGGAGGATATCTCTGTGCGGCTCTATGCCCGCGACGGCCAGATCGATGGCATTAGCTATGGCTTAGACGGAATGGCTTTTCCAGGTTACAAGCTAGGAGCAGCCTATTCGTTCAAAGGATTACAACGGCATCTGGGGGTAGACCATGCCCCCGAACAAGATGAACTGCTCCGACGGGTGAATCTGCTGACGGCCCAGCAGTGCAGGCAGTTGCTGAGACAGTCCCAAGACCACGGCCCAGTATTACCTCAGGCGCAAGAAAGCTCCATGGGGCAACTTGATTTGGCCCGCTATATTTTACCGATCGCGATGCAGATTTTTGCCCTCAACCATCAGGCTGGAGCCACGCAAGAAGTAACCCCAGGGGGCTGGCGGCTATCAGGGAAGCGCTATGCGTCTGACTACAATCTAATGTCCCACGAGTTCTCGCTGAAGTCTTTGGGAGCCAGGCCACTCAAGATTGATGGACAACTTGAGGCAGACTCGATCCGGATTACAGCAGCATCAGGGATTCAGGAACGGGATCTATTGGCCTTTCAGGATATGCAGCGAATCCTAGCAGCAGTTGCCCCAATTCATCTGCATGAGACGATGCGTTTAAGGGCAGGTCAAACTGCCTTAACCCCCTAAACGTCACAGTGCGGGTTTTCTACAATCCGAGGCTGTTCCAGCGGCTGGTTTTTTGTGTCGGGGGTGATTGGGGTAGCGCTAAACCTCAACCGGGTCGCTGATGTCATCTACTACGGTGATTCGCGAAAAAGACATCGGTACTCTAGATCAGTTATTGATGCCCCCGGCCCAAAGTTGGGAGATCCGACGATTTGCAGGTGGACCTGCTGATGTTGATGGTGCCCCCCTGTAACGATTGGTATCTGGTGTTTACCGGCATTGCCAAGGGCAATGTCAGCTTCGCAACGGCGCTACTAACGCTGAATTTTGTCTTGCAGATGCTGCTATTGCCCGTTGATTTGGCCCTATTTGCCTAGGCGCTGGTTCGCCTCACCACAGGGAGATTTGAGAGCTAGAGCGATCGCTGGGCGTACTGCAAAATGCCTGCGGCAATGCCCTGAGCCATACGGCTGCACCAGGCTGGGTCGTTGAAATTACGGGCATCTTGAGCCCCGGTGACAAACCCGGTCTCGACCAGAACCGATGGCATAGAGGTGTTTACGAGGACGTGAAAACGAGCCTGGCGTACCCCGCGATCGGGTATGGTCACCAGACTCAAGATTGATTGATGAATCACCTGGGCAAGACGATTCCCTGAACTGTGGTAGTAGGTCTCAAGCCCGTTTACCTCGGGCCTACTCAGGCTGATGGAGTTGGCGTGAATGCTAACAAAGAGATCAGCATTGGCCTGCTCGGCAATTTGCACCCGAGGCTCTAGGCCAATCTCCCGATCATCGGAGCGGGTCAGAATCACCTGAGCACCGCTCTATTCTAAAATTCTGGCGACTTCATAGGCGATCGCAGAGACCACATCCTTTTCGCGCAGGCCGCCCACGCCGATCGCCCCCGGATCGCCCCCACCATGGCCTGGGTCAATCACAATCGTGATGGCCTGTTTGGGAATGCCGCTACTCGGCGGCGGCACCGCTGGGATAGCCGGTATCGCGGGCTCAAGCTGGAGTGGCACCACTGGATCTTGAGGCAGCGGCTGTACAGCAATAGGGGGCGACGCTGCTGCGGGTGCCTGGGCCGGTGCCGCGACTGAGCTGGCTGGAACGGCAGCGATGGCGATTCCCCTGGGCGGCAAAATTATAATGCCGCTGCCGTTGCTGACCGAGGCTTGCCAGTCGGCGCTGTTGGCGGGCACCGTGAGGGTAATTTGCAGGGTCGGTACTGCCGCACTCACCGGCTGAATACTCCAGGCGGTGACCCCAAACTCATTGGCGGGGAGGGTTTGGCCGGTTAGGGCCGCTGCTACGGCAGCATTTTCGAGCTGAAGTACTACCTGAGTGCCACTGCTGCGCACGATCGTCATCATTGGGCTTGCCCCGGATGTGCGGATAAAAAAGCCGTCAGGGGTGGTGCGCACCCCTTCGACCTGGGTAGCGGCTCCAGCGACTGGGGTGGCATTGACTTGGCTGGGGTTGGCTTGAGGGGACGCTCCACCCTGGGGTGGGGGCAGTTGCACCACCCACTGCTGCGGCGTTTCCCCTCGTACCACAACTTGGTCTGGGTTGAGGGTGTAGCCAGGGGCTAGCTCAATCATCAGCCGGGTCGTTTGGGCATCAAACTGCCCGATGCGAATAGCTTGAACAGCGCCGCCAACGGTCTGGTTAATTGTCCGCTGCTCTAGGGTGGTGCCGGACAAGTCCACCACAATGCGAGTGGGGTTAAAAAGAAGCTGCGCTCTGGGCTGCACGGCGGCATCGGTCGAAAACTCCAGCCGGTTTTGCTGAGGGTCAAAGTGCCAAGTCCTAAACTGAGCCGCTTCGACTGGAAGCGCCAGCAGTAACCCACCTACCATGCCGATTAGACTCACCAGCGGTCGATATTGTTTCATGCAGCATCTCACAGTGTGCTGAGTCAGCCTTTGATTTTGCCTGATTTTATGGCATCAAGATCGCCCCTTTCATCTTGTTTCAAAGAAAATCTTATCCTCAAAACGGTCGTTACACTGGAGGGGAGCAGGTTCTGCCCCAAGCGTAAAGGCTCGCCTCAGAAACGCCAAAATCTCGGATTCATTGGGGTTAGTTCAGCTTGTAAAGCGTCACAAGACGCTGGTTTGGAGTGTTGCCTGGGCCTTACGGTACAGACTCGCGGTTAAGACCCATAGCTCAGTCGTGCGGGTAGGAGAAAAGCCATGCAAACCCAAAGAATGTTAGCAGTAGCTCTAGGAATGGCCCTTGTGGTAGCTCCTGGAAGTGCAGTGGGGATGCGGCCTGCCCACGCGGTGGAGCAAGCTGCCGTCAATCTTCTCATTCAAGGCCGACAGCAGGCAGAGCAGGGGCAACTAGAGGCGGCGATCGCAACCTACAGCCAGGCCATTCAAGCCGATGCCACCAGTGCTGAGGCCTATTTCCATCGCGGCATTGCCTACCACGACCTGGGCGATTATCAGCTCGCCATTGCTGACTTCTCCAGAGCGCTTCAGCTTCGCCCCGACCATCCAGAAACCCTGTACAACCGGGGAGAGGCCTACGCTCATATGACCAATGCCGAGGCGGCGATCGCCGATCTGACCCAGACCATTGAGCTAGCCCCTGATGTTGTCCAGCCCTATCTAGATCGCGGCCTTGTCTTGGCTTCCACCGGCAACTTACCCCAGGCCCTCAGCGACCTAGATGCTGCGATTGCCCTGGCCCCAGACAATGCCGATGCCCACTATAACCGGGGCAAAATCTATACCGAACTGGGCAATGCCGCAGCCGCCCTCTCAGACTTCAATACCGCGCTTCGCCTCAATCCTGAGTTAGCTGAAGCCTACGGCAATCGCGGTATCTTGCAGTACCAGCTCGGTGACCCTCAAGCTGCCATGGCCGATTTGCGCCAGGCGGCGGCGCTGTTTCAGGCCCAGGGCGATCGCCAAGGCTATCAGCAAACCCTGTACTTCATGCAGCAGGTGCAGCATGGGAGCGAGCAAACCCCGTGAGGCTAATGCTCTCAATCCACTGAACAGATGTTCAGTGGTAACGATTCTCAGTATCTTAGAGAAAAGTGAAGATGGGTGAATCGGCGGTGTTGCACCAGGTGCGGGTGCTGCGATCGCAGCGTCTAGTTACCTACCGTCGCCAGGGTCGCAACGTCTACTATGGCCTGGCCGACGACCACATTATGTCCCTCTACCGAGAAGTGGCCAAACACCTGGATGAGTAACGCCATTGGCCCCTAACGAGGGTGGTCAAGCCTCAATCAGGCTCAAAGTAGCGGGCGTTCTAAAGCTTGGTCGGCCCAAGATGCCGGATCTTCTAAAGGTTCTAAATGGGTAAACACAAATGTGCCGGGTAGTGATTGGGCGATCGCCAGCTCAATTGCTTCACAGAGGTCATGCCCTTGCTTAACTGTCCAACTACCTGGCACCAACACATGTAGCGAGACAAACCGCCGGGCACCGGCCACCCGAGTTCTTAAAGCATGAAACCGGGTCCCCTCGGCCTCAAAAGGCTGCAACGTATCGGCAACAATTTGGCGCTCCTCAGCCGGTAAGGCCGTGTCTAACAGGCCCATCCCCGTTTCGCGCAGTAATCTCAGCCCCGCCAAAACAATATTTGCCGCGACAACTAGAGCAATAATCGGGTCAAGAATTAGCCAGCCCGTAATGGGAATCAGAATGATCCCCACGCCTACCCCTACCGATGTCCAGACATCGGTTAGCAGATGATGTGCATCTGCCCGCAGGGTAATGGAGCGCAACCGCCGACTGGCCCGCAGCATAACGAAAGCCAGTGCCCCATTGATCGCCGTTGCCACCAGCGATAAGACTAAGCCAATGCCCACCTGCTCTAGGGGTTGGGGGGCAAACAGACGACCCCAGGCGGCAAAGGCAATACTGCCCGCCGCCACCAAAATCAACACGCTCTCGACACCGCTAGAAAAATATTCCGCCTTGAAATGCCCAAAGGCATGCTCGTCATCGGGCGGTTTAGCCGCAAACGTTACGGCCCAAGTTGCGACGATCGCAGCCACCAGGTTTACTACCGATTCGGCAGCATCAGACAGTAGCCCCACCGAACCCGTCAACCGGTAGGCCGTTGCTTTCAGCAAAATCGTTAAAACAGCGGCCCCAATCGAGAGCAGCGTGTAAAACCGAGCCGAGCGGTTTCCCATGGTAAATCTTGAATACAGCAGAGAGACCAAGTCCTACTGCGTAAGCCTACAGCAGTTAAACGCGTTTACGCAGGAGTAACGATCAGGGTCTGTCATATCGCCCTTTATCTGTTGTAGACGCTCCAGGCATAACTGCTAAAACTAAACAAAGTATCTTTGCCTGGGGCGATCGATAGCTTTTAGGGCCGAGTCAGATAGCAGTGGCAATCTGGCTTCTCAAGCAGTGTTTCGATTAAGGCGTTCAAAGTCACGGCAGCCAACAGCCCGCCTCCAAGACTCCCTTGAATCGTAATGTAAGGAATAGATGTGGCCATCAGTCGCCGCTTGGCAGCAGGGGCATGATTAAAGCCAATGGGCATACCAATCACCAGAGCGGGTTGAAAACGCTGTTGCTCTATTAACTGACAGACGGTGAGCAGCACTGAAGGGGCATATCCAATCACCAGCACACTACCCGGTGAACAGTGATGTAATGGTTGTTGCCACCGTTTGTGGAGCCAAAAAGCCTGTTCAGCCTCGTTGGCAGCGGTAATGTGAGGATCGTCAATCAAGGTTGTAACCGGACAGCTCAAAGCGGCTAGCCGAGTTTGGTCAATCGCCGTGGCTACAACAGACACATCAGTGATGATTTCACACCCGCTGCTGAGAGCGGTGCGTGCAGCTGCGATCGCAGCTGCACTGATTCGTATGAGGTCAACTAAGCTCACATCGCCGCAGGCCAGCACCAGTTGTTGGATCAAGTGCTGGGTAATTTCAGAGTAGTGCAAGAGGTTGGGCAGCAGGCGCTGAAGCGATTCTTGAAAGGCTTCGGGGTGGGCGGTGGTTTCGGCATCAAGGCTGGCCCAGAGCTGATCGATCTGGCTTAGACCCACCTGGGTTTCTACATCAAGCTGCCTGAGCTGAGCCAGAGCTTGAGCCTGGGTGCGTTGACAATCTAGATCGCGCCCCAGCAGCCCCTCCAAAGCCGAAGCAGTATGGCGCAGGCGGGCAATCTGCTGCATTACAGCCTGATACTGTTGCTGTAGCTGGGTCATTAGGCTTGCGTCTGCGGTTGCTTCAGAGTCACTCTCTAGAATTTGCCCAATATGAGAGAGCTGAAAGCCCTGCTGCTTCAGCGCCACCACCCGCTGTAAGCGCTGTATGTCCCGCTGGGTATAGAGTCGGTAGTTGCTCTCTGAGCGAGGAACGGGCGGTAGCAACCCCAGATTGTGATAGTGCCGCACCATGCGGGGGGTGACGCCTCCGCCTACCGCATCAGTGAGTTCTTTAATGGTCAGAAATTCGGTCGTCATAGGCTTAGCTTACGCTAAACCTTGACATTGACACTAATGTCAAGGTTTAGCCTGGCAGAGTAAAGATGTCTCAGGTTGGCCCATGGTGTCTACTGCCCCGTTGCATGCGCTGTCGAAGTCTCGATTCGGCGACCTGTGCAAAGGTTTTTTCAACGAGCACCCCGAAGCGGGGGCGGCGATCGCCTGCGCGGTTTTAGTCGGGTTGGGCTGGCAAACCCTGGCCCTGGGCTGGGTGGGGGGTGCCCTGCTGTTTCTAGTGGCGGCCTATGTCATTGGTGGATTTGAGAGCGCCCGTGAGGGCTTGACAACGCTGGTGCAGGAAAAAGAGCTGGATGTAGACCTGCTGATGATTATCGCCGCCCTAGGAGCCGCCAGCTTGGGCTTGTGGCAGCAAGAGTACAACTTGATTGTCGATGGGGCCGTCCTGATTCTAATTTTTGCGATTAGTGGTGCCCTAGAAGGCTATGCCATGGGACGAACGGAGCGAAATATTCAAGGGTTAATGAGCCTGACGGCTGACACAGCAACGGTGCTCCGCCAGGGGCACGAGCAGGTCATGCCAATCTCAGCGCTGCAAGTCGGCGATCAGGTTTTGGTCAAGCCGGGGGAGCTGGTGCCCACCGATGGGATCGTGACCGAAGGTTTCAGCACGGTAAACCAGGCGTCGATTACGGGAGAATCTATTCCGGTTGAGAAAACCGTGGGCGACGAGGTCTTGGCGGGCACCCTCAACGGCTACGGCGCGCTGCGCCTAACACTCCACCAGCTGCCGGAGAGCAGCTTAATTCAACGGGTGATTCGCCTGGTGCAGCAGGCCCAAACCGAAGCGCCTCCCTCCCAAAAATTTATGCAGCGCTTTGAGCGCCGCTACGCCCAAGTAATTGTGCTGGTGGGCGTTTTGCTAGCCACGCTGCCACCCCTGCTGCTGGGCTGGAGCTGGGAGGAAACAATTTACCGCGCCCTGGTGTTTTTGGTCGTGGCTTCTCCCTGTGCGCTGATGGCCTCAATCATGCCGACCCTGCTCTCTGGTATTGCTAACGGGGCGCGACAGGGCATTTTATTCAAAAATGGGGCGCAGCTGGAGCAGATGGGTCAAATCAGAGCGATCGCCTTTGACAAAACCGGCACCCTCACGACTGGCCAGCTCGACGTGGTGAATGTGCTGGCTGACGACCCGGATCAGCTGCTCACTGTGGCCGCCGCCCTGGAGAGCCTATCGGAGCATCCCATTGGTGCGGCGATTGTGCAAGCGGCGCAGCGCCGAGCCCTGACCTGGCAAGCGGCGGTTAACGGTCAGGCTCAGATAGGTCAGGGCATCACAGGAGAGGTGGCTGGGCAGTCTGCGGTGGTAGGTAAAGCAGCCTTTGTTAGTGCCCAGGTTCAAGCTCGTGGGCAGGCCGTTGCCCCGCGTCTAACGAAGCAAAGCCAGCAGTGGGAGGCAGAGGGCAAAACAGTGGTCTGGGTAGCCCACGGCGGTACAGTGCTGGGCTTGATTGCGGTGGCCGACCGAGTGCGTCCAGAGGCGGCAAGGGCGATCGCCCGCCTCAAGCAGCTGGGCATTGAGCAAGTGGTGATGCTAACGGGTGACAATGCCCGTACGGCTCAAAGTATGGCTCAACAACTGGGGATAGATCAGGTGCATGCTGATTTAATGCCTGACGATAAGGTCACGATTCTACGGCAATTGCAGCAGCAGTATGGCAGCGTGGCGATGGTCGGCGATGGCATTAACGATGCCCCCGCCCTGGCTCTGGCCACAGTCGGCATTGCCATGGGCGCTGCGGGCAGCGATGTGGCCTTAGAAACCGCCGATGTTGTGCTCATGGCCGATCGCCTGGAAAAACTAGAACACGCTATTGGCCTAGGGCGGCGGGCACGGGCGATCGTGCGACAAAATATCGTCTTTGCCCTGGGGCTGATTGGGGTACTAATCATCGGTACCTTGAGCGGGCACATCACCTTGCCAATAGGCGTGTTGGGACATGAAGGATCTACTGTTATCGTCACCCTCAGTGGTCTGCGCCTGTTGAGACGCTAAGCAAGGAAGCAAGCTTTAAGATTTCGTTTAGAAATTAGCTCTTAGCCTGCGCCGCTGAGCTATAGCTGGCTGAATATTGTGAATAGTTGCGATCGCCAAACTGTAGCAACTGCGTAGCTATTGGGCAGTTGCTACAGTTTGGCTAAATAGGCAAACAACGGCAAAAAAAATGCAGCAAAAATGCCGCTAATTACTACTAACTCAACAGCCTTTAGTGGAACGTTTGTTCGTTTCATAAATACAGGTTCTTCGAGAATTCTTAATTGAGACCTAGCGCCCAAATCGCTCGCGGAGTTTTTCTTGTAGATAGCCTATCCACAGCAATGGCGACTCTTCAGGTCGGTATCTTGTCTGAGCCATTGACAGCAGCAAAGGCATCCCGCCGACCTTAAGACTCATGGCAATGTGGCCCAACAGCGTTAGCAATAGCACCAGCCAAGCTGTCAAATGCAGTCGGTACCAAACATGATATAGCTCGCCAGCGGGCAACCATGCCTCTTGCATCATTCTGCCGGTAACTACAGCTAATGTGCTAGCTAAGAGCATGGCGGTGTTTAAAAGTCGCTGAAGATTGACCCACCAACCGGGTTTACCTACTTGATGCGTGAGCCGCACCCAAAAGTCAGGAAACAATAATCGTCGATATCCCCAATGAAAACTATAAATAGCAAGAGCGGGGAATATTAGCAAAAAGAAAAGACCAAACGTACCATGAATGCCTTGAATATCTGGCAGCGAAGGTAAAGGAATAGAGCCAAACCGACCGTCATAGGTGTTGTAAACTAGAAAGCCGGTGAGCAAAGCACCAATCGCCAGTAAGCCAGCAATGCTGTGCAAAAGCCTCAAAATTAAAGGCTGATAGGGGATTGATTTGGGCATTTTATTCGAAAATATAAAGTATTTTGCCTGCCGGAGAATATCATACGCCAGGAAATACCTCCATGGCAAACAAGAGAAAATGAATAGAAAATGAAACGGGATTAGCTCAAAAATGATTGAATTATGAAATAAAAGCCTGCTTCTCATAGATTTAATCAGTATTTTTGATTACGATTAAATCTGCCATTCATGATACGGTTAAGGTCATGAAGGGGAGTAGCTTAGAGCTGCGTTGCAGCTCGATCATCTGAGTCAACATACTGGCGATGAGCCTGGTTCAGATGGTGATTAGCACCGTGAATTAACACCGTGCATTCGCAAGCGAGACCTTCACTGAGTCCACAACTGACGTGGGCTTGGTGGAGTTCTTTTGAGTATCCATCATGCCCGCTCAGGTCTACAATCCTGGAGACGAGCATGCACCCACTGACCGGATTTACCGCTGCTTTATTACTCATCACCCTATCTGAACTGGGGGATAAAACCTTTTTTATCGGCATGATTTTGGCCACCCGCCATCCCCGCCGTTTGGTGTTTGTAGGGGTTACCGCCGCGCTGTTTGTGATGACGGTTTTGTCGGTAGCGATTGGCCAGGTAGTCACCATTGTTCCTGAGCATTACGTTCAGGGGCTGACGGTAGCTCTATTTCTAGGATTTGGTTTCAAGCTGCTATACGATGCCAGTCGCATGGTCGGAGGCGGTAGCCTGGCCGATGAGCAGGCCGAGGCCCTAGAGGCCGTCGAAGAGAGCGAGGCTGAGGTCAGTAAATGGTCGGTTAGAACCGTGCTGATCCAATCCTTTAGCCTGACCTTTGTGGCGGAATGGGGCGATCGCACTCAGTTTGCCACCATTGCCCTGGCGGCAGCTAACCACCCGGTGGGGGTGGTGCTGGGGGCAACACTGGGGCATGCGGTGTGTGCTGCGATCGCCGTTGCCTGTGGCAAACTCGTCGCCGGGCGCATTTCAGAACGCTGGCTGACAACCGGCGGCGGATTGTTGTTTATTATCTTCGGCCTGGTAGCCGCCGTGGAAATGGTTTAAGGCCAGTCAGCGAAGCTGAGGTATGGATGGTGACTACAACCAAACTGTGTAGCTACTGGGTTAGCCCCTCAGTCGTCTTGATCCTAAGTAGCTAATCCAGTAGCTACCAAACTTAGGTCTGATAGACCACTAATTGCCTTAGCTTACTAGCGGTTGAGACAATAGTTTAAGTCGCGCATATCTTCGTCTAGGATAGTTTGCACCGCCGCCGCCTCGCGCAAAAACTGGACTGGTTTTGCGTGTTGCGCCACTGGGGGGCATTGTTGGGCAAAATTAGCCCGTAATACTCGCAGGTGAGGGGCATTTCGGGCACCAGGGCAAACTGGCCAGCGGGCAAACTCTGCCGCTCTATATCCGCCGCCGACAGCACGCCGTACTTGGTGAGTAGACGGAGCAAAAAACGAGGTTGCGATCGCCCGCTATCAAGATGGCTGCATCCTGGTGTGAGTGCCGACCAGTAGCGCTACGTCTCCCTCGTGCTCAACACCCTGGTGCTCGACAGCGCCTCCGGTCAACCCATCCCGGCGGTGAGACAAGGTTGGGAGTCTCATTGATCCAGCAAAACCCGCCCCTCTGCATCGCAATAGGAGCCAGGGCAGGGCAAGCGTTGCCGCCTGCCCTTGAGATTACTTAATACATTTGCAAAATAAATGCATTGAGATTTAGCCATATAAAAAACTGATGCAACAGTTTTGATATTGACATTTTACAAAACTTGCCCTGTGAGTAATCATTGAGCCATTCAGATCGTAATCTCGATGAGGATAGAGATAACTCATGGTTGCTCTCACGGATGTGCCCTCGAAAAACCTAGTACAGGGTCGGCTGAGTGTTCAGGTGGCGGAGATTGCCGCTGACTCCACGGTGCTGCGCTGCCTAGATTGGGATCGCGATCGCTTTGATATTGAGTTTGAGTTGCGCAATGGCACCACCTACAACTCGTTTCTCCTGAAGGGCAAGAAAACGGCTCTGATCGATACCGCCCATGCCAAGTTTAAAGATCTCTATTTCCGTGAGCTGAGGCAACAGGTTGATCTGCGGCAGGTCGACTACCTGATTGTGAACCACACCGAGCCTGACCACAGTGGGCTGATTGCTGATGTATTGGCCCTGGCTCCCCAGATTACGGTGGTGGGGTCGAAGGTGGCGATTCAGTTTTTGCAGAACCAGATTCATCGACCCTTTGCGGCTCAGGTGGTGAAGAGCGGCGATCGCCTGGATCTGGGCCTGGGCCACGAGCTGGCCTTTATCTCGGCCCCCAATCTGCACTGGCCCGACACCATCCTCACCTACGACAGCGGCACCGAGGTGCTGTACACCTGCGATGTGTTTGGCCTGCACTACTGCGATGACACTCTCTACGACGAGATACCCGCACTGCTGGAGGCCGATTTTCAGCTCTACTACGACTGCTTAATGGGGCCAAACGCCCGCTCGGTACTGGCGGCGCTGAAGCGGATGGAGCCCTTTGAGCTCAACCAAATTGCCACGGGCCACGGCCCGCTGCTGCGCCACCATGTGGCCGACTGGACCGGGCGCTACCGCATCTGGAGCGAGACCCAGGCTCAGGCCGAATCCTTCGTAGCGATCTTTTATGTCGGGGAATACGGGTTTAGCGATCGCATTGCTCACGCCCTGGGCCAGGGATTGCTCAAAACTGCCACCGCCGTAGAACTCGTGGATTTGCTCGATACCGATATTGCTACCGTGCGAGAGCTGGTGACCAGCGCTGCTGGCCTGATTTTAGGCATGCCGCCGCAGTCGGCTCGTGACCTGGGGCCGATCCTTAGCACGATTTTGGCGGCGGCCCACCCCAAGCAGGCTATCGGGCTGTTTGAAACCGGCGGCGGTCAGGATGAACCGATCTTTCCCCTGCGCAACCGCTTTCAGGAGCTGGGCCTGAAACCAGCCTTTGAGCCGATTTTGATCAAGGCCGCCCCTACCGAGACCACCGACAAACTCTGCGAAGAGGCGAGCACCGACCTGGGCCAGTGGGTCAACCGCGATCTCAGCCAAAAACAAACCCAATCACACGATTCGGGGCTCGATCAAGCCCTGGGCCGCCTCAGCACCGGCCTCTATATATTGACCGCCCGCAAGGGCGACGTCAGCAGCGCCATGCTGGCCTCCTGGGTAATTCAGGCCAGCATCGAGCCCCCCGGTGTGGCGATCGCCGTCGCCAAAGATCGCGCCATTGAATCGCTGCTGCACGGGGGCGACACCTTTGTGCTCAACGTGCTGGAAGAAGGCCACTACCAGCGATTGATGAAGCACTTTCTGAAGCGCTTTCCTCCAGGTGGCGATCGCTTTGAGGGCATTGCCACCTATGCCGCCGCCAACGGTTCCCCCATTTTGGCCGAAGCCTTGGCCTACCTGGAATGCACCGTCACCCATCGGCTGGAAGCCGGAGACCACTGGGTGATCTACTGCACCGCCAGGGCCGGGCGGGTGGCGAAACCCGATGGGCTGACGGCGGTGCACCATCGCAAAGCCAGCAACCATTACTGATTTTGGATTTTAGATTTTGGCATGGCGAAATCCTTAGGCGGTGCATTACGGCCAGGCTTAGGTTAACGGCTCTCCCCAAGGGATTCTGCGGCCTAATGCACCCTATGAAACCCGTTGCACCCTCCTACCCATCAACCCTCCCACTCATCCACCCTCCTACCC
>NZ_JADEXE010000129.1 GCF_015207265.1 Nodosilinea sp. LEGE 07298 | reverse complement strand
GCCCTGGCTACAGCCCCCACGGCCCTGCCCCCAACCATAGGGTTACACAATACGCTGCTGGCCCAAGCAGGCATTGTTGAAACGGTGCTCTACTTCGAAACGGCGACGATGGCGGTGCGCGTTTACCGCAGCGATGCCGATCTGTTTATGAACCTCTACAACAAGGCTACCGATGTTGTCGAAGTTCGGGCTGCGCCCGCCCAGCTAGTGCCCAGCACCCGCGACCAAACCGTTTACACCACCACCCGAGGTGAGGCCGATCGCTTTGCCCGCATCAATGTACAGGGCGAAACCGAGCTAGAAATTATCGCCGCCGATGGCAGCGTCGTGCTGCAAGAACCCGGCTTTAACGCTGTGGTGGGGGTACCCTCTGGCCCCAGCGACTTTCGCGGCAACAACTTTGCCCCCGGCACCCCGGCCCTAGTGCTCTCTGCCGAAGCCGCTCGGCTGCGATCGGGTCCGCGCCTGGGCAGCACCATTGTGGGCACCGCCCCCCGCCGCGCCGTCGTAGATGTGCTAGACCGGGTGGGCAACCCAGAGGATGGCTTTATTTGGTACCAGGTTATTTACGATGGCACCACTGGCTGGGTGCGCGGCGACCTGCTCCAGCCTACCTAGAGAGGACTGTCACTGAAATAAACGTTTTGCAATGGTCCAAGACCCACCCAGTTAGGCCAACGCCGAAAGCCTTGATTTGCCCTAGGGCGGGCACTACCCACCAGTTCTAATTCAGTGCCATTCCGCCTAAAGTGCATTCGCGCAGCAATGCACCGAGAGGAAGGCTGCGCCGCTAGCCCTTAATCAGGTCTAGGGTCATGCCCTCGCGAGCCAAACGGGTAGGGGCAAAACTAGTCTGCACCTGGCGCTCGATCTGGTCGAGCTGGTCATCACTGTGGCAGGGGTTGTGGTGAAACAGCACCAGATGCTTGACCTGGCTCGCCTGGGCCAATTCAATGCCTAAATGCCACGGCGCTAGCTCTGAGCCACTGGGGTCTGAGTAGGCCGTATCGGCGTAAGTGCCGTCTAAAATCAGTACATCGGCCCCGCTGGCCAGCATCAACAGATTAGGGTCAAGGCTGGTTTGGGTGGGGTCGGTGTCGGTGGCATAGACCAGCACCCGGTCTTGCCAGCTAACGCGATAACCCAGGGCGCTGGTTTGGCGATTTAAGCTCCAGGTTTCTATCATCACATCGCCGAGGGGGATGGAGTCGCCAGCGGCAATATTGTGAAAGGCCATGGTGGCCGCCATGGTTTGCAGGGGCTTAAAGAAATTGGGCCGCAGCATTTGATCCGTCAGGCGCTGCTTGATGGAGGCCCCATTGAGGGCCGGGGCACCGTAGATATGGAGCTGAGTCGTGGGCACAAAGGCGGGCGCAAAGAACGGAAAGCCCTGAATCCGATCCCAGTGGGTGTGGGTAAAAAATAGGTGAGCCTCTACGGGCTGGCTCTGCTGCATCAGATGGCAGCCCAGCACTCGCAGCCCGCTGCCACCGTCAAAAATCAGCTGCTGACCGCCTACCAAGACTTCTGCGCAGGCGGTGTTGCCGCCGTAGCGCACCGTATCTGCCCCTGGGGCGGGAATATTGCCGCGAACGCCCCAAAATGTCAGCGTAAAGGTTTGCTCTAGGCGACCTTCTAAAGTGGTCTCTGAAGGATTTTCTGAGCTGCTTTCTAGAGTGTTTTCTAAAGGGTTGTCTGGGCTGCTTTGCACTGGCTGGGCAATGTTCCCAGCGCGAACCGGGAATAGGGCATCGGAAGAGCTAGCGGTATTGGCCATGTAACGTTCAGGTTTCACCAAGTTTAGACGGTGTTTAGACGGCGGTTAACTGCCGTGGGCATCCCTGCGGCCAAACATCAAACAATATCTAACGATCCGACGTTGAAGGATCCATATTAGGGCCTCAGTCAAGTTTACTCCCCAGCTTTGATTAAGTATTCCCTGGTGGACGATTTTGCTGGTTTGATGAACGGTAGCGATTCAGCCATTTGGCGTACCTGTTTGGCGAAAAAACCGTCCTTGCGATCGCTTATCAAAGCAGTCTTTGCCCGCCGCCCTCGGCAAACCCATACCGCTAATTCCATTAATCCATAGAGTCAGGATGATCCGATAGGTCATCGTTGAGGCTGGAGGAACCAGGAGCACCGAAGACGTGGTAGGCCCGCCGCAGACGCTCTAGGGCTCGCTGACCTCGCTTGCGCAGGGTGGCTTGAGAAACGCGGTCTTCTCCTTCGGCTACCAGACGGGTCTGCACCTGGGTCCAGGTCAGGCCTTCTACCACCTTCCATTGAATCAGGTTGCGATCGCCCGGTGAGAGTACTTCTAGAGCTTGTAGCACCGCATCGATGGCCTGGCCAATCGCTTCATCGTCTACCGCTCCGGGGGCGGCACCGTCGGCCTCCGCTGGCTCTTGATGCATGAGTTCGTCAAAGGCAGCAGCGGAATAGCGCAGGCGATCGCGCTTGCACTCGCGAATGATGTTGTAAGCGGTGCGCCGCATCCACGCCTTGGGCTGGCGAATGTGCTCCTGATTTTGCTGGGTATACCTCACTCCCCGCAGGTAGGCTTCGACAAAAATATCAATTTCGGTGATATAGACTTGCAGCCCAAACTGGTGAATGGTGCGCTTGATAAACGCCAGCAGCGATCGCGCGTGGGGGTTGTTGGGTTTAAGCAAAAACTGCACATCGCGGTTAAACTGCTGCGTTTCTGATGGAGGGAGAGAAGGCATAACTCTGGGTAGATGACCAGCGGGTTAAGTTCTAATGTAGCTGTATCAAGTTTTCGTGAAGTGTGAGATTTGCTAACCCGACACCGTGATACTGCGGAAACTAGTCTGTGATACTGGTCACAGGGCTTCAAGCTTATTTCTATGTTAAAACCGGCGATCGCGCCTATTCACCGGCTTTAGGCTAGATGCCTGCAAGGTATAAAAACGTGATTAAGCCCTGACAGAAACCTATGAATAGATCACTGCCAAGGCCTGATTGTCAAATTTTCATGACAATCTTGCGGGTGGGAAACTTAAGGTTTGCCTGCGATCGCATCCCCGCTCAGGTCGTCACTTTGTCCCAGCGGTGGGCTTTAACAATGGCCAAAATGCGATCGGCGGCATGGCCATCGCCAAAGGGGTTGACGGCTCGGGCCATTGCTCCGTAGGCGGCATCGTTGGTCAGTAGCTCTAGGGCATGGCGGCTAATCGCCTCGGCGCTCGTGCCAATTAGTCGAGCGGTACCCGCCTCTACGGCCTCCGGGCGCTCAGTGGTATCGCGCAGCACCAGCACGGGCTTACCCAGGCCAGGGGCCTCTTCCTGCAAACCGCCCGAGTCGGTAAGTAGCAGGTGGCAGCGGCTCATCGCGCCTACCAACCGCCGGTAGTCGAGGGGTTCACTCAGAAACACGCGAGGGTGGTTGCCCAGCAGCTTGGTCAGCGGATCGCGCACAACCGGGTTGCGGTGCAGGGGCAGCAACAGCGCAGTATCGGGCTGATCGTTGAGCACGGTTAAAAACCCGGCTGCAATGTCGTGCAGCGGTTCACCCCAGTTTTCGCGGCGGTGGACCGTGGCCAGCAGCACCCGGTATTGATCCCAATTGAGGCCATCAATGGGGCAGTCGGGCTGCTGGCCCGCCACCGTCAGCAGCGCATCGATGACGGTATTGCCCGTATGGTGAATTTCGCCGACAACACCGGCTGCTTTGAGATGCCCCACAGCGGTGGTGGTGGGGGCAAAGTGCAGCGTCGTGAGCTGAGAAATCAGCCGCCGGTTGGCCTCCTCGGGGTAGGGACTATAAATGTTGTCGGTGCGCAGACCCGCTTCCACATGACCCACCGGAATTTTTTGGTAAAAGGCTGCCAGGGCGGCGGCAAAGGCGGTGGTAGTATCGCCCTGCACAATGACTAGGTCGGGCCGCTGGGCCTGAAAGTGGGCCTCTAGCCCCTGCAAGCTGCGACAAGTAATGTCGGTGAGGGTTTGTTGCGGCTGCATAATGGCCAGGTCGGCATCGGCTTTGAGGTCAAACAGGGCCATCACCTGGTCAACCATTTCGCGGTGCTGGCCCGTGAGCACAACCTGGGTTTGCGTCGCCAAATCGTGCTGAAACGCGCGAATTACCGGGGCTAGCTTAATGGCCTCGGGTCGGGTACCCAGGATAATGCACACGCGCAGGGGAAAATCAGACATGGGGCCGCCGCCAGAAACGCTACAACAACAGACTTTGGGGCAGAGTGGCCAGAGGAGCACCGCCCAAAGCGTTATCTATGATGGCACGGCCTCTGCGACAATAGGCATTAGCGCCTGTCATCAAGCTGTCACTGCCCCATGGCCCACACCATTACTCTGCACGAGTCTCATTTTCAAACGCTAGATCTGACCCCGGCGCGGGAGGTAATTGAGCCCCTGCTGGCCGAGAGCAAGCTGCCCCACGGGGAGATTGGCCTGCGTTTTGAGGTCAACATCAGCCGCGATCCAACCGATCCCAGAGAGCTATCGGAACTGCCGGAGGTACGGCTGTGGTTCATTCGCCTAGATACCTGGTACCCCTGGCTGCCGCTAGTACTCGATTGGGAAGCGGGGGAACTGGGGCGCTATGCCGCCATGCTGGTGCCCCACCAGTTCAGCCCCACCGAGGGCATTCGCTACAACCCTGAGGCGCTGGAAATTTTTATGATGGCGAAAATTTTTGCGATCGCCCGCTGGCTGCGCTCCCAAAACATCACCAACTACACCCGGCTCAAGTTCATGACCCAAATGCTGGGCTATGAAATCGACGACGGGCTGTTTGAGCTGCTGGTTTGAGGGAAGGACGGTATCAGGAAGGACGGTATCAGGTTCAAGGTGCCAGGTACAAGGCAAAGGCGTGAGCTTAACACCTTATACCAAGTCTGAGTCCAGAGCCCCCGGATCAAGACAGGTATACCGTAGGGGCAAACGGTCGTTTGCCCTTACCCAATCGGGGGTAGACAACTAGGATTTAGTGTTAAACCCCTGATTTACACCATGATTTCGGTGGGGGCCGATCGCTTGGTTTCGTAGTAGCGGCAGGCAAAGTAACCCACGCTATAGACTAGCGATGCGTCGGTGGCAATGCCCAGCACAGCCCCCAGGCCCGGAATGACTTCTGCAATGCTCAGCCCTGATTTGACCATGCCAGCGGTGGTGGATGACAGCAGCCAAATCGCCAGCACTTCGCCCCGGCGATCGTGGTCGGTGGGCGAATAGCCGTAGATAGTGGCGATGCGGTAGATCATGCTGGCCTGGAGGGCGGCGACCGCGCCAATATCAACCAGCGTGAGCGCAAAGGCTACCGGGGGCACAAAATTGGTGGCCAGACCCACGCCTGCGGCTTTGAGGGCGGTTTCGGCCATCACTCGCTGGGCCAGGGTGCGCTTACCTTCGAGGGGATACTGCGATCGCAGCTCATCCACCTGCGATCGCACTTCTTCTACATTCACCTGGCCCAGTGCCGCCAGCAGCACTCTCATACCCGGTACCGCCGTAGCGTACTGAATAAACGGCAGGTTGGCGATCGGGCCGACCACGCTGCCCACGGTAGCCGTCATCGGCTCTAAAAAGGGCTGCAGCCTCGACAACACAGCATTGCCGGTGGTAGCCGTGACGTTATCCAGCACGGTGACAATGGCCTGCGCCACCTGGGTTACCGCCTGAAAGGTTTCGCGGGTTTGGTCCTTAGGTTCAGTGCTGGGGGGTGGGGTCGTGGTCACGGAGCTAGCCTCTGTATCGCATGGGGTTGGATCACTCTAATAACTAACCCATTTGCTAGGGCGAGGGCATCCATCGTCGGCTAGGTCAGCCGGTAATCAAAAGTTCACCAATTTTGCCCCGACACCCGGCCCGAGAGTTGATTGCCCGCGCCGCCAAGATGGGGTGCATCGTAAACCCCTGGTACAGCTCGCGGATAAACTCACAGTCGGAGTTGGACAGCATCACCCGCTGCCCCTGGTTTGCCAGGGTGCGAAACACCGCCGCCAGACCAGCTTGATCGGCCCCGGTAAAGCCGTAGCGGCTGTAGCCCGTAAAGCTGCTGGTGGGGCTAATCGGGTGGTAGGGCGGGTCAAAGTAGACAAAATCGCGGGGCGTCAGCGATCGCTCTAGCAGCGTCTCAAACGAAAAGGTCTGAATATCGGCAATTTGCAGGGCTGCCGAGGCCGCCCGCAGCAGAGACGGATCGCAGATGGCCGGTTTTTTGTACTTACCCACCGGCACATTGAAGTGGCCCTGGGAATTTTCGCGGTAGAGGCCGTTGTAGCAGGTTTTGTTTAGGTAAATAAGCCGGGCGGCGCGCTCGACAGGCGATCGCAGCTGCTGCCGCTGGCGCACCTCATAGTAATAGTCAGGGGTGTGACGCCGCTGGTGATCCCACAGGTGGCGAATTAGAGTCTCGACCTGGTCGCGCACGCAGCAGTAAACATTCACTAGCTCGGGGTTAATATCTCCCAGTACTGCCCGGTTGGCCCGCTCCGCCAGGTGAAAAAACACCGCTCCACCGCCCAAAAATGGCTCGTAGTAGGTATCAATGCGCTGGGGTAAAAACGGCTCGTACTGCCTGAGCAAGCGCCCCTTACCTCCGGCCCACTTGAGAAAGGGCCGTGGGTAGAGAGAGGTAGAAACCGAGAGTGCCGCCGTCACAAAAACGCCCCAAAAACGCCTAAGATCAAATGTACTCTTTGAAGAATGCCCCAACTATAGCAAAGCTCGGCCCGGCGGCAACGTCTGATCTGGGTTTCATCCTGAGGTTTTGTCGTGGGTTAGGATGTAAAACGAAAGAAACCTAGGGTCAGTGCGTTGGGGTCGCGTGCGCATTGGCCTATGCCCTGGCCTCTATCCCCCCAACCTGCCGCCATGAAAGATTTTTTTGACAACGTTTCTCGCTATCCCCGCTACTTTATTTCGTTTACGCTGGGCGTGTTCTTTAACGCCGCGCAGCCCCTGGTGCCGCTCTTGCAGAAACCCTCTACGGCGATCGCCCTAGTCGGTGCCGTGGTGGCCGGGTTCTTGTTTCTCACTTTTACCCTACGGGCCATGTTGGGCCTGGGTTAGTGCCATTACGTTCAGGAGTACAGACCGATGGCTAATAATAATCGTCGCGTTGAGCGGGTGGCTTCGCTAATTAAGCGCGAAATCAGCCAGATGGTGATGCTGGATATTAAAGACGACCGGGTGGGGGCGGGCATGGTCAGCGTTACCGACGTAGATGTGTCGGGCGATTTGCAGCACGCCAAGGTGTTTGTCAGCATCTACGGCACCGATGAGGCCAGGGCCGAAACCATGGAGGGGCTACAGGCGGCCACGGGCTTTGTGCGCAGTGAACTGGGCCAGCGGCTGCGGCTGCGGCGCACCCCCGAGATCATCTTTAGAGAAGACCTGGGCGTAGAGCGCGGTACCCGAGTGTTGTCGCTGATCAACCAGCTCAGCCAGGAGCGAGCCGAAAAAGGCCTATCCGACGAGCCTGAAGCAGCCCTGGAGAACAGCGACCCAGCTAAGCCTACGATTTCTGCCGAGGAAGAAGAGTGAGTCAGGCGATCGCCACCGCCCGGCTGCCCGCCCCCGAGAGCCTTTCGCTGGCGGAGCAGGTGGCTCAGATGGTGGTGGTGCGGGCCTCAGGCCATCTGTTTGACCACGAAATTCGCTACCCCGCCTGGGAGGCCGACCTGGCCACCCTTACCCGCTATGTCGAAGAGTTAGGCGTCGGTGGCGTCATTTTGCTGGGGGGCAGTGCCGCCGAGGTGGGCCTTAAAACCCAGGCACTCCAAAATCAGGCACGCATTCCGTTGCTGATTGCCGCCGATGTAGAAGAGGGCGTGGGTCAGCGCTTCAGCGGCGCGACCTGGTTTCCGCCGCCGATGGCGCTGTCAGCGGTGGCCGATCGCGACCTCGATACCGCTGTGGCCTACGCCGAGGCCTTTGGAGCCGCTACCGCTGCCGAGGCCCTAGCGATTGGTCTCAACTGGGTGCTGGTGCCGACGGTCGATATCAACAACAACCCCGCCAACCCGGTGATCAACGTGCGGGCCTTTGGGGACGATCTGGAGCGAGTTTGCGCCCTGACTCAGGCCTTTTTGCGCGGCACCCAAACCCAGCCGGTGCTGACCGCCGCCAAACACTTTCCCGGCCACGGCGATACGGCCATCGACTCGCACCTGGAACTGCCGGTGCTGCCCCACGATCGCGATCGCCTCCACGATCTAGAGCTAGTGCCGTTTAAGCGGGCGATCGCCGCCGGAGCAGACGCTATTATCACCGCTCATCTGCGTATTCCTGCCCTCGATGCCCATCATCCAGCCACGCTCTCGGCTCCCATTCTCACCGAGCTGCTGCGCCAGCAAATGGGCTTTGACGGCCTGATTGTCACCGATGCCCTAATTATGGGGGCGATTACCAACGCCTACGGCCCCTACGAGGCAGCAGTACTCGCGGTCGAAGCCGGGGCCGATGTGCTGCTCATGCCCGGCGACCCGGAAGGGGTAATCGCCGCCGTGGTTGAAGCGGTAAACCGAGGCCGCCTGGCCCCAGAGCGAATTTTGACCAGCGTAGAACGCCTGTGGCGAGCCAAGCAAAAGGCGGCCCCGGCCCTGCTGCCCGATGGCGCAGGCCACGCGTGGGAACACCTGCCGCCGCCCCCGGTGCAGCTCCAGGCCTTAGCTCAGCCCGCCACTCGCCGCCTCGCCGCCAACATTCTCACCGCATCAATGACGGTGCATGGTCAGGTGTCTCCCTGCACGGCTGCCGCCCCTGGCAACAACCTGGTGCTGGTCGATGATATGGTTGGCTGTCGCTTTTTGGACCGCACGGCGGCGGCGATCGCCTGGCCCCAGAGTCACCACTACCAGCTCAAGCTGATCGATACGCAGGGATGTATCCAGTGGCCCCAGGGCGATCGCTTGCGGCCCAGCCTGGTTCAACTCTTTGTGCGCGGCAACCCGTTTCGAGGGTCGGCGGCTCTCATGCACCTGGCGACCACTTGGCTAGAGGCCCTGCGCGAGGCCGATCGCCTACAGGGCGTCATTATTTACGGCAGCCCCTACGCCCTAGATCAGCTGCGGCCCCATCTGGGCCAGACCCCCCACGGGTTTACCTATGGGCAAATGCCCCTGGCCCAAAGCCTGATTTTACCGGCGCTGCTGCCCGAGCTGACGGCGACCCTCAGCCGAGAGTTCACCGACTAGCCACCCCGCTGAGGTGCTTGCTTGGGACCGCACAACTGAATGGGATCAGCTTGAGTACCATCGCTGGCTGAGCGGAGTCGAAGCCAGCCGCAGTTCTGCAAGGCATCAGGGACGGTTAGTTTCAGGACAACGACATCCCCCATCAACCGCCGTCCTATCAGTAAACGTAACGCTTCCTATCAGCTTTTTATACTTTTGTGTCACCACATTGAGAAAACCTCGGTAATTACACGATGCTAAAGGAGTCGCTTACCGTCCTTGGGTAAAGTCATGTTCTCTGAGCTGTCTTTAGCACCTCGCTACCGCCTCGACGACGTTTCTCCCTGGCTAAAGGGTATTGACCCCCTGCGCCGCTACTGGATCTGCGCCAATGGTGACCCTCGTGCCATGCGAGTGCTGCCGGGGTTGTCCGCTCAGAGTGTAGAGGCCTTTAAGCAAGCCATTTGGGGGTTCAGAAGCCTCACTATTGGCCAAGAGCTGGCGCTACCGGCTGGAATGAGCGATCGCCTGACGATCTACTGTGTAGCCGAAAACTGCTACGCGATCGCCGACAGTTCCACCGGGGCCGAGGTCTGGCACCTGTTCGATGCCGAATCGCTAGAATCGCTGCTGCTGACTGCCCACCCCGACTGGCAGTGCGCCCCCGAGCACCTTAACCTGGGGCGATCGCTGCTAACCGCCGCCTGGGGCCAAGCCGCCGTCCCCAAAGCTGCCTAGATTGAGAAAACAACATAAACCCCAAGCCGCCAGTTTTGGCGGTTTGGGGTCTGAGGATAGAATGGGTTGTACCCCCAATGGGGGTAACTATCGCCTACGCTTCCTGGCCCCGATCGAACTGCATGAGTTCTTGCAGCGAGGCCAGCAGCTTAATTTCGGTCGATTGCAGCGTATCATCTGCCGTAATCACGAAGGTCCACCGCACGCTGACCGTAAACAGCAGTGTTTTCACGTGCCCTTTAACCACCACCTGCCGAGTGTCGTCTGCGTTAGGTGTCGTCTCTACCTCTACTGGCGTGGCGCGCATACTAATCGCTTCGGCATGCAGGTAAACATAGATCGCCTCAGGCCCTACAATCGGCTCTTCAAAAGGAGCTAGCAGCACCCCATCGGCCTCAAATAGAGCTGCCACGGCGCGGTAATCTTCAGCATTGAAGCCCGCAAAGTAGCGATCGACAGCGGAGGAAACCGCCGCCAGGTCTAGGGTTGCGTCAGCCATACGAGTAGGCATGATCATTCTCCCAATGTGAGTGGTCTAAGCATATGAGACTTAGCCTTAGTCAGGCTTCTACCCTTTGACAGGAGAACCAAAACTGGGGTTCCCGTTCAGCGGTAACTGGTTGAGCCAGTCACCGCGCAGAACATTGGGTTTTACTCCGATGTTGGCTACCCGCCTTAGGCCGTGGGATCTACGCCCATGGCGACCACAGCCTGCCGCAGCACCGTAATCTGCTGGTTAAAGTCGAGCTTGGAAATTTGCCCAAATACAGCCACGGCGGCGGCGGTTAGGGTGTAGGCGTCAGGAACAGCAATGACTGCACCAGCCCGCATATCTTCAGCCAGCTGGTACCAGAAAGCCAGCTTGGTGTTGTTGGTCAGAATGCCGTAGGCGCGCGTATTTGGAGTGTTCTTGCGCTCAACCAGGTCGCGCATAAACTGAAGCTGCTCAGAGGGAACCATAGCCCGCACCTGAGTCAGTAGACCCTCTGCAAACTGCATGCGGGCCACACCGGGGGCGGCGGGGGTAATGGATCGGCCCATATTCTCATACAGCACCCAGAGTAGACCGAGTTGCTCGTCGGTAGCCAAGCCTTTAAAGGCCGCAATGGTGCTGGAAACTGGTGTTACAGAACCCATCGAGGCCTTTGCCGAAGTACTTAGTGTGTAGGTCATAAAAACCTCCAGAGGGGAAACAAATTGCTTTCACGGCTCCAACGTAACAAAAAATTACAAAATAGTTAGCGATCGCGCATTCGGCAATTTTATATGCGTTGTCGAGGGTTCTCAATGTTCCCCATCACCGAAAATCCTTAAAAGGCTTGCCTATGAAGGGGTTGAGCCAAACCACCCTGGATAACTCAATGAGTATCATTGCTTATTTGTAGGATTCTGGCTCAGGCTGAGCTAGAAAGCTGGGGCGTCGTTTCTAATGAAATGGCAGAGCTATGGCTACAGATTGGTGCCCAAGGGCGATCGCGCCTTAAGCCTACGGTTCGCGCTCTCGGGGACGTTCTGGGCGAAAATAGGGGGGCTAACCCTAGATTTATACCCCTACCCAGGAGCCCAAGCCGTGACTCAAG
Organism: Nodosilinea sp. LEGE 07298; assembly: GCF_015207265.1. Taxonomy (GTDB): domain Bacteria; phylum Cyanobacteriota; class Cyanobacteriia; order Phormidesmidales; family Phormidesmidaceae; genus Nodosilinea. The sequence continues at coordinate 6,425 of NZ_JADEXE010000129.1, read as the reverse complement.
CTATGCCCGCCGCCATTGCCCAAGACTGGTCGGCCCTACTACAGCGTCTGATCCTGGGGGAATCGCTGAGTCAAGACCAGGCCGAAACTCTTATGCGTGGCTGGCTCAGCGAAGACATTCCTGAGGTGGTATCGGGCGGGCTGCTGGCGGCGCTGCAGGCCAAAGGGGTTTCTGCAGCTGAGCTGGCGGGGATGGCGCGGGTGCTCCAGGGCCAGTCCCTGGGCGGCGAGGGCAAAATTCACCACCCCACCCCTTGTATTGATACCTGTGGTACCGGCGGCGACGGAGCGCATACCTTTAATATTTCTACCGCTGTAGCCTTTGTGGCGGCGGCGGCGGCGGGGGTGAGAGTGGCCAAGCACGGCAACCGCTCAGCCTCCAGTAAGGTGGGGTCTGCCGACGTGCTAGAAGCCCTGGGCGTTAACCTCGGGGCCGACCCAGCGCAGGTCAAGGCGGCGCTCGATGACGTGGGTGTGACGTTTTTGTTTGCGCGGGGCTGGCATCCAGCCATGAAGGCGGTGGCACCCCTGCGTAGCACTTTGAAAGTGCGCACAGTGTTTAACCTGCTGGGGCCATTGGTCAATCCACTACAGCCTACTGGCCAGGTGATTGGCGTTTACGATGCGGCAGTAGTACCCGCGATGGCCGAGGCCCTCAACCAGTTGGGTATTCCCCAGGCGATCGTGCTGCACGGGCGCGAGCGGCTCGATGAAGCGGGCCTGGGCGATAAGACCGACCTGTCGGTGGTCGAAAACGGCCAGGTAACTAGCGCTGTGATCGATCCTCAGTCGTTGGGGCTCGCGGCGGCCCCCCTCAGCGCCCTGCGCGGCGGCGAAGTAGAGGAAAACACCGCCATTCTGACCGCAGTGCTCCAGGGCAAAGGCACTCAAGCCCAGCAGGATGTGGTAGCCCTGAACGCAGCCCTGGCCCTGAAAGTGGGCGAAAAGGTGAAGGCCGATTCTCTAGAAGACTCCATCGCTGAAGGCATTGCCCTGGCCAAAGACATTCTCGCCAGCGGCGCTGCCTGGGAGAAATTGCAGGCTCTGGTAGCGTTTCTGGCCTAGGAGACTCGGTGGCTTCGACTCCGCTCAGCCACCGAGGAGATCCAGCGCCACCGAGAAATCAGCCATCGGGGAACTGCCAGCAGGGGATGTGCTCGACCCGGCGGCTGCCGCAGGCGCAGATCAGATTCTCGTCGTCGGAGGCCATCCAGGTCTCGTCGCAGTCGCGGCAGTGGCAGAGGATGTTGTTGTCATTCGCCTGGGCCAGGCCAAAGCGCCAGCGCTCTAGCTCGTCGGGGGTGAAGTGGGAAGAGGAGTCGGCCATTTTGAGTTTTAAAGTGGCGATTTTGGCGCAAAAGACTGAATGGCGATCGCTAAAAGCCTGAGTTATACCGTACCCATTCCAGCATAATCGGCAGTTTGCGGGCGACAATCGCACCTGCGACAAACCCGGCCCCGTGACCTATCCAAGACTTGCCCCGCTGGAGTGGCAGCAGACCCCACAGGGCGCTGCCGTAGAGCAGTCCAACGATAACAGCAGCGGCGATCGCAGCCGGGCTGCGTTCAAAATAGCCCCGCAGCAAAATATAGCCCAGGTAGCCAAACACGACGCCGCTGGCCCCCAGGTGGCGGGTGCCGGGGCGACCCAGCAGCCAAATACCCGCGCCGCTAAACAGCCAGCAAAACACCGTCACCAGACCCAGCACCTCTAGGCCCTGGAGCAAAATGATGGTGCCCAAAATCGCCAGGGGGCCAGAGTTAGCGGCCAGGTGGCCAAAGCCGCCGTGGAGCAGGGGGGCGATCGCAATGCCCGGTATTCCCTCAATGCTGCGGGGCCGAATGCTGAGCTGGTTGAGCATCCGCCGCCCGGTGACAAAATCGACAATGGCAAGTGCCCACATCAGCACCAGCAGATAGGCGAGCAGCAACACGCCCTCGCGAAAGCCCTCGGGCAGTATTATTGGGTCAAATGAGAACAAGGCTGGTAACCAAACCCTTACGCTCCTCAGGCTACCATTTGGGCCAGCACCGGGTTGAGGTATTGGGTCAGTTGAATGGCGTCTACCCCCAGTTCGGTGCGATCGGCGGCGGCCCTGCGGGCTGCCTGACCGTGCCACCAGGCCCCTACCAGGGCCGCATTCAGCGCTAAATCGAGCGGATGGTCGGCGGCATCAGACTGGGTTTGGGCCAGCAGGCCACCAATTAAACCTGTCAGCACGTCGCCGCTGCCGCCTCGGGCCAGGGCCGGGGTACTTTCGGGCACGTACCATAGCGGGCCATAGGGATGGGCGACCGCCGTACAGGCCCCCTTTAGCAGCACCAGGGCGCTACTCTGCTGCGCCGCCGCCAGGGCCGCCGCTCCTGCATCGTCACTCGCGGCCAGCTGATCGGGAAACAGCCGCTTAAACTCACCCTGGTGAGGCGTAATTACAGTAGGGGCATCCCGGCCCGATAGCGTATCCACGCTGCCCAGCTCGGCCAGCAGGTTGAGGCCATCGGCATCGAGCAGCAGGGGGGCTGCGCTATCTAAAACAGACTGGACGGCGGGCATAGCCTGGCGGCTGAGGCCAGGCCCACAGGCGATCGCATCGTAGCGGCTCAGGTCTAGCTCCTCGGGTAGGTGAGCGATCGCGCCACTGTCGGTCTCTGGACAACCCACCACCAGCGCCTCGGGCATTTGGGCCAGCACCATCAGCCGCAGCGACTCGGGCACCGCCAGGGTGAGCATACCCACCCCACTGGCCCTGGCCCCGAGGGCCGCCAACAACGCGGCCCCAGCGTAGGGCCGCGACCCCGCCACCAGCAGGAGGTGCCCCACCCGATACTTATAGGTGTCGGGCTGCCGGGGCAGGGGCAGTTTGTCTCGCACGGTCGCTAGAGTTGCCCGTCGCACCGGAGGCCCTGCCGCCAATTCCGCCGCTATGGCCTGGGAGGGGATATCGAAGTCAATCAGATCAGCCCGGCCCAAATAGGTTAGCGCCCTATCCTGGCAAAAGGCCCGCTTCCACAGGCCCAGGCAAAGGGTATGGGTGGCTCGTACCGCTGTCCCCAAGACCGCCCCTGTATCGGTATGCAGACCCGAGGGTAGGTCAATACTGACCACCGGGCAGTCAATCTCGTTGATGGCGGCCACGACATCGGCGATCGCCCTCTCAATCGGGCGCTCCAGGCCAAAGCCAAACAGCCCGTCGATCAGCAAGTCGCAGGGAGCCAGCGCTGCCATTGACTTCACGACTGGAATGCCCAAATATTCTACGAACCCTAAATGGTCAGCGGTCAGCGGCTTCAGGCGATCGGCAGGGCTGCACACCTGCACCTCATAGCCCTGGGTCGCCAATTCTCGCGCTACGACTAGGGCATCGCCGCCGTTGTGCCCTGGCCCCGCCACAATGGCTATACGGGGATAGCCCTGGCACGGAAACTGTTTCACCAGCCAGGCGGTGATGCGGCCCGCCACCTTTTCCATCAGCGCCGCCACGGGCATACCGGCATCAAATAGGTGCCCTTCAATGCCCCGCATTTGCTCAGCGGTAACTACCTGGTCAAGCGGTCTACCAAAAGGCCCGCCCAACGCTCCATTGACGGGTGCTGTGGCGGGCCGATGTTCAGATTTCATAGGTCAGGCCTTCAAACCTGAAGGTAAGAATTCTACTGTTGCCAGAATTCTACCGCTGTCAGATTTTTGTCGCTATCCTAGCGCTGAACCTGTTCTATCGCTGAAAAAAGACGCGGCTGTTGCTGAGGCCCGCCTCGTGGTAGAAGTCGTTCCAGCGGTTGGCCAAACCGCGATCGGTAAAGGGGCCAACGGCTATGTGGGGGCCACGGGGAGACTCGCGCTGCTGCACGCGATCGGGGGGAGTCCCGAGCTGAATCACCTGACTGCTCAAGGTGCCCAAATTGCTAGCGGCGGTTGGAATCACCACGTAATAGGGAGCACTAAACGATTCGGTAACCGGCGGTGCCCCAGTCGGTGGTGGAATAGCGACCCCGCTACTGGGAGCTGGTGGTACACCGTAGTTAAGCTCCTGGCCAAACTCAACATTGCCAGGAGCAGGTGGCACCTGGGCTACATTCGGCGGCAGCGCGGGTACGAGTACCCCTGTAGTAGGGGCTTGGGGAAATGCTGCATCAGGCAAGGGTGGCAGATCGCCATTGGAGGCATAGACGTTATTGGGCAGCGCCGACGTTTGCGCGTAGTAGGGCACTGCAGCCGCCACCTGGGCCATCTCGGCTGTTACCCCTAGAGCGCTCAAATCGGTTACCCGCTGCTGGGCGTTGCCGGTCATATTGAACCTTCCAGCCTGAATCACCGATCGCCCCTGGAAGGTAGTGCGAAAAGCTGTCGGCTCGACCAGCCGCACCTGGCTGAGGGTGGTATCGCTAGTGTCGTTAACGTAGATCAAATACTGTTGACCGCTGGTAGGGGCCTGGGGTGCCGCCGCTCCGGGCACCGGCATTGTGCCAGCAGGCAGCGGCGGCACTGCCTCATAGCCCTGGCTTAGCCCATAGGGGGCAATGCCTAAAACCGCTACAGCAGCGGCAATACTGATCGGAATTACTCTGCGAATCGCTTTTGCAGACCAGCTGTGGCTCGCTCCCCGGCCAAACTCCAATTGTCCTAAACTCAATCGTCCAGACTTTAGTAAATTACCTTGCATTGCCATCACGACTCCTGCCCATTACTTGGATGGTGAACCGGCAGACGGTCAAGCATTAACGCCTTATTTGCCCGTCCTCTCTATATGTCTTGAGGATGTTAGCGCAGATTTCAAAAACCGCATCACTTTAGTGCCAACTTTGAGCTAGCACAGACCATAAACCAGCCTTGGTGATCTGGATCACCGGTTATAACCTGCAACATCACCGGAAGGAGGCCTAGCCATCACCCGTAGATAATGTGTCATTTCTTACCATGGGGTCAGCTCCGCAACAGTAAGTGCTATGGCTAATCCCTGCAGCAAACCCCTCAAAGGCAATCCATTTACTACTCAGCGCGATCCGCACACCGGGGAGTGGCAGGTGGTAAAGACTCTCCCCAGGAGTCGTCAGTAATTCCTGGGGAGACTACCTTAAAGGAATTACGACCTGACGCTCAAGGCTCAACCGTCCAGTCGCCACCGCCGTTAGAGAGAGATGAAAGACATCTACAGTAGCCATGCTAGAGCCAGGTTAGCTGGGCTATAGTGTGGCTCACTCTCCCCATAGCCTGGACGCATTAGACGACTGCCATGCGCCAACTGTATCCGCCCATCGAGCCTTACCATACTGAATATCTGGCCGTATCAGATCGGCATCATCTCTATGTAGAGCAGGTAGGCAACCCTGAGGGCAGGCCCGTAGTATTTTTGCATGGTGGGCCAGGGGGCGGCACTAACCCAACCTATCGCCAGTTTTTTGACCCCGAGCGTTGGCACATTGTGCTATTTGACCAGCGTGGCTGCGGCAAAAGTTTTCCCCACGCCAGCTTAGATGACAACAACACCTGGGCCTTGGTTAGCGATATCGAAAAAATTCGCGCTCACCTGGGTATCGATCGCTGGATGGTATTTGGCGGTAGCTGGGGCAGTACCCTGGCGCTGGCCTATGCCCAAACCCACCCCGATCGCTGCGCTGGCCTCATTTTGCGCGGCATTTTTACCCTGCGGCAGCGCGAAATTCGCTGGTTTTACCAGGAAGGGGCCAGCTACCTCTACCCCGACGCCTGGGAGCAGTACCTTGCCCCCATTCCCGAGCCCGAGCGAGATGACTTGGTGACGGCCTACTACCACCGTCTCACCAGCGACAATGCCGAAGAACGCCTGGTCGCCGCCCGCGCCTGGGCCGTATGGGAGGCCAGCACCAGCAAGCTTGTGCCAGACCCCGGCTTGCTGCACCACTTTAGCGAAGATGAGTTTGCGGTGGCCTTTGCCCGTATTGAGTGCCACTACTTCATCAATCGGGGCTTTTTTGACACTGACGACCACATTTTGCGCCAGATGCACCGCATTCGTCATATCCCCGGCATCATTGTGCAAGGTCGCTACGATATTGTGTGCCCCGCCACTACCGCCTGGGAACTGCACCGCGCCTGGCCCGAAGCCCAGTTTGTCATGGTGCAAGAAGCTGGTCATTCTGCTTTGGAACCCGGCATTACCCATGCTTTGATCGAGGCGACGGATAAATTTGCTGGATGATGAGGGGATGAAGGGATAAAGCAGAATCGTGCCAAAAACCTCTGCCCAATAAGTAGGGAGTTTGAATTAAACGTAAGATGGGAGGGTTAACTAGAAAGCCCCCTTATGCCCGCCCCATTGCGTATCATTTTGACCGAGGAGGAAGACCGTACCTTAAGTGAACTGCGGCAAGCTCAGACAGTTCCTTATCGGACCCGTGACCGTGCGCATATGCTGCGCTTGAATGCTCAAGGGCTGAACGTGCCTGCTA
>NZ_JADEXE010000572.1 GCF_015207265.1 Nodosilinea sp. LEGE 07298 | reverse complement strand
GCCAGCGTTCACGAGCTGCACAGCAATGCCGACCCGCTGTTTGGCGGCAACCCACCCGAGCCCCTGCCCAAGTACCTGGGCGAAATGCTGGAGACCGTGAAGGAGTATCCGGCCAAAGAGGGTGTCAAGGTCGGTTTGGTCTTTGATGGCGACAGCGATCGCATCGCCGCCGTCGATGGCCAGGGCAACTTCCTCAGCTCCCAGATTCTGATTCCCATTCTGATCGACCACCTCAAGTCGCGTCGAGGCTATAGCGGCGAAATTGTCAAAACCATCAGCGGCTCCAACCTGATTCCAGCGGTGGCCAAGCTCAATGGCCTGGAGCTATACGAAACTGCCGTGGGCTACAAGTACATCGCCGATCGCATGCAGGAGGCCAAGGTGCTGCTCGGTGGCGAAGAGTCGGGCGGCATTGGCTACGGCCACCACATCCCCGAACGCGACGCGCTGATGTCGGCCCTTTACGTGCTAGAAGCCGTCGTCGCGTCTGGGCTAGATCTCAGCGACTACTACCGCAGCCTGCAAGAGAAAGTGGGCTACTTCTCCGAGTACGATCGCATCGACCTGCCCCTAGCCAGCATGGATGTGCAGGCCAAGCTGCTCGACTCTCTGGCTACTGCGCCGCCCACCGAAGTTGCGGGCAAAGCCGTCACCCACATCCTCGACATCGACGGCTACAAGCTCACCCTGGCCGACGAAAGCTGGCTACTAATCCGCTTTAGCGGCACCGAACCCGTACTGCGCCTCTACAGCGAGGCCAAAACCCTCGACGAGGTGCACAAGCATCTGCACTGGGCGAAGGACTGGGCGAGTTCGTTTACTTAAAGGGGTTCAAGGTGCAAGGTACAGGGTTCAAGGTTTGGATTTCGAAGTTTTGCCTTATACCTTGTACCTTGAACCCTATACCCTATGTAACAACACCTCAAAAAACGTTAAGACATTGCTTTAATGCCTGTGTAATCCTTAACACTGGAAAATTACAAGCAATTTTTCAGTCTTTGGATAGTCATGGAACAGCAGAAAACAGTCATTGTTACCGGTGCCTCGTCTGGGGTAGGGCTAAACGCTGCCAAGGCTTTGGCCGATCGCGGCTGGCATGTCGTCATGGCCTGCCGCAATATTGATAAAACCAAGCAGGTGGCCCAAGAGATTGGCATGCCGAACGGCAGCTACAGCATTATTCACCTCGATTTGGGTTCTCTGGCCAGCGTGCGCCAGTTCGTCAGCGACTTTCGGGCCACTGGGCGCAGCCTAGAATCCCTGGTGTGCAACGCCGCCGTCTACTACCCCTTGCTCAAAGAGCCCATGTACAGCGAAGACGGCTACGAAATCAGCGTGGCGACCAACCACCTGGGTCACTTCCTGCTGTGTAACCTGCTGCTGGATGACATTAAGGCTTCCCCCGCCACCGACAAGCGGCTGATCATCCTCGGCACCGTGACCGCCAACCCCAAAGAACTGGGCGGCAAAATTCCCA
>NZ_JADEXE010000128.1 GCF_015207265.1 Nodosilinea sp. LEGE 07298 | reverse complement strand
GCCCCAGGCAGTCTCCCCACCCAAAGAGCCTTTACCTAAAAAGCCTTTTGATGACGTTGACGAGCCAGCCGACGAGTTCATGGACCTGGGTACCGGGCCAGCTGTCTCCGTTGACTTGTCAGACATTATTGCCCAGACCGATGTAGAGCTACAGCGACTGGGCTGGGGCGTTAACCAGGGCCGCGAGTTTTTAGAGAAGACCTACAGCAAGCGATCGCGCCACGACCTCACCGACGACGAATTGCTGGAGTTTTTGCTCTACCTCGAAACCCAGCCTGCCCCCGGCAGCCCTTAGCTTCTCCAATAACTAAAAACCCCCCAGACTCTGGGGGGTAAAGGGTTAAAGTGTCGCGCGATCGGCGCTTATTACATGACCGCCAGCGGGCGAGAACCTACCGAGGTGCGGTCAATCACCTGGTCGATCAGGCCGTACTCCACCGCCTCGTGGGGGCTCATGAAGAAGTCACGTTCGGTGTCTTCGGCAATTTTGTCGTAGGGCTGGCCAGTGTTGTTGGCGATCGCCTCATTGAGCTGCTTCTTCAGGTAGAGAATTTCTTTAGCCTGAATCTCAATATCAGTCGCCTGACCCTGGGCACCGCCAAGGGGTTGGTGAATCATGATGCGAGAGTTGGGCAGGCTCATGCGCTTGCCCTTTTCGCCCGCCGTCAGCAAAAAGGCCCCCATGCTGGCCGCCAGCCCTAGGCAGATGGTGCACACCTGGGGCCGAATGTGCTTCATGGTGTCGTAGATGCCCAGACCCGCACTCACCGACCCGCCAGGGGAGTTGATGTACAGGTAAATGTCTTTTTCTGGATCCTCAGCTTCAAGAAACAGCATTTGGGCCACAATCAGGTTGGCCGAGTCGGCGGTGACTTCTTGGCCGAGAAAGATAATGCGCTCCCGCAAAAGCCGGGAATAAATGTCAAACGCGCGCTCGCCACGCCCGGATTGCTCAATAACGGTTGGGATCATCGTGATAAGCCACTCATACTGCTTTAACTGATTTTAGCGACTTGTGGAGCTGAGGATTGGAGGGATAGCCGAATCGTAGTTTGCTATTCTGGCAACCATACCCCTTCCCCAGGCGCAGCTATGGCCGTTAGCGTTGATCGAATTTTGCGGTGGAAGCAAGCGGGCGTGCCGACCCAGCCCATTGCTGTGCTTACCGCCTGGGATGTGATGTCGGGACAAATTGTTGATCAGGCGGGGGCCGATATTGTGCTGGTGGGCGACTCGCTGGCGATGGTGGCACTGGGCTACGACACTACCCTGCCCCTCACGCTGGAAGATATGCTGATCTGCGCTAGGGCAGTGCGGCGGGGAGTCAAAAACGCCCTGTTGGTGGTGGATCTACCCTTCCTGAGCTACCAGACCAGCGTAGAAGACGCCATTCGCGCCGCTGGATGTATGCTCAAAGCCGGTGCCCAGGCTGTAAAGCTTGAAGGTGGCCACGAGGGCGTGGTCGAACGGGTACGCCACCTGGTGCAGTGGGGCATTCCAGTCATGGGCCACGTAGGGTTGACGCCGCAGTCGGTGAACCAGTTTGGCGGCTTTCGCAAGCAGGGCAAGACCCAGACCGAGGCCGATCGCATTCTTGCCGAAGCCCAGGCCCTAGAGCAGGCAGGGGCTTTCTGTATTGTGCTAGAGCACATCCCGGCTGATCTAGCCCGCGACATTACCAAGTCGCTGGGCATTCCCACCATTGGCATTGGGGCGGGAAGCCACTGCGACGGGCAGGTCTTGGTGACGGCAGATGTGCTGGGGCTTTCGGCCTGGCAGCCGCCCTTTGCTAAGGTCTACGCCAATCTTAGGCAGCAAGCGATTGAGGCGGCCCAGCAATTCTGCGGGGAGGTGCGATCGGGGAAGTTTCCTGTATGAACTATTGGAAAAGTATTCTGTATGAATATTGGGGAAGTTCCTCGTAGGAAATTCCGTTAGGCTAAGAACGCTGGCAATTGAACCAAATTCAAGTCCAGAAGTGGCGTTCTACCTGTGGGAAAACCACAGACCCCGAGCTGGACTTGGTACGGCACAGAAACGATTCATTACGGTTGATACCCTCGCTATGACCACAACACTCCAATTTAAGTACGACGTTAAAGATATTTCCCTGGCCGCCCAGGGTAAGCAGCGGATTGAGTGGGCCGGGCGCGAGATGCCTGTGCTGCGCCAGATTCAAGACCGCTTTGCCCAAGAAAAGCCCCTGGCAGGCATTCGGATTTCGGCCTGCTGCCACGTTACCACCGAGACCGCTCACCTGGCGATCGCCCTCAAGGCAGGCGGGGCCGATGCCGTGCTGATTGCCAGCAACCCCCTCTCCACCCAAGATGACGTGGCCGCCAGCCTGGTTGCCGACTACGGCATTCCCGTTTTTGCCCTGCGCGGTGAAGACAGCGCCACCTACTTGCGTCATGTCGAAACCGCTCTCGACCACCGCCCCAACATCATCATTGACGATGGCAGCGACGTGGTTGCCACCTTGGTGCAGAATCGCCAGGCCCAGCTGTCTGAGATCATCGGCACCACCGAAGAAACCACCACCGGAATCGTGCGGCTCAAGGCTATGTTCAAAGACGGGGTGCTCAGCTTCCCCGCTATGAACGTCAACGACGCCGACACCAAGCACTTTTTCGACAACCGCTACGGCACTGGCCAGTCGACCCTCGACGGCATCATTCGCGCCACCAACGTACTGCTGGCGGGTAAAACCATCGTGGTTTCAGGCTACGGCTGGTGCGGCAAAGGCACCGCCATGCGGGCCAAAGGTATGGGTGCCAATGTCATCGTCACCGAGATTGACCCAGTGCGGGCTATTGAAGCGGTGATGGATGGCTTCCGGGTAATGCCTATGGCCCAGGCAGCCACTGTAGGCGACCTGTTTATTACCGTAACCGGCAACAAGCACGTCATTCGCCGCGAGCACTTCGAGGTCATGAAAGACGGCGCAATGGTGTGTAACTCGGGCCACTTTGACATCGAAATCGACCTCAAGTCTTTGGGCGAAATGGCTAGCGAAGTGAAGCAGGTCCGCAACTTTACTCAGCAGTACATGCTCAGCAGCGGCAAGTCAGTGATCGTGCTGGGCGAAGGTCGCCTGGTCAACCTGGCTGCTGCTGAAGGGCACCCCAGCGCCGTGATGGACATGAGCTTTGCCAACCAGGCCATGGCTTGCGAATACCTGGTGAAGAACAAAGGTTCCCTGGAGCCGGGCCTGCACTCCATCCCCGAAGCGGTAGATAAGGAAATTGCTCGTCTGAAGCTGGTCGCCATGGGCATCGAAGTCGATAGCCTTACCCCCGAGCAGGAAATCTACATCAACTCCTGGACTGTGGGCACCTAAGCTGTAGCACCCCCCTAAGCTAAGCCCCCAAGATTCTGCCAGAATCTTGGGGGCTTTCCATTAAATAACCCCCGAGGCCAAGGCTTCGGGGGCTGCTTAGTATAAGGAGTTAGCTATAAATTGCGTGCGTTTGTCGTATCTGTACCTAGAATGCCTCAGGCCCAGCGCTATGTCATCCCTGATTCGCCATCTTTACGGCAGGTTATTCGAGTCTTAACGGTTCTCAAGAATTTTGCTAACTGTGATACCCGTCACTTACAAGACGCTGCCACCTAATGCCGGGGGAGCAAAATGAACAGCCTCAAGGTTGATTGTGAGAGGCAAATCCAGCGTGGTTATGGCCTGCTCTAAGGGGAATGGGCGATATCTAACTGGGGGCAGTGCCTTCTAGGGTAATAACTCATTTATGGTGTGAAAATCGTGAAAACTGTTGCAGGCGAACAACTCTACAGAGTGAACTGCCTAAACTATTCACTAACTTGTGCCACCACGCCTGATTTTGGACGTGATTCGTCTATGAGCTATAGCTTTGACATCATTGGTATTGCCCCGGTGCTGCAATTTTTTAACCACCAGCAGCAGGTGGAGGCCAATCGCGATCGCGCTCAAGCCTACCTCGGCAGCTACTGCTGCACCCTCGATGCCTTTATAAGCGCCACCGAGGTCGTACACCGCAAACCCGACTGGGACTGGGATGCGATCGTCAGCACCATCGTCAACTTCTGGCTCAATCAAGAAAAAGACGTGCGCCATTGGCAGCAGCAGTTTGCTGCCGCTAAGGACGCCCCAAACCTGGGCGACCAAAACCTGATTGTGGCCCGTGTCATCAACTACGATAGCCTGCGCCACGAGTTTGAAACCCTGTTTGATGACTGAGGGCAGGGCCAGAATGCGAAGAACATGCCAGAATAAAGGCTGAATGTCCGGCATTTGAATAGGTTCAGTTGATCAGGCTCCTGGCAAAAATTCGCGATATCTTCCTGCGCTGGTGGGGTGACTTCACTCTCCAAACCCGGCTGATGGCCGGGGCAACGCTGGTGGTGTCGCTGATTACCAGCGCCCTCACCTTTTGGGCCGTCAACACCATTCAAATGGATGCCCGCCTCAACGACACCCGCTTTGCCCGCGACCTGGGCCTGCTGCTGGCCGCCAATGTTGCGCCCCTGGTCAACGAAGCCGATCGCACCGAACTGGCCCGCTTCTCCTACAGCTTTTACCAGAGCACCTCTAGCGTGCGCTACATGCTCTACGCCGACGAAAACGGCGATATTTTCTTTGGCATTCCCTTTTCTGAAGCATCGGTGCAAAGCTCTCTCACCCTCCGGCGGCGCATGCAGCTGCCCGAGGGCTACGCTCAAAACACCGATCGCCCCCTGGTGCGCCAGCACCTTACTCCTGTTGGCGAAGTCACCGATGTATTTGTGCCGCTCAACTACAACGGCCAGCATTTGGGCGTACTGGCTCTGGGCATCAACCCCAACCCCACTGTGGTTGCCTCGTCGCACCTAACCCGAGATGTCACCATTGCGGTGTTTGTCTCCATCTGGGTAATGGTGATTCTAGGGGCCGTATTCAATGCCCTTACCATTACCCAGCCGATTAAAGAACTGGTGGTAGGGGTCAAAAACATTGCCGCCGGAAACTTCAACCAGCGCATCGATCTGCCCCTGGGTGGCGAACTGGGCGAGCTGATCTACAGCTTTAACGATATGGCCGAGCGCCTGGAAAGCTATGAAGAGCAAAATATTGAAGAACTGACTGCTGAAAAAGCCAAGCTCGAAACCCTAGTTTCAACCATTGCCGACGGCGCTATTTTGCTTGACAGCGACATGCACGCCGTACTGGTCAACCCCACCGCCCGCCGCATCTTCGGTTGGGACAACCAAGCCCTAGACGGCGAGAACATTTTGGGGCACTTCCCCGCCCCGGTGCGGGTGCAGCTCACCCGGCCCCTGTTTCAGGCGGTCAAGGGTGACTCAGAGGCGATGGAGTTTCGGGTGCCAATTACTGAACCCAGCCACCGCACCCTGCGCATTTTGCTCAACACGGTGCTCGACCAGGCCAAAGAAAACGTCAAAGGTCTGGCTATTACCGTGCAGGATATTACCCGCGAGGTGGCCCTTAATGAGGCCAAAGCCCAGTTCATCAGTAATGTCTCCCACGAGCTGCGCACGCCGTTGTTCAATATCAAGTCGTTTATTGAAACCCTGCACGAGTACGGCGAAGATCTTAGCGACGGTGAGCGCAAAGAATTTCTCGAAACGGCTAACCATGAGACCGATCGCCTCACCCGTTTGGTCAACGATGTACTCGACCTATCGCGCCTAGAGTCGAGTCGCCAGTACCAGCTCGAAGCGGTCGATATCATTCAGCCTATCGAGCAGACCCTGCGCACCCATCGCCTCAACGCCCGCGATAAGCAGATCGAGCTTTTGCAGGATGTAGAACCCGATTTGCCGCCGGTATTTGGCAACTACGATCTGCTGCTACAGGTGTTTAGTAACTTAGTTGGCAACGCGCTCAAGTTTACCGAGTCGGGTGGACAGGTGATGCTGCGGGCGCACCAAATTGTGCCCTCTGGCGACGGCCCCGGTGAGGACGGCTACATTCGAGTCGAAATTTGTGATACCGGCATTGGCATTGCCCCCGAAGATCAGCAGGCCATCTTCGATCGCTTCTTCCGGGTCGAAAACCGTGTTCACACCTTGGAGGGTACTGGCCTCGGCCTCTCGATTGTCAAAAACATCATCGAAAAACATAACAGCCAGGTGCACCTAGTCAGCGAAGTGGGCATTGGCACTACCTTTTGGTTTGATGTTGCCGCTTACCGACCTGATGCGATCGAGGTGCTGGCCAAAGATGCCACCCATCACGAAGTAGAAGGCAAGGATCTGGCGATCGCCGCCATCAGCCCCTCATCCCCAGACACCTCACCACTAGCGCCCAAAGCCGATCAAAATTGATTCTCACCAGAATGTGTATAGTGTGTATAACTGGTGATGCATGAAGAGTAGCGACATCATCTCCAGGCTAAAGAAGGACGGATGGACTCTAGCTAACGCTCGTGGAAGTCACCAACAGTTTAAGCATCCGACCTATTCAGGTCGTGTTACTGTACCCCATCCTAAAAAGGACTTACCGGTGGGTACCGTCCGCAGCATATTCAAGCAAGCGGGATGGGAGTGGCCTCCGTCTGACTAAAAAATCTTCATAGGTCTGGCATTAATAACCATAGAGAAAATATGCGTTATGTCGTTGTAATTCATAAAGACGAAGATAGTGACTATGGAGTTACCGTACCTGATTTGCCAGGATGTTTCTCTGCTGGCGACACCTTAGATCAAGCTCTTTCTAACAGTACTGAAGCCATAGAATGTCATATAGAAGGATTATTTTCTGATAGTGAGGAGTTGCCTACTCCACAGCCTTCTGAGACCCATATGAATAATCCTGATTATGACAATGCAATTTTTGCTGTAGTAGATGTTGACCTGTCAAATATATCAGGATCCACAAAGCGCATAAATATTTCAATGCCTGAGAACGTTTTAAGCAAAATTGACCGCTTCGTAGATAGTCAGGGCGGAAGTCGATCTGCTTTTTTGGCGGAAGCATCCCTGGAGTATATGGCAAACCGCTCAATTAGCTCAAAGCGCTCCTCAATCTCTTTTTCTAAAGGCAAGAGAATCATTCGTCCTGAAAATAAATCATCTCATCAAATAACCAATAAAATTGAACCTAAAAAGAGGAAGAAGGCATCGAAAAAAAACAGAGAATCGCCTGGAAATTAGCATTATTTGTTGAAAAAGGCTTTGTAATGCACTGTTTGCAAAGATTAGAAAGTGCAGTGACAAAACCTGAAAATAGAATTTGAGGTTCAGCTACGGCTGTTGTATTTCTTTAAATAGTCTCTGTACTAGGATCAGATCTTTGATTCCAGGGCTCTGTTCAACGCCGCTGGATAGGTCAATGCCGTCGGGTCTAAGCGTTGAGAGCGCCGTAGACACATTCTCGGGGGTAAGCCCGCCCGCCAGCATCCAGGGGCAGGCGGGTCGAAACGACACCAGAGCCTTCCAATCAAGCGTTAGCCCCGTGCCGCCGAGCTGCTGAGGGTGATAAGCATCGAGCAGCAGCGCATCGACATAAGGGGCATAGGCTTCGGCCCGCGCTAGATCTTCGTCGGTGCGAACACGAATGGCCTTGATCAGGAAGATACCAGGTAGTTCAGCCAGCAGTTGTTGGCACTGCTCTAGAGTTTCTTGACCGTGGAGCTGAATGTGGCTGAGATTGGCCTGACGAGCGATCGCGCCCATTTCTGCCAAAGGCGCATCGGCAAAGACGCCCACGGTTTTGGTCACAACTCCAGCCGCGTCGAGCGAGTGGGTAATGTCGGCGATCGCGGCGGGGGCCAGGTAGCGGGGCGACTGGGGCACGCAGATAAAGCCCAGGTGGGTCGCGCCGTGGCGGGCGATCGCGATCGCCTGCTCTGCCTGGGTAATGCCACAAATCTTGACCCGCATGTTAACTCTATTGAACATTTCGCTGGAGTGGTGTCACCGGATTTTTATAATCCAACTAGGCTTAAATGCCCATGCTAAGGCCGTATCTATAGCTAAGCGTTAAGCGATCGTCGTTAAATTCTGTTTCTCAAGCCCCAATTTTAGACCTCTAGCGGAGAAATAACATTGCTGTTTTCTAACCTGCTTGCCGCCTACACCGTGCCCACCACGCCCGAGTGGTCGTACAAAGTAGCGCTGATCATGATTACCTGTAACCTGTTTGTGCTGGCCATTGGCAAGTACGCCATCCGCAAGCCGGGGGCGGGGCCAGCGCTGCCCGTGGGCCTACCAATGGTGTTTGAAGGCTTTGGTTTGCCCGAACTGCTGGCGATCGCCAGCTTTGGCCACATTCTCGGTGCTGGGATGATTTTGGGCCTGGGCAACGCCGGGTTGTTGTAGTATCCACCCATGGCACCGCCCAGCGAGTTCATGGGCCGATTGATAGAATAAAGCTATATCCCAGACCTAAGCGCCCGCATTTGTGAGGGGCATTGGGTCTGGTTTGGCATTTGATGACGTTAACTAGGGGTTAGGCAATGCAATCTAGCTGGCGTGTTGGGGCTATTTTAGGGATCCCCTTATTTGTTGATAGCTCCTGGTTCATTATTCTGCTGCTGGTAACCGTGTCCTATGGGCTAGAGCCCAGCTGGCACTCGGCCTGGGGTAACCTGGCCTGGGTGATGGGGTTTGCCCTGGCGCTGCTGCTGTTTGCCTCGGTGCTGCTGCATGAGCTGGGCCACAGCATTGCCGCCAAAACCCAGGGTATCGCGGTCAACTCGATCACGCTATTTTTGTTTGGCGGTATTGCCTCCATCGACAAAGAATCTAAAACCCCCGAAGACGCGCTCAAGGTAGCCGTTGCAGGCCCTCTAGTCAGCTTTGGCCTGTTTTTGCTGCTTACCGCCGTTTCGCAAATTCCGGCCCTGCCGACCCCCGTATCTGTGATTACCGGCAGCGTGGCCCAAATCAACCTGGTGCTCACCCTATTCAACATGATTCCCGGTCTGCCGCTAGATGGCGGACAGGTGCTCAAAGCCATGGTTTGGAAGGGGACTGGCAGCCGCATCAAGGGCATTCGCTGGGCGGCGCGATCGGGGCAGCTATTGGGCTGGCTGGCGATTGCCTTTGGTTTGGTCATGGCCCTGGTTTACCAGGCGTTTTCTGGCTTTTGGATTGCCGCCATTGGCTGGTTTGCCCTGCGCAATGCCGCCGCCTACAACCAGGTTACTAACCTGCAAGAGGCCATGCTGGCACTTACCACCGCTGATGCCATGACCCGCGACTTTAAAGTGGTCGATGCCACTATATCGCTGCGGCAGTTTGCGGATACCTACCTGCTCGACGAAAACCGAGCCCCCGCCTACTTCGCCGCCTCCGACGGTCGCTACCGGGGTTTGGTCAGCGTTGATGATATGCGCGCGATCGAGCGCAGCCAGTGGGAAACACTGCCCCTCAACCACATTGCTAAACCGTTATTAGATATTCCTTCGGTACGGGAGGGCACGCCGCTGACCGAGGTCATCGACCAGCTCGAAGACTTACAGCTGCCTCGGCTCACGGTGCTTACCCCCGCCGATGCCGTAGCCGGTACGATTGACCGGGGCGATGTGGTGCGCGCGATCGCCGATCGTCTTGGCCTGCGCGTTTCCCCCGCCATGATTCAGCGCATCAAAGACGAAGGGCAGTACCCGCCAGGGTTACAGCTACCTTCGATCGCTAAATCGGTGATTGAAGAGGCGCGAGCCTAGTAAGCTGAGGCGTAAGTTGACGTGTTGCATACTGCCGGTGAGCCAGAGGGGCTAGAATGGTCGCCCAATTTCTGTCAAGCAGTACTCGAAGGCTTGAAGCATGTCTACTATTAGATCGCTTGGCTCCCTAGCTCCCCGGCTATTGGCAAGAATCATCCAACACGCAGTCTACTAGGCCATCCCAAATTCAGCGACAAGCGCCTCATCCGAGTCGTCGGCGATGGTGGCTACAATAGTTAACAGCCGGGAGATTTCGGCGGCAGAAATATCTTGGAGAATGCGGCTCGAAATCACCAGCACCTTGTCGCCAGAGATACCAAAGCGGGCTTCGAGGGTTTCATTGCAGTTTTTCTCTAGCAGCTGCTTCATCATCTGAGGCTCGTTTTTGGCCGGGAGCGTTAGCACTGGCGACCATGCCGTTAGCGTATCGGTTTCGGTCTCGCCAGTTAGCTGCACATATACGTCTACGCTGCCATACTTAAACCGCCACAGGTGCCCCTCAGTCGTTTGGCTAACCATGGCCCCATCACCCTGATCGAGGCTGGCAATCACCGCCTCAATGGTCTCTAGACAAGGCACTGCATCAATGTCTTTCTCGGTGAGCGAATTGACGTAGGACTGTTCCATATCGATCGCGTCGTTAGCCATGACAAACCCTTAGTTGCTATTGCCGAACAAACCTTTCAGCCAGTCTGCAACTAGCAGAATGACTCCATAATCCCCAAATTTTAGGGATTGATAGCCCAGAATCAACCCCCTGTCTGGCTGATTCGTTGCCTTTCCAACTGTATCCCCTTGTGCTTGACCTTGACCATCCCCCAGACGTCAAGCTGGTAGCAGACTCCGCCAGGCAAGCTCCTGGTCATCCAGCCGCTTCGACCTGCTCTTGAAACTGGTCTTCGAGGGTATCAAAGCTGTAGTCTCTCACCTCGGGCACCTCGGGCGGCACCTCAAAGCCGGTTATGGTGCAGGCCTGACGCCGCTCGGGTCGTGACGAATAGCGGCAGAGATGCTCAATAAAGTGAAACACCACCTTGGGGTCAGACCATTTCATTTCGGCCCGCTGCTTGAGAATAATGAGCGCCTCTTTGTCGCTCATGGAGCCGCGCCACCCCTTGCGCTGACGGCATGACACCCAGGCATTGAGCACCTGAAAAATGCGAGCCAGAGAATTTTGGGGAATCGCTCGTAGGTGGTACTGCTCTAGCACATTGGCTACTTCATCTAGACCTGCATCTCGGGCTAGCTGAGCGCTCTCCCTAAACAGCACCTCCATCTGCACCATAGTGTCGCGGTGATCGAGGTATTCTTGCTTGAGATTTTGATCTTCGAGGTAGATGGCCCCCAGGTTTTTAAAATGAGCGGCGAGGAATAGAGTTTTCTTGTCGCGATCGCCCAGCCCGGCGATCGTGCCATAGGCCAGACATAGGTCAGCCAAAAAGATGGATTCTTCAAATAGCCAGGGCTGCCTGCGCTTGAGCAGACTGCGCAGCAGCTTGATAAAGTTGTGAAAGCTGGGGTAACTCATGGGTCAAGGTTTCCCTGAAGGGCTGGCGGCAAGCGGGATAAAACACCGCTAAATGGAGCATTGCAGGCTGCTTATAGGCACTGGAGGGAACACCTCAAGTCTAAGCCAAAACTATGGGGGCGGAGCGTGGCTAACTACATCTTTAACTACGCATCCTGGCTCGCTTAGTTTAGGGAATAACCCATCCCAAAGAGGTCATCCAGTCGGCTAGCCCATTGAGAATAAGCTGCACTCCGATCGCCATCACAAACAGCCCCAGCAGGCGACTCATGGCCTGAATACCGCTGGCCCCCAGCACTTTGAGCAGCAGCGTAGACGATCGCAGCGACAGAAAAATGACCAGACCAATTAGCCCGATTGCGACGGCGATCGCCAGCAAATTTAGCGCTGTAGGTACCGAAAAATCGCCCCCGGCCTGGGCGGCGAGGCCCAGCGTAACCGCGATCGCCCCCGGTCCCCCCAGCAGTGGTATGGTCATGGGCATAAAGGCAATATCTTTGTGCTCGTCGATCCGCTGTACGGCCTCCTGACTATCGACATCGGTGAGCTTGGGGTCAGAGTTCATCGCCCGCCAGGCCGCGTGAAACACTACAATGCCCCCGGCAATGCGCACCACCGCCAGCGAAACGCCAAAAAAGCGCAGCACGCTGCCCCCCACCAGCAGAGTGCTCACTAGCAGCAGCACCACGTTGCGGGCTATGCGCAGGGCGTAGCGATGGCGCAGGCCAGCGGGCACCCCCGTGGTCAAAACCAAAAAAATCGGCACGCTGCCAATCGGGTCTACGACCGGAAACAGAGCTGCAATACCGCCCACCACAAAGTCAAAAAATACGCGCACCGCTGCTTTGCTCACCACATATCTGTGACCTAGAATATCGCTTGAGCCTGGAAAGTTTAGTGATCTAGACAGCAGCCCCAGCCCCGCAATCGCTCAAAGCAGTGCGATTAGGTTTTGGGCTTTGGGTTTCAGGCCTGCCGTGAACCGTATACCTCAAACCGTGAACCTTGGCCTTCTCCTAGCGCTCGACCAGCTGGGGACGGCTCGACAGGGGCGGGTTGAGCTCGATAGTGGCCACGACCTGACCATGGTCAGACTGCCAGGGTTCGATGCTGTCTTCGAGCAGGGTTTGATCAAACAGGTGGTCGTTAAAAACCGAGACGTAGGTGACGCGGCCAATGCGATCGCGGTTTTGAGCCGAAAATTCTTCGCTCACCATAATGTGGTCGAGGCTGTCGTAGTGGCCGTTGTGGATGTGGGTGTAGTAGTGGTCACCATAGCCGAGCCGGGCCTGAATATCTTTGACCTGGTACAGCAGCACGTCCCACACTGGGGCTTTTTTGCGATAGGGCCAGCGTTCCCACGGCGGCTGTCCAGATACAATCTGAGTGCTGACGGCGGTGTGGTTATCGTTGACATCGCCAACGACAATCACCGGATAGTTGCGATCGCGCAATCCCTCCATCAGCAAAAACCGTAGAGCGGCGGCCTCGGCAGTGCGGCGAATTAGCGATCGGGCGTGGCCCTTGGCAATTTCGATCGGGTCGCTGCGATCGACCCCGTTGGCCATCATGGGCCGTTTCGATTTTAGATGCACTACAAACACCGTGCACTGAATAGCCTCGGTCAGCGCCAAATCTACCGCCAGCACCGGGTGCGAAAACCGCCGAATCGGAATCTCTGCCCCCTCCAGATCTAAAATGCTCTCGACCGGAAATTCGTCGTACACCCGCTGCCCCAACACCGGCAACCGCGTCGCCAATGCCACCCCCGGCCCTCGGCCAAAGCCCTCTGCCATCACAATCTCGTGCTGCTGGTGGTATTCGCTGCGGTGCAGGGCTTCTTTCAGCGCCCCCCGATGAAATACCTCTTGAAAACCGCAGATATCTACCGTCATGCGATCGAGCTGTGCCCCAATCCAGGCCAGCTTTTTGAGATAGTTGGCCTGGGAGTGGGCCTCGCCGGGGTAAAACTCGCGATCGGGCAGCATCAGGTTGTTGAGGTTAAACGTGCCAATGCGAAACTGGTTGCGTTCCATAGCTGCCGCTGGGATAGAGATGTGCCCCTAAGCATACCGTTAGGGGTTTATAGAGAGGCACAGCAGCCTTGATACATGGCCAACTCTCGACCTAAACCAGCCGTCAAAGCGTGAAGCAACGAACCTAAACGCTAATCTAGTGATTAGCAGCCAGAGGGATATGCAATGGAACCAGCGGTACCAGCAATCAACATTCAGCTTGTCGATTCGCTCATTCAGGTCATTCAATCTCTTTCTACTAACGAGCAAGCCCTCCTGCTCGACAAACTACTAGGCGAAGTGCCCTACCCCTCCACCCAAGAAATAATGCATCTTGCTGAAAAAGGCGGTAGCTTCGACTTTTGGTATCAAGAGCCCGAAATTTACACCTTAGAAGACGGGGCACCAATCTCATGGTCGTAAAGGGGAGCATTGTCTTAGTCAATTTCCCGTTTACAGACCTTAGCCAAACTAAACTGCGGCCTGCTATCGTTCTATGGATTAATCCACGCGGTGGTGACGTTGTTGTTTGTGCAATTACCTCACAAAAAATAGATCGCCTTGATGAGGATGAGTTCAAGCTTGATGCAGGCGATCCTGAGTTCTCAAAAACGGGCCTAAGGGTGTCTTCTAAAGTTAAAACGACCCGTATTGCGACCCTCAATCGCCAGTTAGTCACGAGGAAGTTGGGTGATCTAAGCTTTCGGCATATTCAGCAACTAGATGGAAAGCTTGCCCAAGCTTTCCAAATCGCTTAAGCACTCGTTCAGCGCATCGGCCTAGGCTGGCTCTAGTTCATCACGTGGCCTATGGGATAGCCGTCTTGGCTGTCAATCTGAAGCAGGATGTCTATTCCACGCCACCATTGGGGATAGATTCATCGGAAATAGATTCATCGGGCCGATCGACATTATTGGGAATCGGTTCGATCGCCATGTCTTCGGGGGCATTGGTTTCGGCAAACTGGGCTGCTTGCAGGGTGAGCTTAATCGCCGCCAGCACGTGAGAGGTGACCTGTAAGAACGACTGCTTGCGGGAGTTGACCCAAAACTGGGCCTCCAGATTCACGGTCGTGGGCGTTAGCTCGCGCACTAGCACAATCGGTTCAGGCTCCCGCTCGACCCCCTCGACCTGCCTCATCTGCTGCTGAATGCGATTGAACAGGTCAGGCAAATCGGCGTTGTGGTCAATGCCCACGGTGACGCTGCTGAGACGAATTGGCGAGGCGGTGTTGTTGGTGATGCTGCTCTGAAACACTTCCTGATTGGGAATGTACACCAGGCGACCGTCGTAGGTTTGTACCGTGGTCGCCCGCAGCTGAATTTGGGTGATAGTGCCCTCGTAGCTGTTGATCACCACCTGGTCGCCAATGCAGAAGGGTCGGGTAGCCAGCAAAATGACCCCAGAAATATAGTTGCTCAGCACGTCGCGCAGGCTAAAGCCGATCGCCACGCTGGTCAGGCCTAACGTGCCGAGCAGGGCAGCAAAATTTAGCCCCATCACCCCCAGGGCCACGATCGCGCCCAGGGTCCACACGCCGCCGTAGCAGAGACGGCTGATCAGTTCTTCGGTAGTGCGATCGCCCTCGGTTTTCTTGGCCCACACCAGCACAGCGTGGCGCACTACCGCCGCCAGCAGCCAGGTCAGCACCAAAATTACCAGCGCCCCCACCAGGGCCGGCAGGTTGTCCACTGTGTTGTTCAAGAGTTCCTGGGTCGTGCGCTGAATCCGGTAGGTCACCGCCACCGCCAGATTGGTGCGGGCCATGGCCTGGTTGAGCAGGTCGGCCCAGCGCTGGGCCAGGGTGGCAATGTCAGTTTCAAAATCGAGGGCATCCTGGGCGGTGACAGTCATAATCAGCCGCTGGTTGACCTGTAGGGTAGCGAGGTTGCGATCGCTATCAACATTCACCGTAATCGGCGCTGAGCCAGTATCTTGGTTCAGCAAAGCGGCAATGCGGCGGCTAATCTGCCCTGCCCGATCAACTGCGCTACTATCGGGCAGCCCCCCCACCTGGAAAACCGGCTGCCCTCGCACCAGCACATCGGCAAAAAAAACTTCTTCAGCATCGGCGGTTGTCTGAGCGATCGCTGCATTGCCATAGTGGAGAGACAACTCGCCCATGAGCCCCAAAACCAGCCCTAACCCTAAGGCTAAAACCAACCGCCCCAGCCGCCCTTGCCAAGGAAATGCTCGTTTTGAGTATATTCTCCCGCAGAGCGCCACTTGCTGGGGCCATCCACCACCTAACCACCGTCGATAACGAGCCATACCCACCAGCCAGCTAGACCGTTTCCATTCAATCCCATATCTGGCTCCATGGAAAAACAATCCCCCGAAGCACCCCGTTTCGCCAGCACCGCCAGTACTGTCAGCACCGCCAGACGACGGCTTTTAGTGACTGGCGCTAGCGGGTTTTTGGGCTGGCACCTGTGCCGCGCCGCCCAGACCACCTGGCAGGTTGAAGGCACCTACCACCGCCACAGGCCGCCCCTGCTGGGGGTGGCGCTGCACGTCATTGACCTCATCGACCTCAGACGGGTAGCGTCCTGGCTGACAGAACTAGCGCCCGATGCCGTCATCCACACCGCCGCCCTGTCGCAGCCCAACCGCTGTGAGCAATCGCCTGACCTCTCCTACGCCATCAACGTAGAGGCAACTCGGGTGCTGGCTCAGGTATGCGGCGATCGCCAGATTCCCTTTGCCTTTACCTCCACCGATCAGGTATTTGATGGTCAGACGCCCCCCTATAGCGAAGCCTCCATTCCCAGCCCGATCAACATATATGGTCGCCACAAGGTTGAAGCCGAAGCCCTGATTCAAGCTTTGCACCCCACGGCTGTAGTCTGTCGCATGCCGCTGCTCTACGGCCCCCCCAGCCCAACGGCAGAATGCTTTTTGCAGGGTTTCATGCGTACCTTACAGTCCGAGCAGCCCCTGCACCTATTTTTCGACGAATTTCGTACCCCTGCCTATGTCGAAGATGCCGCCGCCGGCCTACTGCTGGCTCTCGAAAAGGCGATCGGGCTACTGCACCTGAGCGGACCCGAACGCCTCAGCCGCTACGAATTTGGCCTCCGCATGGCTGAGGTCTTTGGGCTAGAGAAGAACCTAATTTTGCCGAGCAAACAAGCCGATGTCGCCATGCCCGCTGCTCGCCCAGCCGATGTGTCATCCACTAGCGATCGCGCCTTTAAGCTGGGCTACTGCCCGCGCGGGGTCGTGGCAGGGCTGATGTCCACGAGAGCCTGGCAGGATTCTTAGGCTGGGGTCGGCGATCGGTTGAGGGGTGAAGCTTGCAGTCTGGCTGGCGCTTGGGCAAAAAACGTTAAACGTAAGAATGCTCTTATGATCGGCCCTAGGCATGAGTCGCTGTGGCATTCTTTAACTATGTGAATCGGCCAGAGCCTGGGTTGGCCGATTTCGTTTAAGTATTGAAATCTACTCATAGAAGAAGCGGTTCTGAAGTTGAGCCTGGAGCCGCGAAAAGCGGGGATGGCGCAGACCAAACTCACGCTGATGACATCGGCTGAAAGGTAGACGCCTGAATTAAAAAATGTAAAGTAAATTAAACGCAGCGGTTTAGGGGCTAGCCATGGTGTTCGTCAGATGGTTTCGAAGGACAAGGCGTACCCCGGTAGGGGTGGCAGGGGCTTTGTTGATGGGAGGGCTTGCGATCGCAACAGTAGGCTGTGGCCAACCAGTAGAACCTGCGGCCCAGGCCCAGCCTGAGCAAGAAGAGGGACCGGCTGTAGTCAATGTGGCTATGGCCGCCGCCGCTGAAGATTCGAGCCGTATTTACACGGGCACGACCCGCCCGGTTCGGCAAGTATCGCTGCGATCGCAGGCCGAAGGGCGTCTGCTGGACCTAACGGTCGATGTAGGCGATTCGGTGCAGCGGGGCCAGGTGGTTGGCAACCTCGACAATGTGCTGCTGCAAACCGCCGTCGGCGAGGCCCAGGCTGAGCTAGCCGCCCGCCAGTTTGAGGTTGCTCAGGCCCAAGCCGAACTGGCCGACATTCGCACCTCCATTGAAGAATCTCGGGTCAGGTTTCAGCAGGCCAGCAACGATGCCCAGCGGCTCAAGTCCCTGGCCAGTCAGGGGGCCGTTTCTACCCAGGAAGCCGAGCAGGCCCAGACTACCCTGGCCACCGCCGAACAAGCGCTGCAATCGTCTCAAGAACAGGTACGTACTCGGCAGCAGGCAGTTTCTGCGGCCCAGCAGCGGGTCGAGGCCCAGCGTTCTATTCTGCGCGAAACCCAGCAGCGGCTCTCCTTTGCCAATCTCACCGCCTCCCTCTCTGGGGTGGTACTAGAGCGCGTCGCTGAACCCGGTGATCTGGTGCTGCCCGGTGAAGCGGTTTTGGCCCTGGGTGACCTGTCTCAGGTGCTGGTGGTGATTGAAGTGGTCGACAGAAGCCTCAGCGACTTCAGCACCGGGCAGTCAGTTGAACTCGCGATCGATGCCTTCCCCGGTGAATCGTTTACGGGCCAGGTAACGCGTATTTCGCCGGTCGCCGACAGCGCCTCGCGCCTGCTGCCCATAGAAATTACCATTGCCAACCCCGGCGGTCGCATCAACAGCGGTCTGCTGGCCCGCGTGACCAGCATTGGCAATCAAACCAGCGCGGTTATCGTGCCCGAAAGCGCATTGGAAACCGCTGAATCTAGCGATCCTCAAGTTTTTGTAGTCAGCGAAACCGACGGCAGCCCGGTTGTTGAGGTTCGCTCGGTACAGGTGGGCGATCGCGCCGACGGCCAAGTGACCATCCTCTCCGGCCTCGCCCCCGGCGAACAGTATGTGGTAAGTAGCAGTCAGCCCCTGGAGTCGGGGCAACCCGTAGAGCTAAGTCTGACCTCTGAAGGGTAGGTGAGTCGGTGCGTCAGTGAGTCGGGGAGTCAGTGACGACCGACCTTCACC
>NZ_JADEXE010000571.1 GCF_015207265.1 Nodosilinea sp. LEGE 07298 | reverse complement strand
CTACCCCTCCACTCCCCCCTCCACTTCCCTCATGTTCATGCAGTCCAACGGCGGCCTGACGGATGCGGCGCTGTTTCAGGGCAAAGACAGCATTCTCTCTGGGCCTGCCGGGGGCGTAGTCGGCGCGGTGCAGACCAGCCGCCAGGCCGGTTACGATCGCGTCATTGGCTTTGACATGGGCGGCACCTCTACAGATGTGTCTCACTACCGAGGCGAGTACGAGCGCGTCTTTGAAACCGAGGTGGCCGGGGTGCGGCTGCGGGCTCCGATGATGGCAATTTACACCGTCGCTGCCGGGGGCGGCTCGATTGTTAGCTTTGACGGCAGCCGCTACCGAGTTGGGCCAGAGTCGGCGGGGGCCTATCCGGGGCCAGCCTGCTACCGCCACGGTGGGCCGCTGGCCGTGACCGACTGCAACGTGATGGTCGGCAAGCTCCAGCCCGAGTTTTTCCCTCACGTATTTGGACCAGAGGGCGATTTGCCGCTAGATGCCGACGTATTGTGCCAGAAGTTTGTGGCCCTGGCAGAAGAAATTCAGTCCAGTACTGGGGATGCACGGAGTCCTGAACAGGTGGCGGCAGGTTTTTTGTCAATCGCTGTCGAAAAAATGGCCAATGCGATCAAAAAAATCTCAGTGCAGCGGGGCTACGACGTTTCAGACTACGTGCTGTGCAGCTTTGGCGGGGCCGGGGGCCAGCACGCCTGCCTGATTGCCGATGCTCTAGGAATGACAGAGGTGTTTCTGCATCCCTACGCCGGAGTACTGTCGGCCTACGGCATGGGCCTGGCGGATGTCAGGTCGCTAAACGAGCGATCGGTCGAGCTGCCGCTGGAGGAGGCGACACTGGCTGAGATTCAGCAGGTAGTGGAGTCTTTGGCTAGTAAGGGGTTAGAGGAGTTAGCCCAACAGGGGTTTGCATTAGATCTAGAATCCAAAATTCAAAATTCAAAATTGCCTCAGGTTTTGCCTCGGCTATTGCTCAAGTACGAGGGCACCGACTCTACGCTAGCAGTCGATTTCGCGGGGGTGGAGGCGATGCGATCGCAGTTCACCACCCTGCACCGCCAGCGCTACGGCTTTGCCCAGGCAGATAAGCGCTTGATCGTCGATACCGCCGCCGTTGAAGTGATCGGCCACACCCACAGTCCCGACGAACCTGATGTCCCCAGAGTTCGCGCCCAGCCCCTCACGCCGAAAACCACCGTCCCGGTCTACACCGCCGAGGCCTGGCACGATACCCCGGTGTATCACCGGGAGGATTTGTGTCCGGGGGATGCGATCGCAGGCCCTGCCCTGGTCATCGAACCCACCGGCACCAACGTGGTGGAACCCGGTTGGAAAGCCACTCTGACCGCCAAAGGGCATTTGATTTTAAAGAAAGATGCTTCACAGATAAGTTTCGTGGGTTTCGCCAGCGGGAAGACCGTTGACCATAGCCCAGCGGAAATTAGCTCAACCCACGCTACGGCTTTATCCCCCTCATC
>NZ_JADEXE010000570.1 GCF_015207265.1 Nodosilinea sp. LEGE 07298 | reverse complement strand
GTATCTCACTTTCCAAAGTAGCGATGAAAGCAGTGGAGAGCAGGTTAGAACGCAATCCTTTGCTACCCAAGTGGGATATCCTGATTCGCCCTGCTTGATTTGGTACCTTCTTTCCCGGAAATCACCTTAGACGATCAAATCCGGACAGAGAATAATATCTAACGCCATCAAAGTCGTTAAAATCCTCAAACTTGGCAAGCGGTAATTCAGAGCGTTGGATTGCTTCAAAAGCTCGGTTGAGACGGGCGTAGCTAGTGCAAAAGATATTCACCATATCTTTTTTGGATATGAAATATCTATTGTTTTGAAGAGTTAATGAGCTACTGTTTTCATAAATTTTGCGGCGAACGAAAGCATTGCGCAGCTTTTCTTTATGCTTAGTTATAAACTCAATGATGCTATCCCAGAGGCTCTTTGGCTCAACTGAGTCCATATATTTTGCGATCGCAAAGGCTCCATGCTCCGCAAAAATTCGTTCTTTATATTTTTTGTTAACATAAATATAGTGATCGCCCTCTCTCAATTCCCACTCATCATTGGGATCAGATTCAAAGAAAGCAATAATTTTAGCGATCGATCAACATCTCCTACCGCCCGCTAGCCCTTTGCCTCAACCCAAACCATAAATCCGTAGCTGCCCAGAGCGAGGCCGTTCCCCTTAACCTCTGCCGATTCAGCGATCAGGCATTGTCCCACGGGAGCATTTAGATCAACGCGTTGCGGGGCAGCGCTTAGGTTAAACAGACAGGTGAGGGTTTCGGTATCATTCCAGCGCTCAAACCAGAGCACCGCATCTTCGGCTCGCACAAAGCGAAACTCGCCCCACCGCAGCGCCGGGTGCTGTTTGCGCAGCGCCAGCCAGCGGCGAGTTAGCCACAGGCACGACTGGGGGTTGGCCTCGGCTTTATCCACCGCCAGCGGACGGTGGCGCTGATCGAGCGGTAGCCACGGCTCTACGGTTGAGAACCCGCCGTGGGGGCTGTCGCCCTGCCAGGGCATGGGAGTGCGGGCACCGTCGCGGCGGGCATGATTGGGCCACATGGCAATGCCTTCTGGGTCGACCAGGCGATCAAAGGGCACCTGGCCGTGGGGCAGACCCAGCTCGTCACCCTGGTAGATAAATCCGTTGCCGGGCAGGGTCGTCACCAGCACAATTAGCAGCTTGGCGGCGGTGAGGTCGCCGTCTTCTGTAGCCAGGCGGCTGACGGCGCGAATCGAGTCGTGGTTAGAAAAAGCCCAGCTGGGCCAGGCGGTAGGGTCGCACTCAAACACGGTCTCCACTGCGTGGCGAATTAGGGCTGGCGTTAGCTCTGGGCTAAAAAAGATAAAGCCGTAGGCGGTGTGAAACCTGCGATCGCCGCCCGTATACTCAGCCATCACCGCCAGCTCATTGGCGCTCAAGATTTCGGCCAGGCCCAGGCTGCCGGGGTAGTGATCAAACAGCTCTTGCCGAATGCGCTCGACAAACGCCAGGTTCTCGGGCTGGGTC
>NZ_JADEXE010000127.1 GCF_015207265.1 Nodosilinea sp. LEGE 07298 | reverse complement strand
CAGGGGGGCTAGAGAGCAGGGGGGCTAGGGAGCCAAGCAATTCGGAATGGTGGGCATATTTCAGCCGTCGAGTACTAATGCTTCTTTAAAAAAGCAAAGATGTCATCCAGCGATGGTGAGCTTTGGCGGGTGCCGCTAGCGCTCTGCCCTTTTGCCTGTTAGGAATGCTTTCCTACAGAATGCTTCGCAAAGGGTAAGTAGCTAGGCTAATTCAAATGTAGGATGGGTTAGCGATAGCGTAACCCATGCGGGCGTTGGGTTTCGTGCCTCAACCGCAACCTACACGGTCTTATATTTGATTGGGTCTTCCTACTTATTAAAATATTAAGACACTTTGACCTTAGCGGATTCAAAGGCCTGGCGATCTTCGTAGATCTCAAACACGCGATCCATGCTGGTGAGTTCAAATAGCATTCTCACCTGGTCATTCATGGAGCAAATGCAAAAGGTGCGATTTAGTCCTCGAATTTTTTTCAGCAGCACGACTAGGGTGCCAAGGCCAGAGCTATCGATGAACGTAATATCTTTAAGGTCAACTAAAATAACTTCGGCTCCGTTTTGCAGCAGATCTTCTACCGACTGGCGAAACTCTTCGGCTTTGGTGCTGTCTAAAATACCGGTAGGCTCGATAACTTGAATGCTAGAACTCATAATAAAAGTCATTATCCTAAACTAAAAATTTACTTGGCAGCTGTCCCTAATATCTGCGGTCACCTAATATCTACGGCTAAGTAAGGGCTAGAGCCGGAGAATAAATGGCTTTCGGAGTGCGATCGCGCTCAATTTCCACCACTAGGTTAACGTGTTCCCCATCCTGCTTGAGGGGAGTGATAAACAGCTCCGGATGCAGCGCGCGCCAGAAGTACTCCACAAATTCATCAATGGTGGTGTCACTCATGCCAGCTTTCCCCTGAGCTTTCATTTGGTGTTCAGCGTCTTTGCGCCACTGCTTGCTCAGCCGGTAGTCTGCTGGGCAAAGTACCATCAGGCGATCGAGACAGTCCCACAGGGGCAGGTAGGTGGAGAGCTGGGCGTTCATATCGCGGGCAAACTGGCGGTCGGCCTCCGTAACGATCTCGGTGGCGATGGGCGCTGGAGCGTGGTCAAAACAGCCAGGATCAACCGGTCGCGCCCCTAAAAACCAGCCCTCAAACAGCAGAATATCGACATCCTGCACCCACTCGGGCTCGGTGCGATCGCCTTCGCCACCGTGCAGAGATTTATCAAAGCGCGGCAAGGCAACGGCTTCGTCCGCTTTGGCTGAACGAATGTGGGCGATCGTCACTAGCCCCAGGTCAATATCGTGGGTGCCCGGTGGCCCCCGCCACCGCAGCCGGGGGTCGCTCTGAATCAGCTGCTGGCGATCGCGGTAGGTCTTGTAGAGGTCGTCGATGGAGAGGCCCACCGCCTTGTAGCCCATCACTCCCAGCAAGTGCCGCAGAATGAGGGTAAGGGTAGTTTTGCCAGTGCCCTGCCCCCCCAGCACGCCCTGAATGAGGGGCGCATTTAGCTCGTCGCGGGCCTGCTTGAGGGTGAGCGCCAGGGGAAGCCACAGCTGCCAATACAGATTTAGGTAGCGATCGATCGGGCCAGGGGGTAGGGGCAACGCGTCGTGATGAGGCCCTAGGGTGTGCAGCCAATTTAGACGCTCTTGCAGCTTGGCCACTCCGTTAACGGGGGTAATGCCCCAGGCGGCAGCCCGCCGAGGGTCAGCCAGTTCCCACGCTAGCAGCTGCTGAAGCTGGGCGTCGTCGCAGGGACTCCCAGCTAGATGAGTAGCCAACAGGGGCGCAATTTCAAAATTACCGGGCGCAAAATTCATGGCTGTTTCTGCCAGGTCTGCCATAGCTTTTACTGGTTACTGAGCTGAACCAAAATGCTGCCGGTCTGCATGGCATCACTGCGATCGCCGCTGACCAGCGTAATTTGCTGTAGGTGCTTGAGGGCAGGCTGTGCCGCTGTGCCCCACAGCCGCCACTGGGGCAGCTGGGCGACCAAACTAGCCTGAACCTGGGACCAGTCGATGTGCACATAGCCGGTGCTGGGGCCAGGGAGTTGCGCCACCTGTTGCCACCAGGTCGGCGGCTGCCTGGGGGCGCTGGGGTGAATGACGGCGTCTAGCATAGCGGCAGAGGTCGCCAGCACCTCGTACTGGTCTATCTGGGCCTGCAGACCAGCCACCTCTGCCATCACCTGCAAGGGTTGTGACCGGTTAGGCGACAGAGCCAAGCGGGTCCAGGCGATCGCCGGGGTGCCCCTTAAATCTAGGGAACCCACGCCCAGCCCCTGCTGCCGAGCCAGCTCGGTTAGATCAGCTAGCGTTTTGCTCAGCGTTACACTTTGGGGAGCAACCACCAGCCAGTCGGGGGCATTGGCCCTAGCCGTAACCAGCCCAACGCCGTAGGCGCGATCTACCCCAGTTTGTAATAGCTCCGCTGCTCCCGATCCTAATGCCTTGTCGATGACCGGGGCTAGGGGGGGCGCCCCATCACCCGTCGGAGCCCCCAGCGCCAGCAGTGGCTTTAAGCGCTGGCCTAGAGCTGTCAGGTCAGTGCCCAGGGCCGTTACCGCTAGCGAATCGGGCAGATAGGGCGCGATCGCCTGCCAATCTGCCGCCGTGGCCCGCTGGGGATGTAGCCTGTGCCCCTGCGCTGCGAGCAGGGCCGTATGGCCTACCAGCCCCTGGCGAGTGAGTTGCCACGACATCAGCCCCCAGCCCACCTCATCGTCGGTGGCCTCTAGCTGGTTCAGGCTCACGGTGGCATCTCGATCGGGGTGTAGCCAGCGGTTGACGGCGGGCAGGTTGAGGGCCAGCAGCCCAACGCGGGTCTGAGGCAGCTCTCGCAGAGCGGTTTTGTAGCGGCGATCGGCCTGCAGGTTGAGGTCGCTCGACTGAGCGGCGGTGAGGGCCTGGCGCAGCACGGTGGGATGGTTAGCCGCCAGCACGTAACGGTTGGCCACCAGGGTTGTAGCCAGCTGGGCCGTATCTTCGCCGGGGAAGCGCTGTGCGCCCCGCCGGGCGTAGATCAATCGGTTACCCGAAAAGTCTTCAAAGGTGAGGGCATCGCCTGCGATCGCGCGGTTTTGCCAGTACAGCTCTAGGGCCGCCTGGGCGGCAGCGCTGTCGTTACAGGCCAGCGCCACCAGGTAGCCTGGGGTGGTGCCATTGGCGGGGTCTTGGTCGAGGTCGGGGGTGACCAGAGCGGCGGTCACCTCTTCCCCAAGCCAGGGCTGAATATCGCGGCTGTAGCTGAGGCCAGTATTGGCTAGCAGCGCCTGCTCAATCAGTTCTTGATCGTGGCGAGTGTCTTGGCGCAGGCGAGGGGCGGCCAAATACTCCCACAGGTCGGCGAGGCGATCGGGGCGCACCAGCACCGAGGCCACCACCGTTGACTGCTTGGGCATAAACTGGAGCGCTAGCGGCTGCCCCTGACCGCCGCGCTCAATCAGGTACAGCGGGGTACTGAGGGTGAGGCGACCCAGCAGGCCCAAACCCAGCACCAGCACCAGCCCAGCGGCAATGGCGAGGGGACGAATAAAGGAGCGAAACTTCATTGACCTCACGCTTGAAACCCCAAAACACCCACAGCGCGATGGCCTGCGCTGACTAATTCTTCCTAGTGTATGGCCCTTCGAGACTCGTAACGCCTCGGATGCCAATCGGCTGTTTAGAAATTAAATAATGTAAATGTTCGGTTTTTTAAGGTTGAAGGGGAGTTTTGGGCGATTTTAGCCGCCGCTGCCGCCGCCTGACGGGATCATGTCGTGGCCCCAGCTTCGGTTATTTTCGCTATAGTTCTTACTCCCAATCCACCGGCTGGATGCGATCGATGTAGTCGAGGTTAGCCACCTCGATCAAAATGGTTTCGTAGTTAGCCTGGTTGGTATTGCCGATCGCCAGCACCTCACCTTCGCTACAGCCGATGCGGCCTCGGCTCTGGGGGAAAAGCTGCACCGAGGGGTCGATCGCCCCAACAGCCTGGGCATAGGCGTCACCAGTCGGAATGCAGAACTCATAGTCGAGCGATCGTTTGCCATTGGGCGGGCCGTAGAGACCGTTTTCATCGAGGGTGCTGAGGTCAAAGGCGATTTTATCGCTGGCGCTGCTGTCCGAGGAGGCCGTGGGCAGGCAGGCGGCGGCAATTACCAGGACGGTGGCCCCTAGGGGCAGCGCGATCGCGGCACGAATGCCAGCGGTATAGCGCTGGTTAGGGCGCTGAAGACACAGGCCAGCACTACGGGCAATTAGGGCGGTGAACTGGCGTATAGCCATAGCACAGAACGGGTTTAGGAGGACGGAGACTCGCTAGGTACGGTGCCAATAGACTGGCTGACGATGGTGCTGGCTTGTTTTTCAGTCTCGGCCTTGCGCTCACTGTAGCGATCGGTCAGGTAATCGACTTGATCGCGCAGCAGCAGGGTGAATTTATAAAGTTCTTCCATGACATCAATGACGCGATCGCGGTAGGGCGACTCTTTCATCGTGCCATCGTCGTCGAACTCCTGATAGGCCTTAGGCACCGATGACTGGTTGGGAATCGTAAACATTCGCATCCAGCGGCCCAGCACCCGCAGCGTATTCACTGCATTGTACGACTGCGACCCGCCGCACACCTGCATCACCGCCAGGGTTTTACCCTGGGTGGGCCGCACTGCGCCAATGCTCAAAGGAATCCAGTCGATCTGGTGCTTGAGCAAGCCGCTCACGTTGCCGTGCATTTCGGGGCTAGACCACACCTGCCCCTCTGACCAGGTGACCAAATCGCGCAGCTCTTGCACCTTGGGGTGGCTGTCGGACACGCTGCCGTGGAGTGGCAGATCGTGAGGATGAAAAAAGCGCGTTTCGGCCCCAAACCCCTCAATAATTCTGGCGGCTTCCTCGGCCAGCAGCCGACTGTAGGAGCGATCGCGCAGCGAACCGTAGAGCAATAAAATCCTCGGTTTGTGGTCAAAGCTCATAGATCTTTCCCCTATAGCTGGCTCCAACCCGCCAGCCTACTGATCTAGGCGAGTACCAATCAGGCAGGCTCCCGTGAGGCTAACGCCGTCGAGTTGCGTACCCGTTAGATCGGAACAGAGCAAGTTGGCCCCACCCAGCGCTGCCCCCGACAGGTTAGCCTGGCGCAGGTCGGCTTCTTCTAAATTAGCGTTGTCAAGCCGCGCCCCCTGTAGGTCGGTCTGGGAAAGGTCGGCCCCCTTGAGGTTGGTATCGCTGAGGTTGGCCCCCCGCAGGTCGGCCCCCCGCAGATCTACCCCCTGCAGGTTGACGCCCATCAGGTTGCAGCCGCTTAAGAATGCCCCGGCCAGGCTCACCCCAGCTAGGCGGGCACCCATCAAATTGGCCCCGCGTAGGTTAGCGCCGCGCAGATCGGCCCCGGTGAGGTCGCACTGCATTAGATTGGCCCCCCACAGGTTGGCCCGCAGGTCGGTGCCTACCAGGCTAGCTCCCATCAGATTGGCTCCTTCCAGGTGAGCTTTGGCGAGGGAGGCGCGGCTCAGGTCGGTGCCCACCAGATTGGCTCCGGCTAGCTGAACGCCCGCTAAATCAGCGCCGGAGAGATCTTCGTCTTCTAGGTTGGCCCCGGCCAGGTGACGGAGCTTTCCCAATCGCAGGGCGGCAATATCTACAGAGTCGCTAGGCACAGGAGTCACGGTTACAGGGGTCGCGATTACAAAACAGGCTATCGAGGCAGCAGTTCAGACGAGGAGGGAAAGACCGAGGTCTGGTCGGCCACATCGGGGTTTAGAAGTCCTGATCCCAGGGTAATTTTAGTCGGTATTGTGGGCAAGCTCATGCCCTGCTGCAGGCCCATCACCATTAGCCCCAGTATTTCAACCAGTTTTGGATCCCATTGTTCACCGGCTTCGGCTTGGCAGGTGCCCAAGACCTCGCCCAATACGGCCATGTTGTCGACGTCAGTGTCTTGGCCGTGGCGAGCTTCGGCCACCCGGTGCTGAAATTCGGCCACCAGGCTGAGCATGCGCGACTCCAGCGGCACTGCATCACCGGCTAAGCCCGCCGGGTAACCGCTGCCATCCCAGCGTTCGCCCTGGTGGGCAATGATGGCGGCCACGGCCCGCAGGCGGGGCATGAGTCGTAGAGCCTGCACTTCTGGAATCAGCGGGCAGCTCGGCCCATCGTTAGATAGGGTGGCCAGGTCGGGGGCGGGGGCAATGCGGTGCAGCATACCGGCCAGCCGCAGCCGCTGGAGCTGCCAG
Source organism: Nodosilinea sp. LEGE 07298 (assembly GCF_015207265.1). Lineage (GTDB taxonomy): Bacteria > Cyanobacteriota > Cyanobacteriia > Phormidesmidales > Phormidesmidaceae > Nodosilinea. The sequence continues at coordinate 11,898 of NZ_JADEXE010000127.1, read as the reverse complement.
GCGGGCAGATCGAGCAGCTGACCCATCATTTCTAATAAAGACACCACTTCACTGGCCGCCAGAGGGTTGACCGGGTCACTGAGGTCAACCAGCTGGGCCATCCGCAAAAAGGCCTGGAGTTCGTTAGATACCAGATTTTGCTCCAGGTCTTCGACCAGGCTGAAGGCGAGGTTGCCCTTGAGGTCGTTGCGGCTGTTTTGCAGGTAGTGCACCACCTGGCTAACGGTGTGGCTAACGGTGGCAGGTTCGTCGCTGTGGAGGGCGGGGTTTTGCTGTTTGAGCCGAGTCAGGTGGTCGGCTAGCTGCGCCTGCAGGGTAGGGTCGTAGTGACCCACGTGGGCGATCGCCAGCTCAATCGTCTGACTCACCAGGGCCGAGTCAAAGGTCCAAAAGCCGTAAAACTTGCGCTCCAGGTCCTGCTCAGGTACCCCGGATTTACCGTAGTCTTCCACCGATAGCTCCTGACACAGCACCATCGCGGTGTAGTCGGGAGAAAGAATCATCAGGTGCCACTCTTCGGCCACGGGGTCGTCGTTGGCCAAATCGACTAGGGCCACGTTCTCGCGCTGGCTGGTGGGGTGATCGTGAAAGCCAGCCTCGGGAGAGGCCATAATCACAATCTGCTCGGCCTGCTCGGCGATCGCGCTGTAGCGATCGGCCTCTTGCAGATACCACTTACCCCGCTGAAAGGCCGTAATTACCAGCGGTGCAGAACCAGAGGTCAAAATACAGTCTTCAAGGGCGTGGCAGAGGGCAACCAAAGTGTTTTTGTAGTAAACCCCATAGTTGAGCGGCGTAGTATCTGGCTCAGCCCGGCCATCCACCAGCTGCTTTAATATTGACCCCTCCAGCATTGCAATCCCCTATAGTTTCAATTGACTGTAGCGTCTGTATCAGGATGATAACGCAGCCACAGGGCGGCGGTCAGCCTCAATCGGGGCGCTCAAAGCGTCTTCTAAAGGCGCGCGTCCCAAACGCTCTTCTAGAATATCCATCACCTCGCGACCAAAGTCGTCGGGGTTGCGCTGCCAGGCTTCCAGGCAAACTTCTCCCAAAAACGACCCCAGCGGCTCCGGGTTCCACAGCAGCTTCTTCGACACCCAGGGTAGGTGAATGTCCAGGGGGTTGTAGTCGCGCTTGAGAATATTTTTATCGAAGGCGTACTCTTCTAAGTGAGTATGGGGCTGGAGGCCAATGAAGAAAATGGCGGGCTCCACCTTCTCGCGGCCAAACACCTCTTCCAAAGCCCGGTGGTAGGCGAGGGTTTGGCGAATGGTTTCGGGCCGCTCGTCGATCACATTAAACGAGTAGTTGACCGATACCAGGTCGTTAAATCCGGCGGCCTTGAGGTCTTTGCAGTTTTGCAGCACCGTGCGCAGGTTGTAGCCCATGCGCATTTTGCGTACCAGCTCCTGAGAGCCGCTAGTGATGCCAATTTCAAAGTAGTTCATGCCGGTGTCGGCCATCAGCTGGCAGAGCTTGGGCGTCAGGTTGTCGGCGCGAATGTAGGCGGCCCAGTGAATATCGGTCATGCCCGCGTCGAGAATCTTCTCTAGCAGCTCTTCGGCATCGCGCATAAACCGGCGGGCCGGGATGAACTGGGCATCGGTAAACCAAAAGTTGCGCACGCCCCGTTTGTAGAGCTGCTGCATTTCGGCCACCACCTCTGCGGCGGGGTTAATGCGCACCTGCTTGCCCTCAACCACCGTGTAGATGCAGTAGCAGCAGTTGTGGGGGCAGCCCCGCTTGGTCTGCACACCAATATAAAAGTCTTGGTCTTGCAGGTAGTAATCAAACTCGGGCCAGATCGTCTCGATGTAGTCGTAGTTGCAGGCGGTTTTTTCGAGTGGAGCGGGCTCTTCATGAATGAGGCGATCGCGCGGGGTGGTTTCCCCAGCTATGTAGCAGCGCTGGTCCAAGAAATCTTCGCCGCGCAGGATCCGCTCTAGCAGCATTTCCCCCTCGCCTACCGAAATAATCGTGCCCTTAGGCAGTCGGTTGTGGAGCTGCTCATAGAAGACGCTCACGGCACCGCCGCCGACTACGGTGGTGACGTTCTGGTGGTAGCGCTGGGCGCGCCTAAAGCCGCGCTTGATCAGCCCCTGATTGCGCCAGAGTTCGGCCAGGTAGGTAGTGGCCATCCGCAGGCCGCCGAAGGCACCTCTGGCTTTTAAGAACAGGTTGCGGGCGTAGAAAAACTCAAAGGCGTTTTGCAGGGGGTTGCCGCCGCGACCGCCTACGGGAGCAAAAATTTGAATATCGCGCCACGAAAACACCAGCAGGGTGGGCTGAAAGTCGTCGATGCAGCGATCGAGGGCAGCGCCGTAGTCGAGGGGTGGCACCGCCCCCAAATCAAAAATGCGCTGCTCTAGATGAGGGAAAAGCTTATGTACATGATCAGCCAGGTAGACCACCCCAACCGGAAAGATTGGGTTACAGGGCAGCCGCACGTAGAGCACACGGGCCTGGCTAGCGGTAGAGAAAGGCATGCTTATCAGGCTTGATACATATCTTCACGATAGCACCGTCCCTTCGCTTGGGTAGGGCAAAACAATAAATCTCTCCCTGGAGCCGCCACACTGCCGCCACGACTATAGACTTGGCTCAATTATCACATCCCAGGATTCAGAGCTCTCAGTACTGTATAGCGCTACATAAGGGTCATAGCTCACAGGCAGAACACCAGCAAAACGACTGTAAAACTTCCTCCGCATGGTATAAAAAAATAGTGAAATTTTAAGGCTGGCCTTAGGAAGGGGCATTCAAAGAATTCACCTGTGTGATGCTGGGCCAGGGGCAGCTAGAAAAAAAGCTTCAGGGCAGGGCTGTTGCAAAGCTTGAAGCAATGTGTCCGATTGTTGTAAATAGTGACGGTGTTGTAGGGGTTGGTAGTCGCCTTTACAACAGCTGGGGATCGCGAAGTGTTAGGCTTTGCCCAGTGATTCTTGCAGTATTGCCGTAAAGCATCAATGGCACAAATCCTTGATCCCCTTCCCTCCGATGGTCAGAGCCAGATTCTCTGCTGCTATGTAAATGCCACCAGTAAAATCCAGGTTGCTCGCATTACAAATGTGCCCGATTGGTACTTTGAGCGAGTGGTTTTTCCGGGGCAGCGGTTGCTTTTTGAAACCGTACCTAGAGCACTCCTAGAGATTCATACCGGCATGATGGCCAGCGCTATTTTGTCTGACAGTATTCCCTGCGATCGCCTACAGGTCGATGCACCTGAGCCAGCGGGTTTTGACCCGGCCTCAGGTGCAGAGCTTGGGGCCAAACAGGTTAGTGATCCCCTAGAAGAGCAAACACCTGCGATCGCGGCTTCACCGGCCAGCTAGTCCAGTGGTTAGCTCGATAGTCTAAAGGGTCAGTAGACTGTAGAGTAGCGCGGTCACCCTGGTCTTGGCGGCTAGCCTTCATCGATTTTGAAGGTCGGTTACGTATCTGCTTGATATCACCAGGGCAGGGCCAATGGTGTTAATCAAGGGGAAACGGTGAACCTACCTTCATTTTTATGGCTGTGGCGTATTGCCGCATGGTCAATGGGGCTTACCCTCACGGGGTACGCACTGTTAGCAATGACGGGTGGCGTGCTCTATTACACCCGGTCTCAGCAGCAAAAACGATCGGCTTGGGTGCGGCCCCTACACATCGGGCTGGGCACGGCGATCGTTATGCTGGTGCTGGTGCTGCTCGCCATTGGCATTGTTGGCACCCTGGGGGAATATGGCCGTTTGGGCCACTCTTTTCACCTGTTGTTTGGGCTGTCGGTGGTGGCGCTGGTGCTGGCCTCGGCCTGGAGCGCCAGCCGCATTGCCCCCGAGCGCCCCTGGGCGCGTCCCCTGCATGTGGGGCTAAATGGCGGGCTGGGGTTGGGGCTAGCTGCTGCCGGTCTGTCGGGCTGGCAGGTGGTGCAAAAGTATTTACCTTAAAGGGGTATTCCCGGTTAATTCATGGGTAAGAATACGCGACGCTAGCGCTGAGCTAGGCACTTGTTACGCCTTGTTTTGGGCCACGGTTTTTTGTCACAGTATTAATGGTTATGGTTGAGTCTTCGCCTCTAGCCTCGGCCACTCTGGCCTCTGGCGATCGCCAGATCTTTCGAATTTCGCCGCTCATTCGCCTGACGCTGCTGCTGCTGTACTTGGCCCTGCTGGGGCCTTTGCCTTTTTTAGCTCAGGTGACTCAGTCGGGCGTCTCTCCGCGACTCGTGGCGGTAGGTATTGTGCTGGGTGGCCTGGGTATCTACGGCGCACTGGGCCAGCGGGTCGAGGTCGATGATCAGAGCATTCAGGTTACCTACCCAGCCTGGATTCGCTGGTTGTTTCGCGGGGGGTGGCAGCTGCCCTGGAGCGAGGCCCAGTCCCTAAAGCCTCGTTCGACTGGCCAGGGAGGGCTTGTATACTATTTTGTCGGAGCCAATCAGCAGGCCTATCTGCTACCCATGCGGGTAGCCGGGTTCGCGCGTCTGGTGAAGTTAGTTGAAACCTATACGGGCATCGACACTCAGGATGTCAAACCCTTAGCCCAACCCTGGATGTACTTCATTTTGCTAGGGTTTACCCTGCTGCTGCTGCTGGTCGATGCCTGGACTATTACCACAGCGCTGCAGATGACCTAGCTGGCGTGGCGTGGCCCTGGCTATGCCTGTGGTACGTGCCAGCAACGGTTGACACCGGATCTTAATAAGGGCAGCCGCACTGCCTGGCCTCGCAGGCGAAACCCTACAGTCTATGGGTCTGCGGGTGCCCATGGAACGGTATAGTTAATGAACAGTATTTTCAATAACGCTCCTGCCGTCACGCCCTGCTTCGCGGCTAGCGGCTCTGCCGCCCTTTTTTTGTCAGGCTATGACCCCACCGGATATTCTTCGCCTTGATGCGATTACCAAGCGCTACAACCCCCACCAGCCACCGGCTGTAGACCAGGTCAGCCTGAGTTTAAGACAGGGCGAAATCTTGGGGCTGTTGGGGCCATCGGGCTGTGGTAAAACAACGTTGCTGCGGCTTATTGCTGGGTTTGAACGGCCCGATCGCGGCACCCTCTACTTTGGCCAGCAACCGGTGGGTGGCTCGACCTGGCTGCCTCCAGAATGCCGCGATGTAGGCATTGTGTTTCAAGACTATGCCTTGTTTCCCCACCTGACGGTCGAAAAAAATGTGGCCTTTGGTTTGCAGCGGCGCGGGGGTAAAGGCCACAGGAAAGTGGTGAGTGGGCCGGGGGCACTATCGCCGACCGATATTACCAAGCACACGGCGGCGGCGATCGCCCTGGTTGGCCTCGAAGGTCTCAAGCACCGCTTTCCCCACGAGTTGTCTGGGGGGCAGCAGCAGCGAGTAGCCCTGGCCCGCGCTCTAGCCCCGCGTCCGGCGATTATTCTGCTCGACGAGCCTTTTAGCAACCTGGATGTGCAGGTGCGGCTCTACCTGCGCCAGGAGGTGCGCGATATTTTGCGCCAGGTAGGCGCATCAGGAGTGTTTGTTACCCACGATCAAGAAGAAGCCCTGGCCCTGGCCGATCGCGTCGCCGTCATGCATCAGGGACACCTGGAACAGCTTGATGCCCCTGAAGTGGTCTATGGCCAGCCTGCATCGCGCTTTGTGGCCGAGTTTGTCACCCAGGCCAACTTTTTACCCGCCCAGCTTAGCCCGCAGGGCTGGCAAACCGAGGTTGGCTGCTTTGCCGCTGAGGCCAACGAGACCAAGCTTGCCCAGGCTGAGCTAATGGTGCGCCAGGAAGATTTGGCTTTGGTAGAAGAGGCTGGGGGGGTGGCTGTGGTGCGCGATCGCCAGTTTTTGGGCCGCGAGTACCAGTACTGTCTGCAAACGCCCACGGGCCAGCTGATCTACGCTCGATTACCCTTGGGTAGCGCTATTGCGGTGGGCAGTCGGGTCGCGATCTCGGTACCGTCGCAGCGGGTGCGTCTGTATCCAGCTTTGGGCAGGGGCACCGTCCCAAAGACCAGCTCCACCAGCCTATCAATGCCCATGGTCTAGCAGCCCCCAGGTCGCTCAGCCTTGGCGTTTTACAGTTAGGGTACGCATCCTAAAATACTTGGGCAGCAAGACTCATAGCCCAAGCCCTGATTAGAGGTTCTAGATCGGAATAGGAATACAGCAGGGAATGATGAAACATCCGCCCTGAGCTTGCCGCGACTGTAAGGTTTGGGCCGCCAGTTGGCAATTTCTAAATTGCTGGGGTGCCATCCGAATGGCAGCACTTAAATTTTGCTCGATCAAAAGGTGCTTGATGTGATCTGAGCAAGACTCGCCGTACAGCACCCCATGGGGGCAGGAAAATCCCTTGCGTGGAGAAATATGCGTGCGGTAAACATTGAGCGAGGCGATCGCAGCCTGGGTTGCAACCGATTCAAATGTGTAGGCTGTCATGGGGCTAAGCCAGGGATAGACATCACACCACACTGTGATCCAAAACTATGGCTAGCAGACTCTATCAAGCGGTCTAATTACAGCTACGGCTTTCCTACGCCCTAACGGCAGGATTATGCAAGGGCGGCGCTACCTCGACGATGTTGGGGAAGCTGTCGAGTAGAGCGCTAGCACAATCCCTACAAAGCCGAGCCTGATGGGATAGTTATGCCGTCTAGCTCATAATTCACTTATGCTGCGCTGTTTGAGTAGTTGTAAACAGGAACCTGAACGAAATGATCGGGTTCTTGCTGATTCAAAATTGTTTGCTGCAAGCGCTCTAAAGTTGATGGAGAGAAAAACTGTTCGCCTGTTTCTTCATTAACGCGAGTTGGCACATTTTCGATCAGAATAATTTGGTCGTTGAGGTGCAGGGTATAGGTAACCTGCTTTTCGATCAGGGTTTCTTGCCATTCAATTACCATTGCTAACCCATCTCTTTTTGTAAAATCGCTAGGATTTTGTCGAAGCATACTCCGAACTATTTGGTTATCAAAGTTCTCGTCCGCTAAGAAGCGCAACATTTCAACTCTGTTTTTGATGCTCAAGCCTTGCCAATAGCCGATCGTGAATTCCAATCGGATTAAAACGACGTTCGTTTTCTTGACGAACTTGACTGGCACGCTCTTGTCGAATTTTTATGTAAGCATCAACTTCAGCTTTTCGTCTTAGGTAGTAAGCAATTGCCGAGTACACATCAGCAAGTTGAAGAGATGGATACTGCTCGACAATCTCTTCTGCTGTAGCACCCTCCAAGAAGGCAGCGACCACAGTATCCAAGGTGACACGAGTGTTGCCGACAAGAACGACGCCATCCTCATTTGATTTGAGTGGTGTTGGCTCAGTTGCGATCGCTAGTGTCATCGGTACTACCAGGTGCGCTAGTTTGATGGTAACAGGCCCTCGAAGCACTCAGGGTATACGGTTGGCTTCTCTGTATCGTCCCCGGTTTACCTGCCCTTGATCGCATCCCTAACCTCCCGTACCAAAATCTGACGAACAATAGATTGATCAACGGCGTGCTTAGAAAACTCAAATCGGTCTTCAGCGAACCTCTGCCGTATGCTTTCAATGCTTGCGGCCATAACAGCTATTGTAGCAACGTAGATTGGGGTGGCGCGATCGCAGAACATAATACAGATAAGCTAGTGTTGGGTTACACTTCGTTTCACCCAATCTACTTACTGCGGGCTCTCTTGAAGAATCAAAGCAAGTAGTCTTTTAATCTCAGTATCTACCGACACAAGGTCAGAATCATAAGGGAAGTGACTGCCGTAGAGAAAGTGCCCTTGTAAGCTTGGATGAGGGGAGACTTCAATTTGTTTCGATTGCAACCATCGACCCAGTTGGGTATCGAAGCCATCATGCCCTGGGGTTTTGGGCACGCCCTTACTCGTCTTATTATCTTTGATTCGAATATCCCAACCATCGACACTTAAATCCGCTGCAATGCTTATGACATAATCAGGCAAAACAGAAGTCCAATATCCGGCAACTTCTCTAAGCCGTTTTTCTTTAAGGCCACTGCCATAAAACCATAGATTAACTGTGTCTGATTCTTTTTCTCTCATCAACTCCGCCAAAGCAGCTGTCTTTTTCTTCATTTCTTTTTGCAAGCTTGTCACTTTCTGTAGCAAAGAGACAATGTCTTCCTCATGAGATTGCAGGAACGTCAAAAATTCTTGATTCATTACCCTTGCTTCGTGTAAATTCTGAGTGGTTTGAATGAAGTCCAGAAGAAAGATTAAATATCGATTATCCGCATCAATAATTCGATCTCCAATTCGATGAAGAATCTCCTGGCAAAAAGATTTATATAGAACAGGCTGAAAATTTCCTATGTTAGTTCCCGAAGAAATATCAAAGAGCGTTAGCAGAATCAACACAACCGGACGCTGACTGGCAATCTTATTTGCGTACTGCTCATAGTCCGGAAAGGGATTATTTGCAGTGTGAAAAAGCTTGTTCTCGATAACGATTACAGCATCTGGATAGGCATCGATTAGCAGATCGATTCTATTGCCCAAAGAAGTACTGATCTCTCGCGCTACAGAAACGGCCAACGGATTGCTGATTATGACAGGGGTAGCTGCAAGGGAGAGTAATGCTTCTAAAAGCAATGTCCCTAAGCCATGCTCAGCATTTGGGTTGAAGTAAAAGTCGAGCACATTGCTGGCAACATTCTCTAGATGGGGATACGACGTAATCTCCATGAATGTTGGAGAACACTTCTCATGGAAGGCTATCTTGCGAAAATGAGCTAAGGCTTCTGACAAGCTCTCATAATTCATAGGGATGAGGGAAACTATTTCCTAGAAGTTGCTCTAGACACCCGAAACGGAATTTGCATCTAACCGTTCTGCTAGCCAGAGCTTAATAATAGCTTCACGTTGAATCCCTAGCCGCTGGGCTTCCTTATCCAGGGCAGCTACCATCCACTGCGGAAATGTAAGTTCAATCGCTTGAGGTTCTAGCCCAGGTCGCCGTAGGGTAGAGAGGTCAAAATACTCTAGAACGTCTTCACCGTCATCAAACTTGCGATCCAGGTCTTCAGCGTTCATATAGCGATACCTCATTGTCGCGAGAGCGACGTACAGAAATAATGCGAACGTTCGTATCTCGGTAGGTAATGATTGCAGACCAGTACTTTCCCTCAATCTTACCAACTACTAAAAAGCGCGGTTCTACTGCAGATGTTGCCTGGAGATCTATTCGATACTGATCTTGCCAAAGCAGTTTAGCTGTCTCGAAATCGATGCCGTGCTTTGCTAAGTTGCTTTGGCTTTTATTGGGGTCATACTCAAACTGCACTACAGAGCCTGGTTAGAAATACTAAGGGTTTTCCATACACAGACCTCCGAGTTTTTCAAAAACTCGGAGGTCTGTCGGAGTTATAGCGGGCGGTAGACGCGGTAGTTGATGTTGGGGAAGATGTTGTCTACTACTTCAATTTTCTCTAGCCAGCCGGAGTCGATTTTGCCGCGCAGAATGTCATCCCACAGCTTTTGAAAGCGCATCAGGTGGGTGCGGGTGCGGCGTACGGCGTAGGGCACCATCGTACCCGTACGCATGATAAAGGCCCAGTCGGACGATTGCGCCAGCAGCAGCTCTCGCGCCGCCTGGTTGAGGGCGCGCCACTCTAGCTCGTCGGCGGGTTCGCGCCGGGCCAGGTCGATCATGCGCTCGGCGGCTTTATGCAAGTGGGGGTAGATCCAGGCGTTGGTTTCGTTCAGCCAGTATTCGTGGAAGCCCTTGTAGCCCCAGCTCGACTGGGAAGGGCGGGCTACCTGCTGGGTAGGATGACCCTGGAGGTAGTCGGCCAGGTGGGTCATTTCGTAGGTGTTTTGGTCAAACCAGCTCTTGCGGAAGAGATAGTCGAGGAACCAGGGGCCTTCGTACCACCAGTGGCCAAACAGCTCGGCGTCGTAGGGCGAGACGATGATCGGCGGGCGCTGCATCAGGCCGTGCAGGTGGCCGATCTGCTGCTCGCGGTTGTACATAAAGTTGGCGGCGTGCTCGGCGGCTTTTTCTTTGGCCCAGTAGGGGTCGTAGAGCTGCTTGTCTGACAGGCCCAGGCCCTTGCCGGTAATTTTGTGATACTTGATGCCCACATTTTTGCGCTGGCCGTTGGGCATGATGTAGGGCTTGATGTACTCGTATTCGGCATCCCAGCCCAGGTCGCGGTAAAACTCGCGGTACTCGGGGGCACCGGGGTAGCCCACCTGTGACGACCACACCTGCTGCGACGATTCGTGATCGCGGCCAAAGGCGGCTACACCGCTCTCAGTAAAGATGGGGGCGTAGCTGCCAAAACGGGGCCGGGGCCGAGCGTAGAGAATGCCGTGACCATCGGTGAGGAAGTAGCGCAGGCCCGCGTCGGCCACCATGCGCTCTAGGCCTTCGTAGTAGGCACACTCGGGCAGCCAGATGCCCTTGGGTGGCTGCCCAAAGGTGTCTTCGTAGTGCTCGGCGGCGACCTGAATTTGCGCCCATACCGCCTCGGGGTACATTTTCATCAGCGGCAGGTAGCCGTGGGTGGCCCCGCAGGTAATGATGTCGAGGTTGTTGCTGTCTTGGTATTGCTTAAAGGCGGTGACCAGGTCGCCGCTGTAGCTCTCCCACACGTCGCGCACGTGGTTGAACTCTTTGGCGTAGGTTTCGGCTAAATATTGCAGGTGGCCGCTATGGACGTGGCGCTCGACCTCTAGCTCGGTGAGCTCTTCGAGCATGGCCAGGTGGGCATCGAAGCGCTCTTGCAGCAGCGGGTCTTGCAGCATGGAGACCAGCGGCGGGGTCATGCTCATGGTGAGCTTGAAGTCGATGCCGTCGCGCTTGAGCCCATCAAACATGGTGAGCAGAGGCACGTAGGTCTCGATAATCGCCTCGTAGAGCCACTCTTCCTCTAGCACGTAGTCACTCTCTGGGTGACGCACGTAGGGTAAATGGGCATGGAGTACAAGCGCGAGATATCCGGTAGCCATAGGGTGCCGTTGAAGGAAATGAACTAAGAGCCGAGCTGTCGGGAGGGTAACCGCCGTTGACCAAATTCTAAGGCAAAAGGTAATCGCTAACGGCACTGTGGGCTGTATCCACCAGCCGGGGATGCTCAGGACGTTTGATAGCGGTTCGTTTTATTGCAGATTGATAAGACCAGCCCTGGTATGCCATGAAGCGATCGCCCCAGAACGTTTACAGAGAACTCTCTGGGGAAGGTTTATTGCGATCGCAGGTTACTGGGCCGCGCCTACCGCTTTGGGTTCAATATCAGCATCCCCATCAGTCTCGGCGGTAGCCGCAATCGTCGAGACCTCAGTGGGTTCAGCCGCTTTAGTTTCAGGCACAACCTCTTCAGCGGAATCTACTGCCTCAATCTCAGCGTTAGCCTCAGCGGGTTCATCGACGGCGATCGCATCCTCCTCGACCTCAGCAGGCTCAACAACCTCCACTTCAGCGATTGCGGGGGCAGGAGCCAGTTCGGGAGCCTTGGGCTCGGCAATAACGACGGGGGCTGTCTTAGCGGGCTTGGTCGTTGCCTTCGTCACGGTCGGAATGTCGCCGGTCAGCATCATCTGACGAACGATGCCGCCGTCCAGGTCGGTTAGCCCTTTAGCTTGGGAAATTTCGACGATTTTTTGACCCAGGGCCTCGCCGGTCTGGGTGGCTTTTTCTAGGGTGCTGTAGGACTGCTGGGCAAGCCGCTGCACGGCCAAGGTGAGTTCTTTATTGCCGCGCCGGGTGGAGGGTTGAATGCCACCAGCCACCAGCACAGCTTTGGCCCCGCGCCGGAGGGCCTGCTGAATCTGGCGTGTGCCTAGGGTGAATGCTTGGGTGGATGCCTTAGTTGATGCCATGGCGTTATCCTCGGTTACTGCGTTTTGGCGGGCCGGGGGTGGCCCAAGGTCACGCTACAGCAGGGCTGGAGGTTTGCCGTGCTGCGTGGAATACATTGGGGAAGGGGGGTAGGCGGGTGGAT
>NZ_JADEXE010000126.1 GCF_015207265.1 Nodosilinea sp. LEGE 07298 | reverse complement strand
GGGGTACGGGGGGGAGATTTTAGTTTTCCCCAGCCCCCGGTCCTTAAAAACAACCTCATCCCTATCCCTTTTGATGAATGCTATGCCGCCATACAGTCAAATGTGAGACAGCTTGGATGGTCTATGGAGCGGCTCAAGGGATTCTTGTCTGAAAAATTTGGACGTTCACGTATGGCCGAACTATTCGATGAAGAATTATTTGTGCTGCTTTATTGGCTCAGGCTAGAGAAAGTCGATGCCCAGAGCTAAGAATACGATCTACACCGAATCATCGACCCATCCGCAATTCTCACAGTCGTAATGGATTTGGCCAGTGATCGCTTTAATACCCCTCTCACACTGTGGGTACCGACCCGTAAATAGTGGGTGACTGTCCAGCAGCTCTAGCCGCTGCTCCAGAGATCGCTCCTGCAACGGCTCTAGGATTAGTTCATCAATATAATAACTAGCCCCCTGTGGCTGCCACTTGTCACCGTACCAGTCCGAGAGATCGTCACGTACAACAGCCTCAGTTAGGGCTGCTTTGAAGTCTACACAATAGTTGCCCTCGACCCCAACAGGATGAATGCCACAAACCATGTAGGAGCTATGGGCGTAGAAGTCGCAGTATCGGCAGCACTCAAGCTTGACCATCAGTGCCCACAGTTCTCAGCCCCAAAGGACTGGGTAACCGTACCGTCCGGCTCCAGCGTGGCACACCAGACACCATTAGCCCGCCAGAGCTGGTAGCGGTGGCCAACCTCAACCACCAAGAAGGTGCCCACCACGATTAGGACAGCACCGGCGGCGATCGCCCCCAGCACTCGTAGAGGCCGAACGGTAGTTGATGTAATTAACTGAGCGCCTTTCATTCTGCACCCCAGACAGTTGCCTATAGGATGCCCGCAATCAACAAATTCCCAATTACCTATATCTGGGATAGGAGATAGGTAGTGGAGAATAAAGAAATAACTCCATCGGGCAATCACCGCTACTGCATCTTCGTCTCAGTGATCGCCCCCAGAGATTGCAAATTCTCCAGGCACTGCCCACAGGAATCAACATTTTTGATAGGTCGCCAGTGCTACACGTCTCCTCCCCTCGATCGCTCTGAGGGGACGATCAGCTATAGGACATAGGGCATAGGGCAGAGAATTGGCCTCGGCTAGTTGCGCGCGCAGGCAACTACTCAACCCACAAGCCTTCAGCAGGTTAAGGCCATTGAGCACTCGGCTTAATCAATGTCACCTCAGCTACCTCCCAGCCACGTCATTCTGCCCGTTCAAAATCGATATTTCAGGAAACCAGGTTGATTGCAGGAGGTCTAACGACTCAGCTCACCTGCCAGGCCCGCCGACGTTATAAATTGTTAGTGCAACACCAGGAGCGCTGGTTGAAAAGCGTGAATTTGTCGCCATTCGATGCAGCAGCACCCTAGGCTTACTGCCGATCGCCCTCAACCGGGCGCGGCTGCGGCAGACGGACGGTGAAGGTTGTGCCCTCCTGCGCCGTCGAGAAGACCTCTACCGTGCCCCCATGGGCGACGACGATCTCGCGCACGATGTACAACCCCAGACCGATACTGCCCGGAACCCGCTGTGCTGTTGAGTCTGGCATGGTGTGGCGCGTGAGCGGATCAAAGATCGTTGCCAGCATCTCTGGCGGGATCGGCGACCCTTCGTTACGCACGCTTAAGACCACGGTTGCGTCGTCTGAAGCAACCGATAGCTCGATCGGCCCCTCAGTTGACCCGTGTTGAAGGGCGTTGCCCATTAGGTTAGAGACGACCTGGCGGATGCGGTCCGCATCGCAGTCGCCCGGGAGGTCGCCGTCTGCTTGAAAGCGCAGCGTGCGATGCGGGTAGGCAACGCAGAATTCCTCGAAGACTTGGCGACAGAGTATTTCCAGATCAACCGGACTGCGCGTCAACGGCATCGTGCTGCCCGGCCCTGTCGATGCAAAGTCAATCAGGTCGCGGATCAACCGTGTGATCGTCTTTGTGTTGGTCTCGATCACCGACAGCGCTCGGGGAGAGTCCAGGTGTTGGTCTGTGGTGCGCGAGAGCAGTTGTGCCGCCATACTGATGGAGTTCAGCGGGTTGCGCAGGTCGTGGCCGAGGATGGCTAGAAACATGCGGCGTGACTGATCGACGCGACTGGTGTAACTACCGACGGCCTCAGCAATTGATTGATCGATCAACTCGTTGAATCGGGTGATATCGTCGATGGCGTTGATATCGATCTGCGGGCGGCTCGCGCGCCACAGGCGGAGCACGTTAGCGCGCAGGGCGCGATACTCGGCGACGACCTCCATGATGTTAAAGCCTGAGCCCACGCGTGCTTCGCCGTGCAGGACCGAGGCGTTGTCGAGTCTATAGCTCTCCTCGCTAGCAGCGCCGCCGTGACCTTTAGACTCGCTCACCTGCTGCGTGGGGCTTTGGCTGATCTGCATATTCCGCGCGGTTGCCAGCAGTATTGCCTCGGCATCGTCACGCAGGGCGAGCCTGGTCATCTTCGCCCCGGGCTCGAGATTGCGCCCAAATATTTCCCATTCCGCGAGAATGGGCTCGACGTTCCCGAGAATGAAGTCTGCTAGTCGCATCAATTTTTTTGTTGGGAGCATCTTAAGAATAGAAGCATGATACCGCTGGGGACGGAGATGTCAGCCTAATGCCTCTCTCGGAGTGATTAGGGGGGTGATTAAATTGACCTAGAGCAGGGTCTTCTACCTTTTGGGCAATGTATGTCGTCATAGCAGACGCTATAAAGTGTGGGCAAGTGTCGTAGGCGATCGCAATAATGACATTAAAGCTGGTCTCTGCTTTTTCTCTTCCCGGCTTACCCCAGCGTCAGCCAGAGGTGGGTCACTTGATTCGGAATTTGCGTCAACTGACGGGCCATACCCAAGAACAGTTTGCGGGAGTTTTGGGGGTCAGCTTCAGCACCCTCAATCGCTGGGAAAATGGGCACATGCAGCCCTCGCCTTTAGCGCTGAAGCAAGTCAACAGCGTTTTGGTCGAACTGGCACAGATTTCAGACGCACGCTTACAAGCAGCTCGCCAGGAGCTGTTGGCTAAGTACATGACCGTCAATTAACCCGATAACGGCGACCTTGAAGGACGGCATTACAGAGAGCAGGCATGACACAACCACAACCAACCCCTAAACAGTTGTTCGCCGGAGATGGGAAGTTGGCGCGACTAGTGCGCTCGCACGACTGGTCTCAAACGCCACTGGGTGCGCTCGAAACTTGGCCAGACAGCCTGAAAACGGCGGCGCAGATTCTGTTGAGCGAACTCGCTCAAGCCCAGCAGTCGAAGGAAACGCAGGTAGAAACTGAGCCGCAGCAGCCTGACAATTTTAATCAGACCGCCGTCGAACCTGGCTATGCGGAAGCTCAGCTGCGCGAACTGGAGACAAAATACCACACGTTGTTTGAGTCGCTTGATGAAGGCTTGTGCACGATTGAAGTGCTCTTCGATGCGAATGGCAGGCCGTTTGATCACCGCATCCTACAAGCAAATCCAGCCTTCGAGCGGCAGTCCGGTATTGCCAACCCGGAAGGCAAAAGGGCCAGTGAACTAGCACCGGGAGTGGAACAGTATTGGAATAACCTTTACACCCAAGTCATCCACACCGGTGAGTCTATCCGCACTGAAGTGCGCTCGGACGCACTCGATCGCTGGTTCGAGGTTTTGGTGTCGCGGGTTGGCGATGCAGCAACGCGCCAAGTGGCGGTCGTGTTTACAGACATCGGCGAACGCAAACAGGCAGAAGCAACGCTGCGTGAAAGTGAGCAGCGGTTCCGGCTGATGGCCGATGCCGTTCCGCAAATTGTTTGGCTTACAGATCCCCAAGGGCGGGTTGAGTTCTTCAACAAGCAATGGCGCAACTACACAGGCGTTCCTTACAGACCGATGACAATAGCGGAGGCTGTGACTAGCTTTGTTCACCCAGACGATAGCGAGCGCACCATGGAGGCGTTTAACGCAGCGCAACGCAGCGGCGGCGTTTTCTCGGTTGAACACCAGATTCGCTCTGCAACGGGAAGCTATCGCTGGTTTCTGGTTCGCGCTGAGCCTTACCGAGATCCGCAAACGGGCGAGATCATTCGCTGGTTCGGCGCATCGATCGATATCCACGATTGCAAGCAGGCAGAAGCCATCATTTTGCAACGGGAAGCGCAATTTCGCCAGCTCGCGGATGCTATGCCGCAGCAGGTTTGGATAACTGATGCTGGAGGCAACACGCAGTATGTGAACCAGCAATGGGCAACGTATACCGGGTTGACCCTAGAGCAGACTCAAGACATTCACTATGCCACTCAAGTAATTCATCCCGATGATTTTGAGATAACGAGTGAACTATGGCGGACGGCGCTGGCGACAGGGATGCCCTATCAAGCTGAATTTCGGTTGAAACATTGTGCAGCTCAGACCTATCGGTGGTTTCTCTCCCGCGCGATCGCCATTCGAGACGATAAGGGACAAATTGTGCAGTGGTTTGGCACGAGCACAGACATCGAAGAGCTCAGACGTGCCCA
Source organism: Nodosilinea sp. LEGE 07298 (assembly GCF_015207265.1). Classification (GTDB taxonomy): domain Bacteria; phylum Cyanobacteriota; class Cyanobacteriia; order Phormidesmidales; family Phormidesmidaceae; genus Nodosilinea. The sequence continues at coordinate 13,701 of NZ_JADEXE010000126.1, read as the reverse complement.
GGCTCAACGAGAACAGCTCCTACAGCAAGAACAAATCGCCCGAGAAGCCGCCGAGAACGCCAATCGCATCAAAGATGAATTTTTGGCTGTGCTGTCCCACGAGTTGCGATCGCCCCTGAATCCGATTTTGGGCTGGACACAACTGTTGCGCAGCGGCAACCTCGATTCTGCTCGTCAAATGGATGCTTTAGACACGATCGAGCGTAACGCCAAACTGCAATTGCAACTGATTGAGGACTTGCTCGACATTTCCCGCATCATGCAGGGCAAGCTGAGCTTAACCGCGACTTCAGTCAGTTTGTCATCTATCATTCAGGCTGCTGTTGAAACCGTGAGTTTAGCAGCAGTCGCAAAGTGTATTCAAATTACACTTGACCTTGACCCAGACGTGGCTCCGGTCTCTGGCGATACTGCCCGGCTGCAACAAATGGTTTGGAACCTGCTCATCAATGCGGTCAAGTTCACAGACCATGGTGGACAGGTGACGGTTCAACTGAGGCAAGTTGCTGCCGAAGGCAGCTTGGGCCAGGCGATGGCCCAAATTCAAGTCATCGATACGGGCAAGGGCATCGATCCGCAATTTCTGCCCCATGTGTTTGAGTATTTTTGGCAAGAAGACGGTTCCACCACCCGTAAATTTGGCGGTCTGGGATTGGGACTCGCGCTCGTGCGGCGAATTGTGGAACTCCACGGTGGTACGGTCAGCGTAGAGAGCAGCGGTGAGCATCAAGGTGCGACCTTTATCGTGCAGCTACCGGCCCTACAGCAGGCAACACCGATCCTCCCTGAACAAAACCAGCTTCAATCCGCTTCAGAAACACGGTTAGACAACGTGCGAATTTTGCTCGTCGATGACAATACCGATGCTCGTGATTTTGAGTCTTTTCTGCTAGAGCAATATGGGGCAACCGTAACAGCCGTTGCCTCTGGTGTAGAAGCGTTGCAAGCCTTGGAGCGGTGGCTTCCCGATGTCATCGTCAGCGATATTGGTATGGAAGAAATGGATGGCTACAGCCTAATGCAGAAGATTCGCTCGCGTCCACCCGCGCAGGGAGGTACAGTGCCAGCGATCGCGCTCACCGCCTATGCCGCGGAAATTGACCAAGAAAAAGCGCTCCAAGCAGGCTTTCAAACCCATTTGACGAAACCGTTGGAGCCAGAACGATTTGTCAGCGAGATCGTAGCCCTACTCAAGCCAAACCGAGTCTAAAAATTGTGCCTTGTCACAAGCAGTTCCACCTTTTTACAGCGAGGAAGCAGCCCTACGATTATGTTCATGAGAAATTTGACTAACTTCTTAACAGTAGTTAGTCAATTACCGTCGATAAACTTTGCCCAGTCAAGAACGCTAGCCAATTCGACGAGGAGGGGTACTGGTGGACACAAGCCAAATCGCAGTGGTTAGACCCCGGTGCCCTTTCCGGAGCAGCGGAGGGACCCCGATCAGGCCGCATAGTGGCCCAGGCTATTTGTCCCGCGCCACAAAGTAGCATCACAGTCTCTCTTGGCAGCTCTTTCGTGAAACGTTCCAAAATTTGTCCAACACTACGCTGGACAATCACTACACAGCTACGCAGGGTCTCCTGTAGGTATAGGTATAGGGGTGGAATAAGCCAGAACGGCAGTTGCGCGCACAGGCAACTATTCAATTCATAAGCATCCAGCAGGTTAAGGTTATTAAGTACTCGGATTGATCGATAGTCACCTCAGCTACCTCCCAGCAGTGTCATTCTGCCTGTTCAAAGTCGATATTTCAGGAAATAGGTTAATTGCAGGCGGTTTGACGGCAAAATGCAGCGACGGCTAATTGTAGTGGCTCGCAAACAGCGGAGCCCGTGCTCGCAAACAAAACGATTTTGGGCTCAGATTAAGTGCGAATAAGAGTGCCTTGATGCTCACATTATTTGCGAATGGGCTCAGATTAAGTGCGAACAGCTTGCAAACAAGACATTCGGCTCACATTAACTGCAAATAAGCCGAAAGGCTCTGGCAGCAAAGAATTCAACGATTTTTGGCCGACTTGAATAGCTGCGACGTGACGCAACTATCCAAATTTTGAGAAACGGCTTAAAGTGTATACAGAATAAGGCTTTCTGCAACTGACCTTACCTCGAAAAAGTGGACATTCCCGAAGAGTCGACAACAAAGGAGAATGTTCAAATGACCCAAAAACCGCGAAGGACATTTACAGACGAACAAAAAGCAGAGGCTGTTCGCATTGTGGGCCAATCGGGTAAACCGGTTAGCCAGGTGGCTCAAGAAATGGGTTTGACCGAAAGTGCGCTGCGTAAATGGGTGAAACAAGCCCACATTGATCGTTCAGGAGACACCCAAGGTTCATTGACCTGTGCTGAACAGAATTAAATACGCTGCGTCGAGACCTAAAACGAGTCCGTATGGAGCGCGACTTCTTAAAAAAAGCCGCGACCTTCTTTGCTCGGGAAAGCTCAGATCCTATGAGCTAATCCAGAAGGAGAAGGTCAATTTTCCGATTGCCTTGATGTGCCGAGTCTTGAAGCAGTCTAGGAGTGGCTATTACGCCTGGTGCAACCGCCTCGCTTCCGCTAGAACCCAGGAGAATGCGATCTTGTCTGACCAGATTCAGCAGATTTATGATGCTAGTCGCCAAAGCTATGGTTCCCCTAGGATTCAGGCGGCACTGGTAGCTCAAGGCTTGACCATTAGCCGCCAACGGGTGGTGCGGTTGATGGCTAAACTTGGCATCAGCGCTCGGTTTCGGCGTAAATTCCAGGTGACGACCGATTCTAAGCATGCCTGGCCCATCGCTGAGAATCACTTGGATAGAGACTTTACAACGACAGAACCCGACCGAGTATGGGTGGCTGACATGACCTACATTTGGACCACCGAAGGCTGGCTGTATTTGGCAGTTATCATCGATCTATTTTCTAGACGAGTCGTCGGATGGTCAATGGCCGAGCATATGCGCACTGAGCTGGTGCTGACGGCGTTAGACGCAGCCTTAGGGCAACGCCAACCCGCCCCGTCTGGGTTGCTGTTCCATTCTGACCGAGGTTCTCAATATGCCAGTGGTGATTACCAAGATGCACTTCAACAGGCTACGATAATGGGCAGCATGAGCCGTCGAGGTAATTGTTGGGATAATGCGGTGGCTGAAAGCTTCTTTGGCACGCTCAAGACCGAGTTAATTCATCCCAGAATCTTCTCGACTCGAACGGTTGCCCGCACCGTTATTGCTGAATGGATTGAGGTTTTCTATAACCGACAGCGGTTACATTCGACCCTCGGATACCTATCCCCAGTGCAGTTTGAAGACAACTATTGGCTCTCTCTAGAGGGCTTGAAGGCCGCTTAAATTACCTGTCCACTTTCTTGAGTCAAGATCACTGCCCCTTTGACAGTCTAGAGCGCGATGGGAGTCTGATTGAGGTCTGGCGGGAAACGGCCAGGAAGCCACAGAACCCTAAGGCAATCGAGACGGCCCGACGGTTGGCAACAACCGGCGAAGGGGGCAGAAGTCAGCCGAGGCCATAGTAGCCAAACGCCAGCCTGTAATGGGCCGGACTCTGGTGTTGGGCCGAACCATGGAAAGCAGAGAGGAGCCACCGGGGCTCGTTCTGAGCGTTGAACCCGATCGGGGGAGCTATAGGAACGGCGCTTAATGGTGTAGCCAACTCTGGGGGTCAAAAGCCGAGAGGGTTTTGACTTCTAAACCTTTCTGAGGAACCGCCCGGTGCGGACCCGCATGCCGGGTGGTGTGAGAGGGGGGACTTGTGAGGATTCTCCCTATCCCGATTATGCCTTGAGCATTTCTCCATTCTTAAACTTTGCGATCGCTGAGAACTGCCACTTGAGGACTGTGCTCTGCACGCCAGCGCTCACTGCTTAGGCAGAATTTAGGTTGAGTTGGCATGGGAAAACGCATACGGCGATCGTAACGTTCTGGATTGTAGCCGGGGTAAAAAGGAATCATCAAGAAATTGACCAAGGCACGCAAACGATTGGTCATGGTTGGTTTAGCAAAAGGCATGGCAAGGTAGCGCCGTACAGTCGTTTCAAAATCTTCGGCGGGCTCACCCGTCAGTTCCAGAATTGCATCACTGGTACCCCCATTCCATGAGAATGTTCCCATCTTGTTATCCTCAACGTAGTAGCGCAATGAACTGATTAAGAAGGGATCTACACCCTGCTGTTGAGCAACCTTGTAAAACAACCACATCGGCATCTCAACTGGCAAGACCCTCTTACCGAGCACCTTCTGCACGATCGCCGCCATGTCATATCCCGATAGAAGCTGAGATCCACTGGGGCGATAGCGCTTACCGTCATGGCGTTCGGGGTCGAGGAGCACTGCCACGGCAACCCGAGCAATGTCCTCATTTGCAACAGGGGCACTCCGACTTTTGCCCATCAAAATGGGAAAGAAGCCGAGCAACGAAGCAAAGTCCACCACGCGCAGAAAATTATCGGCAAACATCCCTGGATTAACAATTGTGTGTGCCACGCCGGGAATGTTCGCAAAGAGCTGATCTACTAGCCATATCTGGCGGGTGTGCAGCGAAGGATGAGACAGGCTAGAAGTCCATTGGCTTATTTGCACAATTGCCTCCAGTTTTGCCTCCCCCGCAGCAATGGCAAAGGCAGTCGCACTTTGGATCATGTAAGGATGAATGATCGGCAAATAGTAAGCGCGCTGAGTTCCCTGAAGTGCTTGCGTCAGTTGCTCTGGATCAAATAAATCAGCTACAGCAATCTCAGCCCCCATCCGATAAAGTTGTTCGCTTCTCTTGTCTCGCGATCGCACAAGTGCCCGAACAGCATAGCCCTTAGCTAACAGTTGCATTGCGACAGCACCGCCAGTTTTACCAGTTGCACCTGTAACAAGAATTGTTGGGTTTTTCATGTTGATTCTGCTTGGATTTAATTCCGTTGCGTATACTCAATTTCTACCTCAACCTGAGGATATTCACAGCTTAGGGTTTGACGTTACGTCAAAGTCAAGCTCCCAACCTGCTGCTGATTTTGCTGATGGGAAATTGAATTTCAAACACGGCTTCTTCCGTTTTATCGGGTTGCGGCAGTTGCAATAGAATTTCTCGCCCTGTGCCAACAATCTGCCAATCATGCTGCTCGATCCAGGCACCAAGCGCACCATAGGTCTGATGGGTGTCAGCCACTAGCCCCATATGAACAAGCGTTGCCATTGTCTCAATCTCAAACAATTCGCGTAGGGTTAACAACCGTTCCTCAGATAGCCTGACCGACTCTGGGGCTTTCCCCGTGATTAGGTAGCCGATTTCCAGGTCGAGCGCTTCGGGATTATACACCGGGGAATGCATGACAACAGCCATATGACCAAGGCTACTTTGTCCTACCTTGGACGGTAAAAAGTGATTGATTTTCTGCACAAGGCGTTTTACCGCATCAATGTCGGGCAGAACTTCGCGAAGTGCCAGAAATTGCTGGGCTGGCACGGATTTCAGTACAACGTTGGGCTCCTGAATCTGTCCATACGCTTCGATCTGCTGTAGTCTCGTTTCTACCTGACGCAGCCGTGCTAGTTCTTCGTGAACCGACTGCTCAATCTGAGCTTTACGAATGCTCAATATGCTCCGAATTACATCTATGGAGGTATCTCGATCAGGCAGTTGAGCAATCTGTTCCAGCGATAAACCGAGCTCTTTCAGCACCAAAATACGATTCAGCTCGGGTAGTTGTTGCGCACTGTAAAAGCGGTAACCCGTTTGCTGGTCAGTAAACTTAGGACTAAGGAGTCCGATCTCATCGTAGTAACGCAGCAGACGGCCCGAAACTTGGGCGATTTTAGAAAATTCGCCGATTCTAAACATATCTGTTTTCCTGGTCTAACTGCCAAGAGTTTACAGTTTGACGTTACGGCAATGTCGAGAAATTCACCTTGGACTCATCGGTTCAGCATAACGATCGTGCTCACCGGACATAGATGACCGTTGCAACTCAACCAGCCAAGTTGATACGTTCTGGTGCAGCGCAGTTGTTGGACGGCACCTTGTCTCTATCACAATGGCTGCTTTCGGCTAGGAGTGGACATTGAAGATTGAAGTGATACGCCGGAGTCCATGATCTAGGGCCTGGAGTCTGACATTTTTTAGGACAATCTTCTGAAACCCATTTTCGTCAAGGCTTTTGACAATTCCCAACAACTAGTTTTTATCGAGAAAACGAACCAAGAAACAAGAGTTTCAGCGATTCAAGTGCCTCAAAATCGAAACTTTGCCAGAGTCTAGTAGGGCTTACAAAAGTTGTATGTCCTAGTCAAAAATCTGCAATGAAACCCCGCCCTGAAAATCCTGGTCAACAGGAACACCGACCAGAGCCGACTCCTTAGCCGGGGCCGCGAACGATCTCGTGAAAGTTGTCGCGGATTTCGGCAAGCGGAACGACCACCTCCCGCGCGGTGGGCGTAGACTCGAGGGCGTCGATCACGGTCACTGTCGTTTTGGTTTTGCCGATCACGGCGAAGGTGTGATTGCCAGTCACGAACGGAGCATTGGGTGGTGAGCCGAGGATAATCGGCCTTCTGCCATGCTGGGACAGCCAAGTGTTCAGCCGCTCAGGAGCGATCTCGGGCAGGGTATCCCCAGGGACGTTGACCAAGTGTTCTTCCTCTGCGAACCCAGTCATATCGCGCATCGCCTCGGCCAGGCCGACCGTGGATTCTAATCCTTGATAGGTGTTCTGCCCGCGCCCCACAGCATAGGCTTTTTCGATAAGCGAGGGCCAGAGCGCACCGTTGGAGCCCCGCATGTGGTGGATTGCGTTGAAGCGCAGGTCGACGAAGAGGACGCCAGTGATCGGGACCGATCCCGGCGCGTTGAACCGTTTGTGCAGCCGAGCCGCCTCGAGCGCGTCGGTGCTGAGCGCCTGGACAAGAAAGGTTCGCTGGAACCGCACGGCAATCAGCCGGTCCGATTTGAACGGCCCGCTCGGAGAGGCCATCGGCAGAGGCGAGGGCCGATCGTTGACGAAATATTCGAAGTCCTTGCGCTGCCGGTTCGATTCGACCGGCAGCGCAAGGACTTGAGAATGTCATTTAGCAACCGCTGGCGCTGGGCCGGGACGTGGGCCATCGCGCAGAGTACCGCGGCCAGCGGGCAGTTCCCCAGAAAGCCCTGGATCGGCTCGTGCATTGAGGGTGCCCCATTGAAGAGCGCGCCCGTAAAGACCTTCATGCCGAGATCCTTGCCCAACCCCAAATTGCCCTCGCCCGTGTCCCGATCGGGATCGGGTTCGACAATATCGGCAGTGTCGGCAGTGGGCGGGGTGCCGCCGCCCAGAGCAGGCTGCGCCGTGCCCAGCGCGGCGCTGTCAGTCACAGTGTCATCCGTCGCATCAGTGTCGAGCGTCTGGAGCCCGGCCAGAGTGACGATGTTGCGGAATGGATCAAAGAGCATGGCCGCTACTCCCCGCCCGTTGCGATTTCTTGCAGAAGCGTTATGTCCGGCCCGCCGAAGAGCGAACGGAACGCCTCCAGCCGGTCGGCGTCGCCTGCGTCGATCAGGGCCAGGGCAAGCTCGGTCTTGTTATTCTCGAGCTGTTTCTCGCGCAGCGTTTCCTGCTGGAGGCCGAGGGCGTAGTTATCAAGCGCCACGCCATGGCCGAGCAGAGCGTCAATGATGACGGCTGGGGTCCGTACGGTGTGGCGCGTCACGTCCATGACGATCCCGTCCACGGGGTATCGGCCGGGTTCGTAGAAGGGGTTCTCCCGCTCCGGCCCTCGGGGACGGCGGACGCGCAGATAGCGCGTACCGCCCGCCGGTACGGTGCCGACGGGTCCGACCGTTTCTGTCCCGCCTTCGATGCTGACCTCTTCCAGAAAGTCATGTCGGGTGCCCTCGACGTCGTAGACCACGTTGACTTGTTCCAGCAGCCGCTCGCGCATGAAAGTGCGGGGGGTCTGCGCGCCGAAAGGAGAGTTCGGGTCAACTAAACCGCCCTGGGATGTCTCGGCGATGTATTTCTCGATCATGTCGTCAATCTGGTGAACCTGAAACACCTCGAAGATGCCCGTGTCGTTTACGAACGCGATGGTGATGTCGTAAAGCGAGAAGTAGGTGGCGAATTCCTGGTTCAGCTCGCGTGTCACGATGTTGAGCGTGCGGCTGAGATTGGTGTTCTTGATCTTGCGCTCCACGATGCGCTCGAACTCCTGCTCTTCGGTCTGCTCGAGCTCTTGCGTCACCTCCACGTCGCGCTTGGAGGACGCCTTAGAAGCATGCTTGCTAGTCGTCTTGGCAACGTTCTTGGCCACGCTCTCGCGGGCCGAGGCGGTTTCGCGGGTCACGTTGCGCTCACCACTGTGGCTGGTCTTTGCGATGCCGATGTTGATCTCGCCCGAACCCTTGTATTTCGATTCCAGCGTGCGTGCGGCGCTCTCGCTCTCGGTGTTGGTCGTCTCGGACATCAGGTCAGACTCGAACTCGTTCGCTGCCTCGGTGGTGAAGCTGTCGAAGATGCTCGACGCCTCCTTGCTGGTCGTCTCGGACCGGCGAAAGGTGCGCAGGTAGATCGACGTTTCTTCACCCGGCATGAGCGAGAAATTGGCGAGCGTCCGCCCCGCTCCGTAGTCGCCGAAGAAGCTGGACAGGCGGTAGTGCTCGATCACGACGAAGCGGGGGTTAGCGTCGGCAGGATCCTCCGGCTCGGGCACGTAGGTCAGCCCAAAATCGCCGCCGAAGCGCTGGTAGAGTACGGGTACATTGCCGTCCCGCTCCTCTGCCGCGATCTGGGCGATGTCGATCTCCCGATCGCCGAGGACAAGGCCGAGGGATGCGTGGCTGGTCAATATGATCTCTGGGCCAGCATTTCCTGACCCGAGCGGTTGAACGGTGATGCCGCCAGTGCCAGTTACGGGGTCGCGCGCGGGGCGAACGGTAATGCCGCCGATGCCGGTCGTGGGGTCGCGCGGGGACGGAGCGTCTGCACGTCCCGGCAGGGAACCGCTGGCGAGCACCGTGGATCTCAGGATCGGAGCCAAGCGCACTGCGTTCGCCGCCAACCGAACTTCGGGCACAGTCGGGAAGACCACGAGGTTCTCCACCGGCGGCGTTGCCAGCATGTTGCCGTTTTCCAGCGCTGTCACGAAGTCGCGGATCGCTGGTCGCTTTGGCCGAGCAGCACGGGCGGCACTCGTCCAAGGCAGGGAGTCGTTGAGAAAATCGGTTTCCACGTAGAGCTTGCCCTGGAACGCGCCGGGTAGCGGGATGGCATAGTTCAGTCGGGGGGCATTCGCGTCGGTAGCGTCCTCGAATCGCACGAGGGTAGAATCAGATTCTTGACGGGTCACGAGAAAGGAAAGATCGAGTTCCATGAAATGAGATCCTTATTCAATTAGTGCAGCATACGTACAGCTTGGGTCGAAAGCAGTCAATCAAAGTTGAGCTGTCCAACAATTGAGTTCAGGGGATTTTATGAGCGAGAAAAACTTAGCAACTCGCGGATTATAAAGATATGCTCAATATTGAAGGCATGGGTTGCAGTGTAGTTTAATCGCTCGTTCTTGTGGTGTAATGTCGAGATTGCGAAGCTCATAGCAGATTTGCTCCAGGAAGTTCACAACAGATTGCGATCGCTCCCCATACCTCTCTCGATCTCGATCTGAGGCAGGATCAGCTAGAGGAGTACTAAGTAGCTGGGCTAATTCAAATGTAGGATAGGTTGGCGATAGCGTAACCCATGAGGGCGTTGGGTTTCGTGCCTCAACCGCAACCTACATGGTCTTATATTTGATTGGGTCTTCGTACTTACAAGCGGCCTCAAATAATGCTGTGAAAGTATTCCTAACAATTTATCAGAAATTCGATTTTCGGGAACTATGATGTCGATCGTTTCAGCACCTTTATTTAAGTCAATTCTAATTGGGTTAACCCTTGACCTAATTTTTCAATGAATAGGTTGACTATAGATCGACCCGGTTGCAACATCCTGCACAATCGTGCGGTTATTGCACAATCGTGCGATGAGTTAAGTAACGTTTTATGAATTTAAAAATGTTGTAGGCGTCACCCCAGTCAGGCGTTTGAAATGACGGTGAAGATGACTTTGATGGGTGAAGCCACAGGCGATCGCCGCAGCACTAAGACTCATCCCACCTTTTTTTAGCAATTGCTTGGCTCTTTCTACCCGTTGTCGAATTAAGTACTGATGCGGGCTAAACCCAGTTGCCTGCTTAAACGCACGGCAGAAATGATACTGGCTCATTTGGGCGATCGCCGCCAGTTCTTTCAAACTCAACTCACGCTCTAAATAATTGTTAATATAGTCTGTGACTAATTTCAATTTGTGTTGAGCAAGTCCACCATTGCAGTCTAGAGTTCGATGGTTTTGAGTGGAGTAATGACGTAAAAGATGGATTGTTAGTGTATTTGCCAGTGTTTCAGCATACAAGCGACTACCACAGCCTTGCGATCGCAGTTCTGCTTGCAGTGCCAATCCAATCTGATAAATCAGCCCATCTTGAATGCCAAGTTTGGGAATCAATTCCACACCATCTGTTCCTAATAGCTCGAGCGCGTGCAGGTTTAATAACTCCGGTTGCAAGCTCAGCGAGAGCGTTTGCATCTCGTTGTCCCAGCGGAAAAAGTGACGACTATGGATAGGACAAATCACAATCGCCCCGTGAAGAACGATTGTTTTATGGAACTTACCTTCTACAACCTGGTTTACATGAACCCTTTGCCCAAGACTAATGCCAATAACATAATGCTCAAGGCAGAATTCGGGGGTTTCTCCCGGTGGAAGACAAAAAGCCTCCAGGGTAATACCGTTCCACTTAGAGTTCAAGCTCGTGAGCGTGGGCGCTTGTTTAAAAACCTCAGGTAAACGCTTTGGGTGATTTGAAACAATCTCCGGCAGTTGTTGAGTCGGCATTACTCAATCTCCTGTTTCTTAAAAAGCAGTTTGTTTAAGGTTTGTAATTCCTGCTGATTCAGGCAGGTTTCTCACAGCATCGCGCAAAATGGATCAGATAGCTCCATTAACTGCCAAAAACCTATCCAAACATGTAAAAATCGGCTCCTGGAAAACATCAGCGATCGTCTCATTCAGCCATAAGCTTTATTGTGCAAATCGTATATGAAATTTTCCATTACCTGTGAGGGTACTTTTTGGACAAGTTGCGGTGTTGCGATCGCCTCACCATCAATATCAAAATACGAACTCACCAATGATCCTGAATATCTCACCAGCCAATTGAAAGGGAAGGCACAAAAGGGGTCAAAATACAGTCACCACAATCGTTTTGACGTTTGCCCGCCATGCTTTCCCTAAAAACAGAGTGTACTATAGAGCTGGGTTATTAGGCGCTAAAGTGGTGAAGCTGCGACTTGGGGCAACTTAATTCCTTTGTAGTGACTGGCTAGTTGTCCCGCGCTGCAACCCTACCGCAGCTGCATCTCCTGCGAAAACCCTTGCCACACAAAGCATCCTAGTCAATCGAGAGGTTAGGCTGCGACGTTTAGGTAGAACGGCAAAATCAGGCATTGAGACAACTGGCACAAGGCAGCCTAGTCTAAAGCGAGTCCACTTTTGAGCGCAACTGGCCCAGAGCATAAGTGCTCTGGGCCAGAGCCTTGGCTTGGGAAAGCTCGGCAGCGTACTGGCAGCCATCGAAGCTTGAGCTAAAGCTCAATATCTAGGGCTTTTCGTGTTGACTGAAATATAGGGACACTCTGGCAGTGAGTCAGTTGATGAGTGATGGCTTGGCAGTACTCCAGCGCCGCATAGTGGCCCTGGTTCAGGCGTTGGGCTTGCGCCGTTGGCCCCTGCCGGAGGATACCCACAACGGTGAACGTGGATTCTCCTTCTGAGGCAGCAAGCCGGGCAACGTCGGCATCTAGTTGTCTCCCCTGGGGTTCACCAGAGCCACCTTGGGCGACCTTAGAATAATGAGCGTAACGTTCCTTCCAGAGCTGCTGAAGTGCCTCATAATCGGTGAGCCACTGCTGACACTGGGCCTGATTCATCGCCATTAATTGAGTCAGCACGACATCTTGGTCAGGGCGATATTCAACCTGTCGGTGCTGTTGAAGACCATTGATAGAGTAGGCAGGCCCCAGGCGGCGACCGGCAAACGAATGGCCTTCAACAGCATAGGAAATACCGATAAAGGCAGGCCCATCTCCAGGATCTGAAGCCTGTCGCAGGTGAACCTCAATCCCGCTAGCTTTGAGCCGGGTCACCAGCATAGCCAAGGTGGGGTGGTCATTTGTAGCACGGTCAATCTCATCCCAAAGCGTTTCTTTGGGCAACGTTTCTCCGGTGCGTTCTTTGCGTCGATATTCGCCAGTGGTGAGATTATGGCGCTGGCTTGGTGGGGCAACCGAGAGGGGTGTGAGGCCCATCTCCTGCTCTAGCTGTCGAGCCAGATATTGCAGTTTGAGTTTGCTAAAGCTGTCCTTGACCCACCCTCCATCCACGCCAATGGTGGTGGTGGCAATGTGCCAATGCTGCACCCCATTGGCAGACTCTTTGTCGTGATGCTGGGTGACAAAGAACGGACACTTCCCGTAGCCCATGCTGTCTAAAATTTTCAGGGAGATGTCGGCCATTTGAGTTGAAGTAACGTGTTCCCCTGGTGAGAGGCTGACGGCTAGGTGAGCCATGGTGTGTTTCACCTGGCGATGTCGAGGGCGAGACGTTACCCAATTAAATTCACGAGCCAAACCCTCTGGATTACTCCACGCCATATTGGTGGCCATGATTGGGTTAGCGCTTCTGACCTTAGCTGGGTCAAGTAGATAAGAACAAAGCCCATAGGCGTTGCTGCCCTTAACGATCTTGATGAACATGATCGCCCTCGCCCTCAGGAGTGGGTGTGATTAAGGTGCGCTGTGTCTCTAGGATTGACTGGCGCAGGTCACTCAAGTCTTGGAGTAGAGAGGGGGGCGCTACTGTGGCATATCGTCGCCCGAGGTGATCCAATAATTTGTTCCATTGGCTGAGGTGGGCATAGACATCTCGATGGGTAACGGTCGCTGGAGGCGGACGTAGGCCGAGGTCTCGGAGGAAAGTGGCCGGGTGTATTGGTTGAGCCGCCCGCCTGATGGCTTTGGCCTCAGCCCCAGAGACGTACACGACGATACGGGTATTGCGCGAGATGGTCATGATTGGTTCAGGGAATGCTTAATAATTCTTTGCTCCCAAAGATCGATTTGCGATATGGGGGAGATATTGGAAGGCTACTATCCAAGGTGAGTTTAGATGAGTGGCCCCAGGGCGTGAGCAGGAAGACTATAGGAAAACTTGCCTGTTGTGGTTGCCAGTATAAATGAATGGAAATGTGTTTGTGTAGCCACAACTTGCTCTAAAAAACTCCCTTTCAAAAAAGTCGACGGAAAAGTCTAAAAGAGTCTATAAGGTCAGTCTAGAGAAATCGATCAGGGTAGTCAAAAGAAGTCCATGGAAAGAGTCTATGACGGTCGATTAGCGCAGTTAGAAGGAGTCTGTATGGCCAGTCTGGGGAAGTCGATCAGGGCAGTCTAAAAGCGTCTATGGAGTAAGTCTAACGGAGTTTATGAAGCCAGTCTGAAAAGGTTGATTGGCGCAGTCAAAAGGGCTCTCCTGGAATGAGTATGCTGAAGTAGCCGTTACTATACGTTATGGCTATGGTGCCTCTACTGACAGAGCTCTTGGGTTTACCCGGTATTGATGTTGAGTCGTACGACGAGACCGAGGAGGGTC
>NZ_JADEXE010000569.1 GCF_015207265.1 Nodosilinea sp. LEGE 07298 | reverse complement strand
CCCCCAGAGCCCCCCAATTCTCTGCCTGCCCCCGATCACAATGCGGCTTCTCCGAGCTTGCTCAACAGTGCCTATGAGAGGTATCGAGTCTATAGCCAAAATGCCACCCGATCTCAGGAGCGGTTTCTTTTTACTGAGCGACTGATTACACTCTTAGCGCTGTTAGTTGTGGTCTTGGCGGTAGCTCATCCCGTCATTCTTAGCCAAGTGGCTACGCCTGAAAACCGAGCAGAACTAAACAAACAGCTACCCTTGAGCTTGCTTTTTGGCGAGCCACAGCACGTTGGGTTAGGGGTGCTCAATCTGCTGCTGATCATTCTTCCCATTACGATGACGGCACTACGGGCTTTTGGTGTCAAGTTTGGTAGAGGCGATAACTGGGTGATTTTGCGGGGCAATGCCGAAGCGCTCAAAATGGAAATTTTTTATTACCGCACTCGGGTTAAGCAGTATCAGAGCGATCGCAATACAGAACTAGCCGACAAGATTCAGCAGATTAGCAAACGGTTGAAGGGCAGTATTGTCCACCAGCGGGCTCTATTTCCCTACGAAGACCAAAGACCGACTCGCCTACGGATGGGCGCTGTGTTTTGGGTCGTCGCTCGCTTATCAGCTTTGGTGCATCGGCTAGCCAATCAGGTTTGGAAGTTTTTGTTTGCGATCGAAGAAGAAGCCGACAGTTTGCCTAAAGACCCCGATCGCACCTCTGACTTAGACCCAGAGAGCTATATTAAGTACCGCTTAGAAGATCAGTTTGACTGGTATCGGCGCAAGGCCCGCAGCTACGATCGCCAGCACCAAATTTTGCAGACCAGTGTTTATATTTTTGGTGGCTTTGGCACCCTGCTGGCCGCGATCGGGTTTCAAAGTTGGGTTGCGGTGACGGCGGCCCTAGCCGCTGCATTGGTCAACTACCTAGAGTATCGCCGGGTAGAGGTTACGCTCATGGGTTATAACCAGTCTGCCGATGCGCTCTACGATATTCGCACCTGGTGGTACTCGCTCTCGGCCACCGAGCAAGCGAGCTTCAAAAACTTTGAAAAGCTTGTAGTCAGTACCGAAGAGACCATTCGCAGTGAACACAACGGCTGGCTGCAAGACATGCAAGATCGGCTGACCGATCTCTACGAAGCTAAACGAAAGCACCAGGCCTCGGTGCCCCTGGTGGGTGGGGCAGACACCCAATCTGTAGAGGCTTTGCTTAAGGAAAAGGCTGTGCCCGAGTCGCTGCCTGAGATCAAACCCGATCTGCTGCAACCCCACCCAGAAATTCCTCCCGATCCCAATACCCAGCCCTCAACCCCTTGAGGCTGTTTATCGCACTACCTATCGTCAGAACTGTAGATAAATAAGGTCTCGCCAAGTAGCTTTCAAGGTACTGGCATCGTTAGTCGTAACAGCGCCTATTTGGGCTAGGAGTAGGCGCTGTTCTAGACAATCGAGGCGCGACAGACGAACGGTAGACGCAACTCGTAGCCCACTTCGTTGCCAGTCTTGCAAAGCTACGT
>NZ_JADEXE010000125.1 GCF_015207265.1 Nodosilinea sp. LEGE 07298 | reverse complement strand
CCCATCCACCCATCCACCCCCTCACCCCCGATGCTGCGCTGGCAAAATGAGCGCGTCGTTCAAGTCGGTGGCTCGATGGCGAGGCAGGGGCTGATAGCTATTGGCATCGAGCTGCTTAATGCGGTCAAAGAAGGTTTCGTAGAAGCGCTCCAGGCAGTCGCAAAACCAGGCCTGGTAGGTGGGCCACAGGTTGCGATCGCCCAAGTCGACATCCGTTAGGGCGCTGGCCACCATACAGGTCTGATCTCCAGTACCATCCCAAATCAGCGGCAAGCCAATATCGGCAGCGATCGCCTCGCGCTCTTGGGCCAGCAGGTGAAAGTGGGGCTGGGCATCGATCCCCGACAGCAGCAGCTCGGTATAAAGGCTGTTGTGGTCGCGATCGAGAATGACATTGAGGCGAAACCCCGCCCGGGCGATGGCAAAGCCCATCGTCGCCTCGATCGAAGGTGAACCGGGCTTGACCAGGCTGCCCTGGCGATCGAGGCGATCGCACAGGCCACTCCAAAAGTCCAAATTTTCCTGCTGAAGTTCGCTGAGGGGTTCTGGTTCCGGCTCACTAGGGAATTCTGCTTCAACCTCACCTTCAGCTGTTTCTGCCACCTCAACCTCACTTTCAGCTGTTTCTGCCTCCTCAAGCTCGGCATCGATATCCTCTACAGCACCGCAGGTGGGAATAAAGTTGGCCGCCATAGCCGCTTTGCCAATGCTCCATAGCTCTACAGCCACGCCTAGAAACATCAGTTGGCTAGTCTGGCCAAGCCAGTCCAAGGTAAGGGAGACGTCCTCAGCAAACCCAGGAGCTACCCAGATTATCGTCGCCGCCTCAGCCGCCGCTGCCCAGGTTAACAGACGGCCCAGGTCAGCCGAACCAGGTGTACCCAAGTGGGCGGCTAGCAGCAGAGGCAGTTCGCTATCGGTCTCTAGCAGCAGGGCGTGGGTTTCCAGTTGTGCTTCATCAGTAGTTTCCGGCAGCGCTAACTCAAGCCCTACGGCTTCACTCAATAGCTCTAGGGTCTCCGGCTCCGTTAGCCACTGCTGAAAATCGGCCTGGGTCTGCCAGTAGTCGGTGGGGTCAAGTTTCTGCAGTCTTCCCAGTTTGGGTTTGGCAGATCGCTTAGGCACGGGTATTCGCTCGGGCAAAGGGCAATAGCTGATCCTATTATGGCGCGGCCCTAGCACACAAACTCAGGGGAAGAAAGAGATGATCCCGACCCCACCCGACCTTGGTAAACCTTTACAGATTCTGGTGGGTTTCAACCGGTACTGTCACAGACCTCGTTTAAGAACCGCCTAGGGCCGTTTGCCAAAGGTTATACCCCGACGGGCTAAGATGTAGCCCGTCGGTGGTCAGGTCTAGGCGCAGCAAGCCCTGGCTATCGCTAAAGGTAGGCTGTAGGTCGACAAAAGTAGCCCCTTGGTAAGCACTCAATATAGCCAGCCGCTGATTGACGCGCTGAATGCGATCGCTCGGCAACTCTCTCAGCCGCGTCGGCAAAATGGAGTACACCACCAGCTGGGCCTGAGGATGCTGGTGCTTGAGACGAGTCATCATTTGATACAGGTTATCTAGCACATCAGCCTCAGGCACCCCATTTTTGAGGTCGTTGATACCTGCCATGATGTGAATGGTTTGGGGGCGAGTATCGGCAAAGTAGTGCAGCCGCTGCAGCATATGGGACGTAGTTTCGCCCGAGATACTTTGGTTAAGCCAGAGCTGGTTAGGGGGCAGTTCGTCTAGAGGTAGCCACAGGGCCAAAGAGTCTCCTACCATTATCGCTAAAGTCGCCTGGCCCTGTCGACGAGCCATTGTTTCGGCCTCGGCGGTCAGCAAGCCCTGCCAATCGCTATGGGTGGGCGACATAAACGCCCGCTGCCACTGGTCAAGATACCGCTGGGGCAACGCCTGAGCGTATAGCTCACCAGCCGCTAGGGCCGCCGCACGAAACTGGTAGAGCTGTGAGCCAGTAACCGGCTTTAGATAGGCGCTATCCAGCGGTGGCGATGAGCGACGGTTAGGGGTCATCACCTGGTTGGGTCTAGGCCAGCTGTTAACAGCTGCATCCATAGACGGGGCCTGCTGGACAGTCGCTGGGGTCGCTACCGCCATAGTTCGATTGTTTTTTAAGCCGGGGTTGTGGTAGGCCCCCTGGTCTAAGGATTCATAGAGGTTTGGCTTGGGGGCTGAAGGCAGGGGTGCGATGGTCGAAGATCCGGACCCGAGGGTCATCGCTTCGGGTCCGGTCACCCAACTCGCGCTGGCCTCCGCCGATGGGTTAGCCGCGCCGCTGAACATAAGCTGAGCCGCCAAAAGCCAAATATCCATACTTGCGATCCCAATATTCGCGCCCGGTGTAGAACTCCCAGTTTCTTTTCCGCATCCAACCTCGGGTCATCAGGATAGATCGTCAGTTTCTCGCCTAGATAAACGCCTCCTCAGGTTGATTTTCAATATCTCAGCCGCCGCGCACGCCCTGGACAAAACGCTGGATATTGCCCACGACATTTACCAGATAGTGGTGCTGCCCAGAAAGTATTCCAAACCGTCAAGTAACCAATGGCAGCGAATTAAGTCTTAACTCGTCACTGCGATTGTGCGTTTGCTCTACAGAGATAGGGAACTTGCTGCGGTGAAACCTGCAATCCACGATAGAATTAGAGACAGTGCCAAAGGCAAGCCACTGTAGCAGGGGTATTTCCCGTTGGGGTAGGCTTTAAGTCCTGGCAAAACTGTTGCATTCACCGTCGGGTTACGTATCAGCATGGTTGACGACATTCACCACCCCGAACACGATCCCGCTTCTGAACCTGAAGCGATCGAAGAACTCCTTGACGACGCCGCCGTCGATATTGACTTTGACGACGTAGTCGAGGCAGCGGCATCTACTGTTGTTGATCCCGCCAAACCACCGTCTGCGGAGGGAGGCAGTGTTGATGCTGCAACCGTTGCCGATCTGGAGCGTCAGGTGGTGGGGCTAAAGGCGCAGCTCGAAGATCGGGCTAATCAATCAATGCGCATTGCTGCTGACTTTGAGAACTACCGCAAGCGCACCAGCAAAGAAAAAGACGAGTTAGCTACCCAGATTAAAGGCGACACCGTTATCGAGTTGTTGCCGGTTGTGGATAATTTTGAGCGGGCTCGATCGCAGATCAAACCACAAACCGAAGCGGAGATGACTATTCACAAAAGTTATCAAAGTGTCTACAAGCAGCTAGTTGAGACTCTTAAACGTTTAGGTGTTTCGGCCATGCGAGCTGAGGGCCAAGAGTTTGACCCACTGTTGCATGAGGCCGTTATGCGTGAACCTACCGCAGATCACCCTGAAGGGGCAGTGATCGAAGAGTTCGTGCGGGGTTATCAGCTGGGCGATCGGGTATTGCGTCACGCTATGGTGAAGGTAGCCGCTCCACCAGAAGATAGCCCCAGTGATGCCGCTCCTGAAGATGGTGACGTATCCGAATAAGTCGATAGTTATGGCACTTTAGCGCCGATAGGGTTGCTCTTAATAGAGCATCGTTGCCCCCTTAACTGCCTTAGTGTGAGTCACTTACCCTGAAAATTGCCGCCGCCGACGATAACTTCCCGAGCACAAGCGGGCAACCTAGTCACAGTTAGTCCGGATACAGAGCAATCTGGGCCGATTCTTAGAAGGGTATAGCGAACGATCAAGTGAGCACCGTGGGCTATGGGTAAAGTAATTGGTATCGACCTAGGAACAACCAACAGCTGTGTCGCCGTGCTAGAAGGCGGTAAACCGGCTGTAATTTCCAGCACCGAGGGGGGACGTACGGTACCCAGCATTGTTGGCTTTGGTAAAAATAGTGAACGCCTGGTGGGCCAGCTCGCCAAGCGCCAGGCAGTCACCAACGCCGAAAATACGGTTTACAGCATCAAGCGGTTTATTGGCCGCCGCTGGGAAGACACTGAGGCTGAACGCGGTCGTGTACCTTACGTCTGCGTCAGCGGACGCGACAATACGGTAGATGTGCAGATTCGCGGCAGGGCGTTCACCCCCCAAGAAATCTCCGCCATGATTCTGCAAAAACTTAAGCAGGATGCTGAAACCTACTTAGGTGCCGAAGTAACCCAGGCGGTCATTACTGTTCCAGCCTACTTTACCGATGCCCAGAGGCAGGCCACCAAAGACGCTGGCACCATTGCGGGTCTAGAAGTGCTGCGCATTATCAACGAGCCGACGGCAGCCGCTCTCTCTTACGGGCTTGATAAGCAGGATCAAGACCAGATTGTACTGGTGTTTGACTTGGGAGGCGGCACTTTTGACGTCTCTATTTTGCAGTTAGGTGACGGTGTTTTTGAGGTTAAAGCCACCGCTGGCAATAACCACCTGGGGGGCGACGACTTTGACAACTGTATTGTTGAATGGATGACCGCCGCCTTTCGCGAGACCGAAGGCATCGATCTATCTGCCGATCGCATGGCACTTCAGCGCATTCGTGAAGCCGCCGAAAAGGCCAAGATCGAGCTGTCAAACATGCCTTCGACCTCGATCAATTTACCTTTTATTACGGCCGATGAATCTGGTCCCAAACATTTAGAGATGTCCCTCACTCGGGCCCAGTTTGAGCAGTTTGCCTCAGAGCTAGTACAGGCTACCCTAGAGCCCGTTAAGCAGGCGCTCAAAGATGCGGATCTAAGCCCCGATGCCATCGATCGCATTCTCCTGGTAGGCGGGTCTACTCGTATTCCGGCCGTGCAGCAGGCCATTAGTACCTATTTCAGCGGCAAAGCGCCCGATCGATCTGTCAATCCTGATGAGGCCGTTGCCTTGGGAGCGTCGATTCAGGCTGGAGTACTGGGGGGCGAAGTCAAAGACCTGCTACTGCTTGATGTTACTCCGCTATCGTTAGGAATTGAAACCCTGGGAGAGGTGTTTACTAAGGTTATTGAGCGCAATACAACCATTCCCACCAGTAAATCTCAGGTGTTTTCCACCGCTACTGATGGACAAACCTCCGTTGAAATCCATGTGCTGCAGGGCGAGCGGGCCATGGCCAAAGACAACAAGAGTTTGGGCAAGTTTGAGCTGACTGGCATTCCCCCGGCCCCGCGTGGGGTGCCGCAGATTGAGGTATCTTTCGAAATTAATGCTGATGGCATTCTCAATGTAGCGGCCCTCGATAAGGGGACCGGTCGAGCCCAGAGAATTTGTATCACCAACACGGGTGGCCTCAGCGACAGCGAGGTTACCCGCATGCGCCTAGAAGCCGAAACCTACGCTGATGAAGACGGGCAACGGCGGCAAATTGCAGAGCTTACTAACCGCGCCGACAACCTGTTCTACAGTTATGAAGCGACCCTGCGCGACCATGGCAGCCTGCTCGACGATGTGGCCCGAGCCGACCTAGAAGAGAAGGCCAATGAGCTGCGGACTGCTACCCAGTCCCCTAGCATTGACGTTGGTATCTTCCAAGGGTGTATTGACGCCCTGCAATCAGCTATCTTTGCCGTTGGTACCAATGTTTACCGCGATACCGACAGCGGTGTCGATGTAGACATGGATATTGCGGCGGAAGATTTTGCCGGTGTTGATGCCGGAGATAACGGTGACTACGATGAGGCTACCTACGATAGTGACTCAGATTTAGATGCTACCGTCACTGCTGACTATGAAGCGATCGACTAAGGTTATGGTTAGGACGGGTATCACCCCTGGTCAAAGTGGGCACTCCTTTTAAAATGGTTTAATGTTTGATTGTTGCTGGAGTTGTCTAGGTAGTCCCCTATGGCCCGTGATTTCTATGACATTCTAAGTATTTCGCGCAACGCCGACCAAGACGAGATCAAGCGGGCTTATCGCCGATTAGCCCGCAAGTATCACCCGGATGTCAATAAGGATCCTGGGGCCGAAGATACCTTTAAAGAGATTAATCGTGCTTACGAGGTGCTTTCAGAGCCTGAGACTCGGGCTCGCTACGATCGCTTTGGGGAAGCCGGAATAGGCGCTGGGGCTGGTGGCTACCAGGACTTTGGCGACATGGGTGGCTTTGCCGACATCTTTGAGAGCTTCTTTAGTGGCTTCTCGGGTGGTGCGGGCCAGGGTACCCGGCGACGTGGACCGACGAGAGGCGACGACCTGCGCCTCGACCTGCGCCTCGACTTTAAAGAGGCCGTCTTTGGTGGCGAAAAAGAAATTAAAATCAGCCATTTAGAAACCTGTGGCACCTGTACTGGCAGTGGTGCCAAACCCGGTACGCGCCCCACGACCTGCGGCACTTGCGGCGGCACAGGCCAGGTGCGTCGGGCCACTCGTACGCCCTTTGGCAGCTTTACCCAGGTATCGGCCTGCCCCACCTGTAGCGGCACTGGTGAGGTCATCGAGGACCGCTGTGAGGTATGCGGCGGCAGTGGCCAGACTCAGGAGACCAAGAAGCTTAAAATTACTGTACCGGCGGGGGTTGACAATGGCACCCGGCTGCGGGTGTCGTCGGAAGGCGATGCTGGACTGCGGGGTGGCCCAGCGGGTGACCTGTACGTTTACTTGTTTGTGGCCGAAGACGCCGTCTTCAAGCGCGACGGCATCAATATTCTTTCTGACTTAAAAATCAGCTATTTGCAGGCAATTTTGGGCTGCAAGCTTACCATTGATACCGTTGATGGGCCTGAAGAACTTGACGTGCCAGCGGGTACCCAGCCTGCCACTGTGCTCACCCTTGACAATCGCGGTGTGCCTAAACTGGGTAACCCAGTCAGCCGGGGCGACCATCTGATTACAGTACAGGTCGATATTCCGACTCGGCTCAAGCCTGAAGAGCGCGAGCTGGTTGAAAAACTGGCGGAAATTCGCGGCGAGAAGGTCAACCGAGGCGGTATTGAAGGCTTTTTAGGGGGGCTATTTCGCGGATGAGTTATTCAGCGTCTGCCCCTATAGATAGTCAGTTAGACTTGCGGGGTACCCCTTGCCCCATCAATTTTGTACGCACCAAGCTCCAGCTTGAAAAAATGGCTCCAGGAGCTTTGCTAGAAGTGTGGATTGATGCCGGTGAACCCGTAGAGCAGGTGCCCGATAGCTTGACTATGGAGGGCTATACCATAGAGCACCTACAGGACTGCACCGACTATTTTGTTCTGCACGTGCGACGTCCGGCCTAAGTAATGGCATCTTGCGGCCCCAACGGTGTTGACAATGCTGGCCTTTGGGGGCTAGTGATTGCTATTCAGGCCAACTACTACCGGGTTAAGTTGGACCCTGCTGTGTCCGATTCTGCTGCGCTCTCTGAGGTGTCAGGAGATATTTTGCTGTGCACCCGTCGGGCACGGCTTAAGAAAACCGGTCAACAGGTGATGGTGGGAGACCGGGTATGCCTGGAGGGGGTCGATTGGGCCGGGGGGCGAGCGGCGATCGCCGCTATAGCCTCCCGGCAAAGCGTGCTTGAACGTCCGCCATTGGCCAACGTCGATCACATTTTGCTGGTGTTTGCTCTGGCTGAACCTGACCTAGACCCTCAACAACTGGGGCGGTTTTTGATTCAGGCTGAGTCTACAGGAGTGCCGGTGAGCGTCTTGCTCAACAAGCAAGACCTGATCAGTGCCGATACTCGACGCTATTGGCAAGACCAGCTCAACCAGTGGGGCTATGCGGTTACCATCATGAGCGTTCAGGAAGAAAACGCCCCCTTTGAAACGCTTCAGCCACTGCTGCAAGGGCGTACAACCGTTATCTCCGGGCCGTCGGGGGTAGGTAAATCGAGTTTGATCAACCGGCTCATTCCCCAGGCTAGCCTGAGAACAGGAGCGGTATCGGGCAAACTGAGCCGGGGGCGGCATACCACCCGCCATGTTGAACTGTTTGAACTACCGGGAGGTGGTTTGCTGGCCGATACGCCTGGCTTTAACCAACCGGATCTAACCCTAACCCCAGCCACTCTAGGCCAGTGTTTTCCAGAATTGCGGCAGCGGTTAGCTCAGGGGCAATGCCAGTTTAGCGACTGCCTGCACCGGGGTGCCCCCGGCTGCGTGGTAGATGCTGACTGGCCGCGCTACGACTTCTACCTGACGCTGCTGGAGGAGGCTCTAGCCTACGAGGAGAACCTTCAGCGGCAGCGAGACCCCGATGCGGCACACAAGGTGAGAGTGGGCGAAAGAGGGCAGCAGCACCAGGAACCGAGGCTTCAGGCTAAAAAATATCGCCGCCCGTCGCGCCGTCAGCAAAAGCAAACCCTTGATGCGCTCTACCACGATAGTGACGATCAGGCGGATGGTCTAGATTTACGACCTTAGATGAGATGGGCTGAACCCAAAAAGTGCTACGGACAGGGTCGCTAGTAGCGATCGCTCAATCTAGGTGCAGGTGGAATTGGGGAAATCATTAAATAATTTTGGCTTAGCTGGATTTTATATTTTCTTCTGCTTTTTTTTGAATTTTCCCCAGGGTTTTCCCCAGCTATGCCCAGGTTTTCCCCAAGTGCGAACGCTGTATCAGTCGTTTGAGCTAAGACTGAAAATTGAGGTTGTCCACAGGTACATGCGATCTATTATGTAGCAGTAGCTACAGATGGTTTTGGCGGGGATCGCTGAAACCCCTTAAGCCTCGTCTAAAGCAGATTTGGGGTAGCGGATTAGGGAGCGGTTGGCAAGATTGACATCCCCTGGCAGTCTGGTGACAATGGTGCGACCAGCTTACACAGCGCTTCTGTTTCAACTCCATGGGTGGCCTCTAAATTCCCTGTCAGTAAGGGATCCGGCCTCCGAGGAAAGTTGGTAGGGGCAGTATTTTAGCGTCTAATTTCAGATTGGGGAAGTGGAGATGAGTGAGCAATCAATGACAGCAATGGCATCGAGAATTAGTTTGAGTGTAGAGGTGCCCGAGGAGCTATTTGAAGCAATGCGTGACTACGTAGAAACCCATCCGTCTTGGAGCCAGCATCGGGTATTTTGCGCCGCACTGTCGCTATTTTTAATGCAAAACGGCATCAGCGATCGCCGCATTAACCGCCTCTATCTCGATGCAGTATTTGATTACGCGGCCTGAGCTGGCCACACCCTGAAACATCTCAACCTGGGTCCATTCCTAACCCAAGGACGTTTCAGGGCAAGGCACCTCAGGGGGATTTTGGAGCACTCATCCCCTCCAGATGCCGTCGCTGAAGCATTTCGTTATTTTATCTAGGGCCGAAGGCTGAGCCCCATAGGCAAAAGGGCACTCCCACTTAGCGGGGGTGCCCTTTGTTTTTTGGTTTTTTGCAGATAGCTATAGACAGGATACAGGCGAGCGTTTAGGAAGCTGGCTCAAGGCGAATGAGCCGCCCATTGGACTCATCGGTAAGCACGTAGAGAAAGCCGTCTGGTCCCTGACTCACGGAGCGTACCCGCTGACCAATGGGAATGGACGTTTCGTTAACCACGCTGCCGCTGCTGGCATCGAGTTCAATGCGTTTCACATCTTGGGACACTAGCCCACCGGCAAAAAGTTGCCCTTGCCACTGTGGGTAGCGATCGCCCCGATACACCGCTAGCCCTGACGGCGCAATGGACGGTGTCCAATAGGTGATTGGGTCGACCATACCGGGGCGTGACTGTTCGGTAGAGACAGGTCCACCGGAATATTCTTCGCTGTAGGTAACTACCGGCCAGCCGTAGTTTTCGCCGGGTTCCAGCCGGTTGAGTTCGTCGCCCCCACGAGAGCCGTGCTCGGTAGACCAAACCTGGTTGGTTTCAGGGTCAAGGGAGAGCCCCTGAATATTGCGGTGACCATAGCTCCAAACCAGCGGGTTAGCGTCGGCCTCGTCGACGAAGGGGTTATCGGCGGGTGCATCGCCCTCGTCAGTAATGCGCACGACCGAACCCAGGAGAGACTGACGATTTTGGGCCTGATTACGAATTAGCTCACCTTCGAGCTGTAAGGGCGGGTTGCCGCCGTCACCGAGGGCCACCAGCAGGGTATCGTCGGGCAGCCATAGTAGACGAGAGCCAAAGTGCTGCCCACCAGACTTATCGCGGTTGTTGGTGAAAATCACGGTCCAGTCGGTAAGAGTGTCGCCGTCTAGGCGAGCACGGGCTACCTGGGTCCGATTAGTCTGCTGAGTACCGTCGGCATAGGCGAAGTAAATCAAGCCGTTGTCTTCGAACTGGGGATGCAGGGCGAGGTCTAGTAGCCCTCCCTGGCTCAAGGCCAGCACATCGGGAACGCCAGCAATGGGGGTGGGGTCTAATTCGCCGTTGCTGACCCGACGCAGCCGCCCAGGACGCTCGGTAATCAGCATGTCGCCATCGGGTAGCCAGACCATGCTCCAGGGATGCTCTAAACCCTCAATCAGGGTGACTGGCTCTACCGACTCGACTACTGGAGGGGCCGAAGTTTGGGCGGTTTCTTGAGCAGGTGCGGGAGCGGTCTCGCTAGCTGGGCCATTCTCTGGAACAGACGCGGCGCAGCTCACCAGAGCTAGGCCCACAGCTAGGGGAGCAAAAAGAGGCTTAAACCAGTAAGAACCCATAGTCAACAGTAGGTATGTTAGAGGTCATAGTTAAATCGAACTGGGCTGAATCGAACTAGGGCGCAGGTTCACTCTAGAAAACAAACCCTAGAAAACAAGAAGCAGCCACCCTACCGAGGGTGGCTGCTCTCACCATAGCGAGGCCCTAGCGAGGATGGCTAGAGGGCGGTGACCAGCGTACCTGCGATCGCGCCTGCGATCGCGGCGCAGATGGCTGATATCGTAGCGGTACCAAAGATCCACCAGGAGGCGGCGGCAGCAGTTTTGCGGGTATCTTCCACCTGCTTTTCAACCTGGTAGCGCATTTCAGTCAGTCGCTTCTCGACTTCATGCTCAAGTTGCTCAGCTTTGCTGAGAGCCGTAGTCCGCACCTCTTCTACCTGAGCAATGACGCGCTGGGCATCGGCCTGGGAAATAGCATCGTGGGAGCTAAGCAGGGCCACCAGGGTATCGCTGTCAACTTGGTTAAGGCGATCGCGCAGGGCCTCAAAACCAGCTTTTGGGTCAGCCATGAGCTGCTGCAGGTCGCGCTTGATGCCGTAGTAGTCTAGCTCGGGCCGATCGAGGGAATCGAGGTACTGACGAATGCGAGCGAGAATGCCCTCAACAACGCCTTGTACTTGCTCTTGCACATGGCGAATCTGAGCTACGAACTGGTGACGAATTTCCAGCACCCGGTCGACGGCGGCTTCAGCCTCGGTCTGGGTCATATCAGGGCGCTGAGCGAGCAGGGCGACCACGGTATCGCGATCGATTCTAGAGAGCCTGGTCTGCAGTCGGTCGGCCCCTAAGCGTGGGTCTTGCAGCAGTAGCTTCAGATCGCGCTTGATGCCTTCAGGGTTGAGGGCGGCCTTGTCGGTATTGCGCAGGTAGTCTTCCAACGCCATCTCAAAGGACATTACCTGGGTCTTGGCCCGACGGGCTAAGCGCTGGGGCAGCTTGAGCAGGTCGCTGACAGACCCTTGAAGGTCGTCGATGGTTTGATTGACCTCGGCCTCGGTCAAATCACCTCGCTGACTGAGCAGCTTCACCAGGGTGTCGCGGTCCATATCGGACAGGCGTGACTGCACGGCTTGAAGACCTAGCTTAGGGTCGTGCACCAACAGATCAAGGTCGCGCTTGATGCCAGCTGGGTTGAGCTCAGGCTTACCGGTCTTTAACAGGTAGTTTTCGATCGCCGTAGTTGCTTCGTCGTACCTGGCTTTCGCTTGGGCGCTTAGGGCGGCAGGAGCGTGAATAGACTGATGCCAGTTGGCCTCAACTTGATCAACAGTCTGCTGAACCTGATCTTCGCTCAGATCGTTGCGCTGGCTGAGCAGCTGCACCAGAGTATCGCGATCGAACTGGGCAAGCCGCTGACGCACCTGATGCATGCCCACATCGGGCTCAGCTAGCAGGGTTTGAATGTCAGCCTTAATGCCTTCAGGGTTAAGTTCAGATCTGCCGGTGGAGCGCAGGTAGTCTTGCAGCGCCTGCCACTGGTTATCGATTCGAGCTGTAGCCGCAGACTGTAGCCCGGCGGCATCGGCGGCCACATTATTCATCGATCGCTCTAGGTTGTGAGCCACCTGATCAATCTCAGTTTCGCTGAGATCACCCCGCGATCGCAGGGCATCACGGAAGGTGACGTAACCAAAGACCGCATAGCGATCGCGCAGATCTTCAGCTTTGGCATAGGGGTCATCAATGACCTGGGCGAACCGATCGCCGCTGTCGCTGGCCAGCAGCTCGTCGCGGGTAGACCGCTGCAAGAAGGTGTAGATCCGAGTTTGCAGGGTCTTGGCTGCCTCAATGCGATATCGTTCAGATACCTCTGCCAATACATGCCGACGAACATCCTCAAGCTGAGCCGACACCTGGGAAATTTCCTTCTGAGTCAGCAGGCCCCGCTGGGACAAAATATCGGCAAAGAAAGCACGATTGAGGGGAAGCAGTGCCTGACGCATTTGACCAGGATCGGCAGCGGGGTCGTAGATGACCTGCCAGAACTCTTGCTTCATCCGCGCGGGCTGAAGCTGCCAGGGATAGGCGCTAGAGAGATAGGCTTCGACATCGGCTTTGACAACGTTGTAAGCTTCGTTTTCTTCACTCGATGCCAGCGAGGCCACGGTGCCACCCACCTGGCTCCGCGCCTGCTTGAGCTGGCGCAGAATATCGGACAAGTCCATATCGTTGAGGTCGAGCCGCTGCATGGCAACGCCCATCAGCATGCCCATCCCCTGCTGCAGCCACCCCGGTGCTGCCCCAGAGCCTGACTGATTGTTGTTTTTATTGCTGGACAGCAGCTGGTCGAGGCGATCGCGCAGCTGGCCCGACATCAGGTCATCCCGCTGGGCCGACTTCAGGTAATCGGTGATCTGGGCCAAAGAATTACTATCCGAAGTCTGACCCACAGCCCGACACCAGCTCTGGTACAGGCGATCGGCAATCCGACGAGTTTCCTGAGGCGATAGATCGGTGCGACGGCTCACCAGTTGCTCAAAAGCACTGCGATCGATCTGGGCTAAAGAATCGCGGTCGACCTGGGCTGCAACTCCAGACTCGTTCAGCAGTCGCTCAAACTCGGACTCTAGAGCGTTGGTATCAATACTTGGCGATCGCAGGGTCGATATGTAGTCGCGCAGCGTCTCTTTTACATCATTGTTGTCCCAGCCAGACATGAGTTCTTGGCGCACGGCAGCGGCGGTAGCCTCGGCAGTAGCCACAACCTGATTGCTGGCGGCTCGAGCGCCAAGCGCAGAGGTTGCAGTACCCATCAGAGATTGAAAGCTAGACGTAGCCGTTTTTACTACCGAACCGATTAGGGAACCAACCGTGGTAGAACTGACCCAAAACAGTAAGCAAAAATAGGTACCCCAAATTACCAGTCCGGTAATAGCTCCCAGTAGGGCGCTGTTGTAAAGGCTTAACAGAACCGCTAGCAGGCAGGCGAGAAACAGAGCCAGACTCACCGTAATGATGGTCCAAAGGCCCACAGCAGTGGTGATAGGCGTGCTGCTACCACTGCCGCTAGAGTTTTTGCCAGAACTGCCACGCCCGAGGATAGAAATACCCAGGGCCACCGATAGGTTAGTCAGCAGCAGCTGAAAACCAAAGGCCAGCACTATCCCTGACACCAGGGCAATGAAAAACTGCTGCCCCGAAAAAGTGTTCAAAGTATCCTCTGGTGGGAGTATTATTGGCGACCCTGGCGCTACTGGTGCCACTGGCACCTGGACCAGGTGCAGCCACCCCATACTGTGTTCTTGTATCCCGCTCAACCATCCAGTCATTTTGGGTCATCCCTTTGCTCTGCTCTTTAATCAGACCCGTTTTTCAGACTGGTGACATCTGGCAGGGGGGGTATTTCATTGGGTAGAGGTTGAAATAGGTGAATAGGTCAATAGGTGGACAAAGGGATTTGGATTGAGAATAGAAGTCTTATGCTGCAAGTAAGAGAATTAGGAGTGTTTTGCACCTTAAAACCGTCCATTCAACCTAAACAAGCGCAAAAATAGGGATTAACTGTCTGAGCCGTTGCCGGCCCAGGGTCGGCGCAGGTGCAGGGGCAGGTGAGAGCAGTCATTGAGCTGGCGCACAAAGGGGCCGTAGTCCATCAACTCGACCAGGGAAAGGGCGGTAACGGGCATCGCTAGGCGATCGCGGTAGCGACCAACATCGACGCCCAGCAGGGTGCATAGCATAATCCGCAAAGTGGCTTTGTGGGAAACTATGAGCACATTGCCATCGGGGTAGGTTTCCTCGATTTCGGCTAGCACATCGGAGCTGCGGCGGGCAACTTGAATCCCTTTTTCGCCAGCGGTGGGGGTATTCCAGGCGGGGTCGGCCAGCCAGCGAATGTAGTCATCGTGGAAGGTGGTGTTGACCGTAGCGGGTGCCATACCCTCCCATCGACCAAAGGATAGCTCGCGCAGATTAGCGCGCTGCTGCACATCTAGGCCGGTAATTTGACGCAGAGGCTGCACGGTGGCGACGGCATGGCTGAGGGGGCTACAGAAGATGGCCTTCCAGTCGAGGTGGTGGTAGGCCTTGGCAAAATAGTCAGCCATCTGTTGGCCCTGCGCCGTCAGCGCCACCCCATCCTGGCTGCAGTAGCGGCCCGTGCGGCAGTACTCGGTTTCGGCGTTGCGGAGCAGGTAAAGCCTCAGGGGCATAGGGCGCTTTTCCTCAGGTGCAGGGGAGCGATCGCAGCTGATCGCTCAGGTGAGAGCGATCGGCAATGGTGTGAAATAGGGGGCCACGCTGGCCCAGCTCTACAACGCTGACGGCGGCTACGGGCATATCGAGGCGATCGCGGTAGCGGCCTACGTCAATCCCCAACAGGGTGCACAACATAATGCGAATTGTGGCCTTATGAGACACCATCAAAATATGGCCGTTGGTGTGAGTGCGCTCAATCTCGTCGAGCACCTGAGCCGAGCGCCGCGCAATATCTACCGCCCGCTCGCCCCCCACCGGAGCGTACCAGGCCGGATCGGTCAGCCAGGCCACATACTCATCATGGTGGTCGCGATCGACCGCTGTAGGATGCATGCCCTCCCAGCGACCGTACATCACCTCGCGCAACCCATCGCGCAGGTGCATCTCCAGGCCCACCGACTCGCAGAGGGGGCGAGCCGTTTCTACCGCCCGCCGCAGGGGGCTCACATAGGCAGCCGTCCAGGGCAGGTGAGCGTAAGTGTTGGCAAACTCCTCGGCCATCGACACCCCCTCTGGGGTCAGGCCAGGGTCGTTTTCGGGCATGCCGCAGTAGCCGCCCGTGAGGCTGTAGGCCGTCTGGCCGTGA
The DNA here is from genome assembly GCF_015207265.1 of Nodosilinea sp. LEGE 07298. Lineage (GTDB taxonomy): Bacteria > Cyanobacteriota > Cyanobacteriia > Phormidesmidales > Phormidesmidaceae > Nodosilinea. The sequence continues at coordinate 2,998 of NZ_JADEXE010000125.1, read as the reverse complement.
CGCAAGAAATAGAGAAAAACTCCCATCGGTGCCTGACGGTAATGACAGTGCGGCGACTCCTGAGGGCTGGTCTGTAACCATCGCTTTGAGAGCAGCAGACCCACAGCAAGGGCCATTCACCCTTAATCTAACCTACGCGCCAGACAACCCCAAACAGGCCAAAGTTGTAGATAACCTCACTAAAGATTTAAAACGAATCCTGCCTGACCAGGTCAGCATGAGGTTGGCTTGACGCTTAGGCCTGACGTTGAGGATCAGCGAGCAACCTAAATCGGCTGTGCTGGTGGTCGATAGACCGGTTTAAGCACTAAAGCCCATCAAACCTGCCAGCGATCGCTCTAACCTGTGAAACAGAATTTTATTGGGTTGAGCAAACACCGTCTGCCCCTACTGCCCCTAACCGATGCCAGCAGCCGGTTTTCAACTAGGGCTACCAAAATTTGATTAACCCATCTACCCATGCACCCATGCACCCATGCACCCCATCCACTCACTCACTCCAAATCCCGCCGCCCCTCTAGCGCTCGGGCCAGGGTCACTTCATCGGCATACTCTAAATCGCCCCCCATGGGTAGACCAAAGGCAATGCGGGTCACCCGTGTAAAGGGCTTGAGCAACTGCCCGACGTAGAGGGTGGTGGTATCGCCCTCAATGCTGGGACTAATGGCCATGATCACTTCCTGGGTGCTTTCTTTGTTCACCCGATGCACCAGAGGGCCGATATTAAGCTGCTCTGGGCCAATGCCATCCATGGGCGAAATCAGCCCGCCCAGGACATGATAGCGGCCCCGATACTCGCGGGTTTTTTCAATGGCAATCACATCGCGCGAGTCGGCTACCACACAGAGGGTGTTAGGGTCGCGGCTGGTTGCCCGGCAAATATCGCACACCGGGTCTGCTGATAGATGAAAACATACTGAGCACTGCCCTACCTGGGCTTTGGCTTCAAGCAGCGCCTGGGCCAGGGCTTGGACTTCGCTCTGGGGGCGCTTGAGAATATGCAGCGCCAGCCGCTGAGCCGACTTGGGGCCAACCCCCGGTAGCCGCTGAAATTCTTCGATTAGTCGCGCCAGGGGACGAGTGTAGATGGGGCCAGGCTCCTTGCACCGCTGAGGATTGGTTTCTTTAGAGAGATACTGCGCAGTATCTCTCTAGATTGTACAAATTGTACGTATAAGGTTGGGCGTGTAAGGTAAGCCTATGGCAGATTTAAGCGGCATGTGGTTGGGCACCTACTGGCAGCGGGATACTCCTACCCGCTTTGAGGCCACTCTGGTACAGGGGGGCAACATCCTAAGCGGCAGCATTTTAGACGATAGCGACCTAGGCGAGGCCCGGCTCAGCGGCACGGTTTCGGGTCGCCAGGTGCGGTTTGTGAAGCGCTATCTAACCTCGAACCAAACCGCTATTGATTACACCGGCACCGTTTCAGAAGATGGCAATCATATGGCTGGGCAGTGGAGCATTCCTGGCTTCGATGCTGGCCCCTGGGAAGCTTACCGCAGCGACGACGATTTAAGCGCGAGTTGGCAAACGGTGCTAGAGCAGACTTTTGAGCGAAATTTAGCGACAACGGCCCGTTAAGGCGCAAAAGCTGCGATTCTGTGCTCTGGCTGGCATTTTCCACCGGGTAAAGAGATTACAGTCCTTGTGACTGGGTTGCCTTGGGCAGCGGTCGTTCTACCTAGTGTGGTGTGTCATGCGTGGTTGGTGGTTGCAGGCGCTTAAGCCTGTTGTCATGGTTGGCATTTTGGCGGCCAATGTAGTGCTGCCTAAATTTCCGGTGGCTGCTCCAGAGCGGGGGCACACCCCCACCGCCGCCGTGCCTCAGGTCGAAACCCTGGTCGATCTCTACCACTTGCGCGATCGTCTGGGCCGCGAACTGCATCAATCTGCCACCGTGATGGTGGCCACTCGCTCAGGGGTAGGCAGAGCCCCAGCGGCCACCCTAGACCAGCTGTGGGCCATCGATCGCCGCCTGCAGCAAGAAGACGCCGCTCGCCGCCTGTGGCACCGGGCCGAAAAGGCGGCTGCAGCCGCGATCGCCCTGGGCAACCCAGCGACATTACCTCCAGATTCGGTAGCAGCCGCCTACACCCACTGGAATACGGCTATTGCCGCCCTAAGCCAAATTGCGCCTGAGGTGCTAGGGGCAAGCCAGACGACCATCCGGCGACAGCAGTACGAGCAGCAGCGGGCGATCGCGGCCTACCACTACGACACCGCCCGCTCCGAGTTTTTGGTGCCTATTGTTGAGCAAACCGGGATGGCCGCGCGGGTGCGGCTAACAGTGTGCAATCTTGAGCGCGAGTGTCGTCGCTGGCAGGGCAATCAGCCCCCCGCCAACCCCGCCAGCTTAATCAAGGTGCCTGTAGCGATCGCGCTGATGACCCACCTCTACGGGGCAGGCATCGACCCCGCCGAACCAGTCTGGGTCGACCCCAGCAACTGGACCGAGGACGCTGGCACCACCTGGGTAAGAACCGAGTACCCCCTGGCGCAAATCATGGCTGACATGATCAGCGCCAGCAGCAACATCGCCACCAACCAGCTGATCGATTACCTGGGCTGGGAAGGCGTTAACCAGAGCCTGCACAGTCGAGGGTATAGAGCCACCCGCATCCACACCAAGCTGGTTGGGGAGTCCACCTACCCGGCCAACGTGGGCAACGGCCCCAACCTGCTGACCACCGACGAACTCACCGACATGATGGTGGCCATCTACAACCAAGAGGTTCCCCACGCCGGGCTGATTCAGGCCGCTTTGGCTGAGCAGCGCGATCGCAACCTGGGCCATACTGCTGTGCGCCCCCCAATTACCTGGCTGGGTGAAAAAACTGGCCGCAATTCTAAGGTGCTGGGCACCACCACAGCGATTAGCGTTGGCGGCCAGCGCTACATTATTACCGTTACCCTCGATCGCAGCGCCAACGAAACGGCAGTGCGATCGATCGTGACCGGGGTGATTCAACACCTACTCACCCACGATGGCTTTGAG
>NZ_JADEXE010000568.1 GCF_015207265.1 Nodosilinea sp. LEGE 07298 | reverse complement strand
GGAGTCACAGGCTCCTGGCGATTTTTCGAGTTTTATCCTGAAAGGTGCGGCGACCCAAGCTACACACGGTTTGCTTAACCTAGGGTGGGACGGTCTGCCACACTTTTTAAGATACAAGGGTGGGCACTGCCCACCACCTACCTAGGGCTCAACTGTAGATATGCTGGCTTTGATTGAGAGAGGCTGCGATCGCAAGCAGCTACCAAGCGTACCAGCTACAGGAGATCCCAGGGTTCTGCGGGGAGATGGGGCCGTGACAACCAAATTGGGAGAAGAACCCTGGGATCTGGGCTAGCACAGCGTGTTGATCTTGGGCCTAAGGTGTGGTGGGCCGTGCCCACCCTACGAGAGCTGCGATCGCAGACAGCTACCAAGCGTACCAGCTACAGAAGATCCCAGGGTTCTGCGGGGAGATGGGGCTGTGACAGACAAATGGGGAGAAGAACCCTGGGATCTGGGCCTAGCCTATGGGTTAGAGGCATAAGAGGAGGTGGGCAATGCCCACCCTACGGTTGACGTACCAGCGGGGCTAGGCGGGTACGAGATCCTTCTCTGGCTCGGGGGAGGTGACGGCAACCGCATTCGCCTCTCTAAACATGTGGTTGGCCCACTGCTGCACGTCATACTGGGTGACGGCGTTATGCATCTTCTCCATGCGGCGTTTTTGCTCCCCAAGGGGCATGTCGAGGGCCACGTCGATGCTCTCGTCCATATTCTTGTCGGAATAGGGGTTGGTGAGCACCGCATCGGGTAGCTCCACGGCTGAGCCGGTGAACTCTGAGAGCACCAGCACACCGTTTTCGCCACCGTGGGCCGCAATATATTCCTTGGCAACCAGGTTGAGACCGTCACGCAGGGGCGGAATCCAGGCAATATCGGCGGTTTTGTACAGCGCCATCAGGTCATCAAAGGGAATTGGCTCGGTGAAGAGCTGAATGGCGTTCCAGGTGAGGGTGGAGTATTTGCCGTTGATCTGGCCGACCAATTGCTCGATTTCGCTCTGAGCGGTTTTGTAGACCCGCATACCGGCGGCGGCTTTGACGGCGGTCATAATTAAATTCACCTTGCCGCGCAGCTCAGGTCGCCGCTCCAGCAGACGCTCGAAGCAGAGCAGCATTTCTTTAGCACCCTTCACGTAGTCGACCCGACCCGCCGAGACAATGATCTTATTGTCGCCAAGGTCATCGCGAATTTCGGTGATACGCTGCTGCACGGAGGGCTTGTTGACCATTTCGTGAATGTAGCCGGGGTTGGTGCCGACGGGGAAGGCGTCGACATTGACTGTGCGGCCCATATATTCGAGCTTGGTAGTCATATCGGGTTCAGCTAGGGCGGTGCCGAAGGGGGTAAAGGCTTCGGGCACGGGCTTGCGCTCAACTAGCTTGACGTCGCGCAGGCTGCGGGCGGCGGAGACAAAGTTCTCGACGTAGCGGGGAATGTGGAAACCGCACAGGTCGCAGCAGAGCAGGCTGTCGACGATCGCCTCACGCCAGTGCAAAATGTTGAACACATCGGCGGCGGGGAAGGG
>NZ_JADEXE010000124.1 GCF_015207265.1 Nodosilinea sp. LEGE 07298 | reverse complement strand
GATGGGTAGATGGGTAGGTGGGTGGATGGGTAGGTAGGTAGGCGGGTAGGTAGGTAAAGGCTTTAAGTTTTAGGGCTTGAATTGTTAGCTCAACAGATTTTTGGGAGGAGTGAGGAGCTGTTGGCGAAGAGCATGGGACTGTTTGCGATCGCACCTTACCTCCAGCAGCCGCACCCCTCGTTCGGGTAGGCATCTCAGGCTGGCCTCTAGCTGGCCCCAAGTTGTGACCCGTTCGTAGTTGACTCCATAGGCGGCGCAGAGGTGGTTGAAATCAACGGCTTGAGGGGTAGTAAAAAAGTCCTCAAACCAGGTTTCGTCGGGGGCGGATACGGTGGCAATGGGCAGCCGTTCAAAAATGCCGCCGCCCCGATTGTTAATGACCACTACAGTCAAGTGTCCGCGCAGGTGGGGCAGGCTGAGCCAGCCGTTGGTGTCGTGCAGCAGCGCTAGGTCGCCGGTTAGCAGTACCGTGGGCGGGCCGCCGTGGGCAATGCCCACGGCTGTAGACAGCGTGCCGTCGATGCCGTTGGCCCCTCGGTTGCAGTAAGGGTGCAGGCCGCGATCGCCGGGCGGCCAAAACCATTCCACATCGCGGATGGGCATGCTGTTGCCAATCATTAAGGGGGTCTCTGGTGGCAAACAGCGAGCCAACAGCCAGGGTACTTTACCCTCAAAGCTGTCCTCTAAACCTTCCAGGGCCGTATCCAGATGCTGGCGCAGCCTGCGCTCCAGGGTAAGCCACTGCTTTAGGTAGGGCGTGCGCTGGTCTAATTCTGAAAGACCATCGTGATTAGTTTGCCCTGAGGGAATAGCCAGTACCAGTGCTTCTAGGTCTATGGGCCATGATGTAGCCGGGCCGTGGAGCGGGTCCAGGTTGGCCCCCAGAGGATCGAGCACCCAGCGGCGGGGTTGCGCCGTCTTTAGCCACTCGCGCAGGCGTTTGCTAGTTGGCAACGGCCCCAGCTGAATGACATGATCGGGGACTAAAGCTGCGGTCACTGCGGCTGATTCCTCACCAGACTGTCCCAGGGCCAGATCATAGGTGCTCACCAAATAGGGATTGAGGGCAGCAGCATTGCGCAACGGCGACAGTCCTTCGGCCAGCACTGGCCAGCCTAAATAGGAGGCCAGGGCAGCGACCGCTTTACAGTAGGCCAGCCGATCTACTGGCTGGGCAGGACCAGCGACAATCAGGCCGCGATCGCACCGTTGCCAGATTCCCAGCAGCGGCGCGGCGTCTAGGGCAGTGGTCGGGCGAAGTTTCTCTAGCGCGATCGCGGCTGCCGGTGCCACAACCCCATCTAGAGACTCTAGAAAGCGCCCGTCTAGCACCTCCTTCAGGCCAACCACCGAATCGTCTGCGATAGGAGCCAGGGGATCGCGAAAGGGACAGTTGAGATGTACAGGTCCAGCGACCGGGTAAAGCGATCGCCTCCAGGCTTGCCCCATGGTTTGCCGCAGGTAGCGCAGCATATCCGCCGTCGCTACCGGCACCGCTAGCTCCGCATACCAGTTGGTAAAGGCTCCAAACAGCCTTTGCTGATCGATGGTTTGGCCCGAAGCACAGTCACGCAGTTCCGGCGGGCGATCGGCGGTTAGCACCAGCAGGGGAATGCGGCTTTCCTTGGCTTCAATAACAGCAGGGTAGTAGTTAGCCCCAGCCGTACCCGAGGTACACACCAGCGCCACCGGACGCCCCGTGCGCCGGGCAATTCCTAGGGCAAAAAAAGCCGCCGATCGCTCATCAAGCACCGGCACCGCTTCAATTGCAGGATGGCGGGCCAGCGCCACGGTCAGGGGCGCTGAGCGCGAGCCAGGGGAAATCACCGCCGCTTCTAGCCCGAGCCGAGCCAGGGTAGCTGCCAGCACCGAGGCCCATAGCGTATTGGTATTGCGAAAGTCAAAGGTCATGGGTCAGGGGCAAACGGCTATACCAGCGACTCGCCCAGGGCGCGCAGCTTGAGCTTAATCTCGGCCCACTCGCGATCGGCGTCAGACCCTGCCACAATACCAGCCCCGGCATACAGCCGCACCCACGTATCGGCCACCAGCGCCGAGCGAATGCCTACGATAAACTCGCTGTCACCGTTTGCCCCCACCCACCCTAGGGGTGCTGCATACAGGCCCCGGTCAAAGTCTTCAAAACGCAAAATCTGGTCGCAGGCCTCACGGGTAGGCACTCCGGCTACGGCCGGGGTAGGGTGCAGTGCCGCCACAATTTGCAGCGGATGAATATGGCGAGGCACTCTGGCCCGCATAGGCGTATGTAAATGCTGAATATTGGAGAGTTGCCGCACCCCAGGCCAGGGCTGGTACTGAGGCCACAACCCCACCCCCTGGAGCTGTCGGGCTAAAAACTCTACCACTAGGCGGTGCTCGCCCTGCTCTTTGTAATTATTCAACAGCCCCTGAGCCAGATCGTCATCCTGTGAGGGAGTTGTACCCCTGGGGGCTGAGCCTGCCAGCGCATCGGTAATCAGCTGCCCCTGGGTCAGACTCAGCAGTCGTTCGGGGCTGGCCCCCATAAAGGTGTGACCATTGCCCTGGCCCACCGAAAAGATATGGCAGTCAGGGTAGCGCTGCCGCAGGCGACCCAGCGCCGCCAATGGCTGAATGGGTTCAGCACTGACCCAGTCGAGGGCGTGGGCCAGCACAATTTTTTGCACTGGATGCTGGGTCATATGGCTCAAGGCACGTTTGACTGTCGATCTAAATCGTTGTCCGGCATCAGAGCCAGGTTGCACAGGTAATCTGGACGGGGGGCGAAAATCTCGCCAGAGGGTGGTACCCAATCGCTCTACTACCCCCAGTTGGTCAGCCAGACTATCCAGTATGGCCCCGACATCGGTAGTTGCCGTCATCAGGTGGTTGAGGGTTAATACACCCTGCTGTCCCTGGCGTACTAGCTGCCACTGGGGCAGCATGACCATAGCGGCTGGAAACGTGACCTCAGCGCCGCATGGATCGGCAAAGAAGGTAAACGCGCAAAAAAATCGGGCCCAGTCGGCCCCGCTGAGGGAAGCAGATATACCCGCTTCGCTATAGCGGTGGGTTTTACCCCGCCACTGATCGATAAACTGGCGCGCTTGGGCAAACCGACAGCCCCCAGCCGTTTCATACACCAGTGCTGTACCAAAACCCACCATAGCGGTCTGGGCTACAGGATTTTCCATGTACAGGTGGCGATCGCCGCTGGGGGCCAACCGGGCCAGCACCAGCAGTGGGTCTACGGGGGGAATATCAAAACTCAGGGTCACCAGCTGGGGCTGGTGGCTCTGCTTCGCCTGACTAAGCTGACGATCTAAAAATTTGTAGACCGACTGCAGCGTTTGGCCGCGATCGGAGCAGTGAGAAACAACGGGCATACACTTTGTAACTTTAAAGCGGTTTGCTTAGCGTCGCAGTCGGCGGTATGAGCCAAATCATGCCAAACCACCCCAGTGCCCTGGGCTTAAAAAGCCCAAACCACCAGCGCCACGACCACGTTTACCCTGACCCACCGGACCTGAGAACGAGGCCCCATAGCAGGCCGAAACGTGCTCCAGCTAAGCCGCTCAGCCCTTCGGCCAGTATCTTTACTGGTAGCATATTCAGCTATGGCGTAGTCAATTCAGCGCCAGTCGTTCACGCAGCTTAATAGTGTGTGCCAGTATTGCGGTAGTGAACGGCTGTTTTACCCTCGCCGTCTAACACTTGGCCGGCCTGGGCGGTAGCGTAGACCAACCAGTGGTCGCCGCACTCCATACGCTGATCGACGGCGCACTCCAGGTAGGCGATCGCCTCAGTTAGAATCGGCGCGCCGTTCTCAGCGACTTCGGTGTCTATATCCGCAAAACGGTCTTGACCAGGGGCAAAGGGCTTGAGAAAATGCTTCATCGGCCCCAGGTGCCGCCCCTCCGCCAAAATATTCAGCACAAAAGAGCTACCGGGGTACAGCAGCGATTCGATCGCCCGATCTTTGGCTACCGCTACGGTAAACCCCGGCGGCGCAAAGGATGCCTGCGAGACCCAGGAGGCCAGCATAGCGCTTGCTACCTCGCCCTGGCGAGCCGTCACAATACACAGCGACCCAACAATGCGCCCCACCGCCTGTTCTACCGATGAGGCTGGGGTGCGGGGCTGCTTGGCCCGCTTAGCTTTTTTAAGCGCCTGAGCAAAGTCAGTTCCCACCTCTTCACAGTATTTGAGGGTGACATCGGTGGGCTTAAACTTCACCCGAATTGGGTCAAAGGCCAGGCTATAGCCACCGTCTTTGAGCTTGCCCTCCAGCAGATCTATGGCCTCGCCACTCCAGCCAAATGACCCAAACACCCCAGCCGGTTGAGTCTTCGATGCCGTCGATAGCACAATACCCAGGGCTGTTTGCATTGGGGTGGGAGCATGTCCGCCCAGGGTGGGCGACCCCATCAAAAATCCGGCAGAGGTTTCTACGGCGGTTTTAATATCCTCGGGGCTCGCCTGCTCAGCGTTAATCGACTCTACCGACACCCCCGCCTTCGTAATGCCCCGGGCCAGCGCCTGGGCAATGGTAGCGGTATTGCCATAGGCCGAAGCGTAGATCAGCGCAACGGAGAGGTCTTGGCTGGTTTGGGCCTGGCCCCAGTCGCGGTAGCTCTGTACCAGTTCCCGTGGCCCGTAGCGCACCACCGGCCCGTGGCCTGGGGCCAAGGTCTGAAAGGGCAGGGCAGTCAGTCGGCCCAGGGCCGCCAGCACCTGCCGGGCACTGGCGGCAAATAGACAGTCGAAGTAGTAGCGTCGGTCTTCTAGCAGATCTTGCCAGCTGAGGTCAAAGACGGCGTCGTCGCAGCGGTGTGCCCCAAAAAACTTGTCAGAGTAAAGCACCCCAGAGTAAGGGTCGAAGGTCGCCAGCCCGCCAGGGTAGCGCGGCGTTGGGATGAGCTCAAACTGGAGATGATGCCCCTGGCCCAGATCGAGGCGATCGTCACCGCTGCGAATGACCCGCAGCCGGGGCGACACATCGGGCAGCAGATCGTTAAGGGCGAGAGCTGCCGGATTTGAGCACACTACTGTTACATCTGGCAACCGCTTCAGCAAAATCTTTAAGGTTTCGGCCCGGTTCGGATTGATGTGCCCCAAAATAATGTAGTTGAGCTGATAGAGGTCTATATGACGCTCTAAGGCCACCAAAAATATTTCGCTAAATGACTCGCCTGGAGGGTCAATCAGCGCAGTGCGATCGGCCTGGATCAGATAGCTATTCGCCGTGGTCCCTCGCTCTAAACCATACTCAATCTCAAACCGCAGGCGGTTCCAGCTGCGGCAGCGCAGTACCGTAGTGCCTGCTGCCATAGCGTAAAGCTGAACATCACGAGGAGGAGAAGTCATGGGCAATGGGTAACGGCAGGTTTAGAGGTCACTGGGGGTATTCTGTGCTTGGTACGACGGCACAGCAGCACCGCCCCACAGAATTTAGACTGCTGCAATTTTAAAGGATCAGGAGCCGTATCCCGGTTCGTCAGGCGTCTGCACCTCTGGATTCAGGGTGGTGGTGAGGTCAAAACCAGCTTTACAGAGGTATTCAGCTTTTATGAACCGGATTGAGAATATCTATGCTTGCTTGCCCCCTACCCTAGTATGAATGAGCCGACTGGGATTGTTGGTAGTTGCTTAACCAGAGTCAACGGGGGAATCCCTTAAAACTCGGTCTAGTTAGTAGGCACAGCTTAAAGAATGCCGCAATTATACTGGTATGGCTAGTTATTTTTGTCACACTGAGTTAGCGTTTGGCAGTGTCCGTATCTGCCCCGACGAATGGACCTATGGAGAGGTGAGTAATGAGGGAAGTCAACCTGCGATGGAGCTGACATTCAACCCGAGCGCATTTACCCAAGTACTTTAGTCAATCGATTATCTCTCTGGTTCTTGAAGTTGGATGATTTTATGGAGTCACAGTCTACCGAACAGATTTTTACGTCAGCTGTTGATGACGCGGCGATCAACAACGCCGTGATCAATGATGCTGTTGATTCGGGTTTAGAGGTCAACGATTCGCGACCAGACGGTTCTGCCGATTCCGCTACGACCTCTGCTACTGCCGAACAGGCCAAACAGCCGGTTCCAGCAGCAGAGGTCAAGCAGCTTTACCGTCAGTTTCGTAAGGCGGCACTAGAGTCTACGGCTCGAGAACTGCGTAAGCAGCAGTACGATCACATTCAAAATCAGGTCGAAATTCTCAGCATTCCAATCGACAATATTTCGGTCAACGATTTTTTAAGTCAGCTTAAGCAGGGCGTGGTGTTTACCCCCAACGTTGATCACCTGATGAAGCTGCAAAAAGACATAGATTTTGTCAGGGCCTACAGCAAGGCCGACTACCGCGTTTGCGATAGCCAGGTGCTGATGTTTGCCTCCAAGTTTTTGGGTACGCCGCTCAAGGCCAAAATTTCGGGTTCCGATCTGTTCCCGATGTTCTGTGAGCACCACCGCCACAACGAGGCGATTAAAATCTTTTTGATGGGGGGAGCTGACGGTATTGCGGCCCAGGCTATGGATCGCATCAATGCTCGCATTGGTCGGCAGATTATTGTGCAGGCCCACTCGCCGTCCTTTGGTTTTGAAAAAGATGAGGCCGAGTGCGATCGCATTCTAGAGATGATTCGCCAGTCGCCGGCCAATGTGCTGGTGGTGGGGGTAGGGGCACCCAAACAGGAAAAGTGGATTGCCAAGTACCGCGACCATCTGCCCAGTATCGATATCTTTCTGGCTGTGGGGGCCGCCATTGACTTTGAAGCGGGTAATAAGCCCCGAGCGCCAGAACTGCTGAGTAAGCTGGGACTAGAGTGGCTCTACCGCCTGAGCACCGAGCCGGGGCGGCTGTGGAAGCGCTACCTGCTAGACGATTTTCCCTTTTTGTGGCTGGTCATTAAAGAACGCTTTGCCCGCCTTCGCCGCAAGCCCGCCCCCGACGATAGCGCGTCTGGTCGGGGCTGAGGGCGGCTAATTGGGCGACAGCGTTTGATTGCTCCGCTAGCTGTCAGATCTACTGAGGCAGTTTTTTGCGGCCTAGGGCGGTGGCATTGGGCAAAATGTGGCACCTTAGGAGGGTTCCCTGCGGTAGTAGCACTATGGTTCCTGTGTCGGTGGGCGGCATTGCGCAGTCTGCGCTCTTTACAGACCAGTTGTTGGCCTATTATCGCCAGTTGCCTAAAGCACTGCTTACGGTGGTAGATGTAGAGACTACAGGGTCGCGCCCCCCTGAGGCCAGGGTAATTGAAATTGCGGTGGTACAGGGGTCGCTAGAACAAGGGATTACCCACGAGGCGACGTTTGTAGTCAATGCCCACGTGCGGGTACCCGCCACCATTACCCGCTTAACGGGCATTACGACAGCCATGGTCGAGCAGGGTAGTGCCGCTGATACGGTATGGCAGGCGCTACGATCGCCCCTCGACCATGGCGTGCTCACCGGCCACAACCTGGCCTTTGACTACAGCTTTATTCAGGCCGAGTACCAGCGGCTGGGGCAGGGATTTAAGCGCCCTGTAGCCCAGCAGTTTTGCACCGTAATTTTATCGCGGCTGCTGCTGGCCGATTTGCCCTCCCGCAGTTTGCCCCAGCTAGTGCAGCATTTTGGTTTTGACGTCGGGCGATCGCATCGAGCGATGGCCGACACTAAAGCCTGCTGGCTGCTGGCTAACCTGCTGCTAGAGCGCCTGGCTAACACCTCTGACGAGGCCCTGCGGCAGCAGTTTGACGAGCAGTGGGTGCCCCTGCGGGAGGCCGCCAAAGCCTTTGGACACCCCCGAGTTGAGCTGCAGCAACGGCTCGATGCCCAGGGCTGTGAGCGACGCACCTCACGGCGCGGCAACCGCCACATGTATCGCCGACGCGATCTAGAAGCGCTCTACTATGAGCTACACCCACCGCAGCTATCGCTAAATTTGGGCGATTGAATCAGGTCGGGGCACGGTTAGGTTTGACCTTCATCACTCCTTAGGTACTACAGGTACTACTCTATTAAGTGGATTTTATGTGACTAACCTTTGCTTTTCTTGAAAACTCTCCACGGTAGCAAAAAGGTCTGCCATGGTAACAGAAGGGGAAGCAGCCCAGCAAGGCTGTTTTGCCGGTGGAGTTTTGCGAAAGCTAAGGGGATCTATGGCGCGATCGCACAGAGCCTGGCGCTGGCAGCGAGGGAGTTTGACTGGGCTAGGATTACTGGCGGTGGCCGCCTGTGTCCCTCTTTCTGAAGGGCTCGATCAGCCATCGCGACGGGCCACCACAATGCTACAGTTCATAAACCCTCAGCCCGTCGCCCTAGCCAGCGCCATGACTAGCCCCCTGCTTTTTGATACAGTGTCAGACTTTGCCGAAGGGGTAGCTCTGGTACGCCTCAAATCGCGCTTGGGCTATATCGACCGCGACGGCAAGCTCAACATTCGAATCGCCGATAGCAACGTTACCGTGGCCGCTGATTACGCCGAGGGGCTGGCGGTAGCCCAGGTGGGAGCCTACTTTGGCTACCTCGACCGGCGGGGCGAGTGGGCTATACCGGTGCAGTTTCGCCAGGCCAAATCGTTTTCTGAGGGATTGGCGGCGGTGCAGGGAGGCACCAAATACGGCTATATCAATCCCCAGGGCGAGTGGGTGATTGAGCCTCAGTTTGATCTGGCCGAGCGATTTGTTGGCGGTCGCGCCCTGGTCAAGCTGGGAGAAACCTACGGCTATATTGACACCGACGGTCGTCCCGCCATACCGCCGACGCTTAAGGATGCCTGGAGCTTTTCCGAATCGCTGGCGGTGGCTAGGGTAGACCAGCTCTATGGCTATATTGACCTCAAAGGTACCCTGGTCATTGCCCCCAGCTATGACGGGGCCTTTAGTTTCTCCGAGGGCCTGGCTCGAGTGCGTCAGGGCCGCAACTTTGGCTTTGTCGATGCCTCCGGGGCCATGGTGATTGAGCCGACCTTATCCTTTGCTTCCGATTTTTCCGGGGGGCTGGCTGCCGTGCTAATCGAGAGCCAGTGGGGCTATATTGACCGCATGGGCGAGGTAGCTATTGCCCCCAGATTTTCCTATGCTGCTGACTTTTCGGAAGGGTTGGCTGCCGTGCAGCAAGACGGGCGCTACGGCTATATTAACCCTGCCGGAGACTGGGTGGTAGACCCTCAATACAGCAACGCTGGGTCATTTTCTGAGGGGCGGGCGCGGGTACAGGTTGATAATAGCTGGGGCTTTATTGATACCGAGGGCAACTTGCTCACCGGGGCAGGTTTTCAAGATGTGGAGTTTCCCTAATGAACCAGGTCACTCAGGCATTGCTGAATGAGCCCAATCGTAACCCCAGGCTGCTCAAGCTGGGGGGTGAGCCCCACCCCAGGCAGCACGTCAAAGCGGCGAATAGCGGCAGGGTTGAGCGCGGCTAGCCGACGACCAGTTTCTACGGGGGTAAGCTGGGCCATTTCGCCCCAAAGTATGGCGGTGGGGGTAGCCAGCCGGGGCAGATAGGTGGCCAGATCAAAGCTCAGGTCGCCGCGCACAAAGGCCAATGCGGCGACGTCGGCATTAGGCTGCTGGGCTGACTTGAGGTAGGCTGCCACCATCTCATCGGCAATTTTGCTGGTGTCGGCAAACTGACGCTCGGCCAAAAACAGCCGAATGCCCTCGCTGGTGGCGATCGCCCCCCGGTAAATTAGCTGGTCGACCACAGGCAGCTTAACGATCTGGTTAACGACCGAGCTGCTGGGATCTTGGCCAAAGTCGGCTAGCCCCGCCGGGGCCACCAGAATCAGCCCTCGCAGGCAATCGGGGTAGTCGACTGCGACCCGTACCATCATGGCGGCACTCAGGGAAGATGCCACTACGACAGGCGGTTGAGGGCAAAGGGTGGTGAGAATATTCGCCAGCAGAGCGAGATAGTCGGCGGTGGTGCAGGGGCGATCGGGGTGGTCAGATCGGCCCCAGCCAATTAAATCTGGGGCCAGCACCGAGTGCTCGCCTGCAAAGGCTGGATATACCTTCGACCATTCGTAGCTGGATGACCCGCCCCCAAACCCGTGGATAAACAGCAGCGGCACTGAATCTGGCAGCGGCCCAGGCCAAAAGCCGGGGTCGGCCTTAACGTAGGCTACCGTGCCCAAATCAAGGGCCACCGATCGCTGCATAAAACCAGGAGGAGTGAACATAGCACCATGCCGTTACTGCCTTCTGATTACCACGAAGCCTGGTCACTTGCCCACTGTGCCTACTAGATCGGGGCCAATCGCGGTAACTATTGCCTGGGCTTAAGGGCCTTGCACCACTCGAGTTCTCAACGCCTTGGCTCCCTAGCGGAAGGCATCGGGATTGAGGGGCCGACCGGCAGGGCCGCCGCCGTTCAGGCGAGCGCCAGTACCGCCATCGGTCGGATCGAGAAAGGGTTTGAGGTTAATGCCGCTGGTGCGACTACTAGGAGACGTCCCACCGGGCAGACCTAGAACATTGCCAATTTGACCCAGGATGTCGCTGTTGCCGCCGGTAAACGTGGTTACCCCCTGGGTTTGATCGCCTCGATCGGCAATGGTCAAATTGTCAAACACGCGATCGCGGGTGATGGCCGCATCCTGCCCTGACGGTACGGTGAAGACGATGCGACAGCCGGGCACGGCCTCAGTGGTAACGCAAACGGTGTTGTAGCCATTTTCGACGGCGGTTTCCAGGGCCAACAGGCCGTCAGGGCGGTACTGCTCTAGGCGATCGCTAATGGTGGCGCAGCGACGCTCGGCGGGCCAGGCGCTGCCCATGTCCTCAGGCACTGCCCAGGGGTAGGCCTGCCCAGTCTGGCTGGTAGGGGAATACATTACGGTGTACTCTCCGTTTTGCAGTTGGCAGGTAAACCGGGGGGCGTCATCGGCCTCAGCGGCTGGAGCTTCTTCGGATTCAGGGGTGCTGGTCGGGGTTTGAGCCTGGCCTACCGCCCCAAATGGCCCTATAAATAATGCGGTAGCTAACCCGCTCATCAGTAACTTAGCGAATGTGCCGGTTGTAGAACGGGCCATGGTGTGCTGCCTCCAAAATTTGTCGATGAATCTAGTCACGAAGTATGAGTACGTCTCTGCCCAGGGTGCCCCGATGGCTGGAACCTAGACCAGCCATCAATGTTGCTTAAATGTTGCTTAACCCAGAACGCACGACTCTCTACTCTCCCGCGACGCGATCGCCTCCCCGCAAGTTCCCCCCGGCCCTCTCAACCGACATGTCCCCAAATTGCCCTTGCAATTCTCAAGATTGTGCGTATCCTTAATTAGGCTTTGGGTTCATGCTGTATTTAGGCGAGCTAGGTCCAACGCTTACGCTGCATCTAGCGTTTGCTAGCAATATTTGCCAGCACTATTTTGGTCGTCAGGTCTACTCCACACTCACACACTGCATCAGAGGGAGACACAGCCCATGGACTATTCAACCCAACCATCTGCGCCAGCGGGGCCAGCGGCGATCGGCTATCGACTAGGGGGCTGGGCCGGGGCAGGCCTGATGGTGTCTACCCTGCTGGTTGTCAGCCCTGCTGCGCGGGCAGAAACCCTGGCGGCTTGGCAGTTTGACCCGTCTACCCAGCAGCTGACCCTGACGCTGCCCAGCGGCATTACGCCTCAGTACACCGTCGAGACCAACCCGGCCCGCATTGTGCTTACGCTGCCCCAAACCCAACTGGGGGCCGTACCGACTCAGCAAACCTACAGCGGAGCCGTGAGCCAGATTAGCCTCAGCCAGGTCAACGATGCCACGGTGGTGGTGCTCGATCTGGCGGCCAACACGGTGCTGGCCGCCAACGGTGCCAGCCTTGTATCGATCGCTGCTGGCGATCAAACGCGCTGGGTGCTCACTGCCCTCGCCTCGCCAGAGGTTACTCCCACGGTAGCGGTACCCAGCGGCTCGATTCCCGGCAATAGCCAGATGATCGTGGAACTGCCGGTGATTCCAGGTAATAACCCTCAACTGGGCTTTCCAGCGGCCGGTACTGGGCGGCTGAGTACATCGGCCGCCAACCTGATGCTGCCCAGCGATATCGATAGCTTGACCAACCTGCCCGAAACCCTGCCCGTTGACCCGTTTAATCTGGGACAGCCAGGGGAGCAGGTCTCGGTACCCAGCCTGGCCGAGCTCGATGCTGTAGTTGGCCCTGTGGCCGTCACGCCCCAGGTAACAGATCCGGCCTCGTTAGAACCGCCTACCGCTGGAGCAGTTGCACAACCGGGGGCGATCGCCACGGCACCCGTCATCCCTACCGCCGCTGGGGCTAGCCCAGCGCTGACCCTAGAACCACCCGTTGCCCCCGGTACTGCTGTCGCCCCTGCACCCTCTGTAGCCACACCATCTCCTCAACCGGAAGCTGTCGCGACCCTACCGGCTGAGCCGTCAGCCCCGGCTGAGGCTGAGACATTGCCCCCGATTGACAGCGAAACTAGCGGCGTCCCGATTGCGGTTACGCCACCCGAGCTACCGACCCCAGCACAACCTGTCGTGCAACCGGAGGCGATCGCGGCTGTTCCACCTACGGTACCTACAGCCGATGATCCCACGGTCACGGCTTCTGAGCCCGTTCCTCCTTCAACCGTTGAGGCCAGTGGCTCGGTCGAGGTGATTGCGGCTGATCCCCCGGCTCTGCCCAATTTAGCCGCTGATACTGCGATCGCAGCTCAACCCAATGCCATTAGCCAAGAGCCGCCAGCCGTGGCTACAGTACCCGTTGAGGTCACTGGGGCTGCGCCCAACTTGCTAAACGTTCCCACCGCCCCGACAACAACCAGTCAGGGCAACGTAGTGCCTCCCGATAGCCCCGTCACTCTAGCCGCCGCCGGAGAGACGATTTTGTTTGGTAGCCCCCTGCCCGGTAATGGCGATCGGGCGGCTTTGCCGGAGGTCATTAACCCGGCCCCTGCCGAGCGTCCTCTCTCCCCCGATACTCTGGTGGCAGCGGGCACTGTTTTACAACTGCGCTACATAGGCGACGAACCCCTCGACCTCAACACCAGCTCCAGCCAAAACCAGGTGCTGCTGTTGGCCCATGACATTCGCGACCCCATGACCAACGGCATCGTCGCTCCGGCAGGCAGCCAGCTAATTGGCCAGTTTGAGCCCACGCCCCAGGGCCAGCGCTGGGTGAGCAAAATGCTGATTTCCCCCGCCGGGCAGCGGGTAGACTTTGCCAGCACCACCGAGTACATGGTGGGCAGCCCCGAGGTCAGCACCCCTCGGTTGGCTGCTGGAGCTGGCCTGGGTGCCTTGGCACTCATGCTGGTGACAAGCTTTAGCGGCATTGGCCTGATCGGCGGTGCTCTGGTCGGCGCAACGACGGTAGTGGGCACCTCGCCCCAGACGGTTGTCATTGAGCCTAATCAGATCATTCAGGTGCAGGTAATTCAAGATGTCCCCCGCGCCATTCCCATTGCCGCCGCCCCTGAGCAGAGCCGCGAGTGGGGGGCAGGCGGCTGGTAGAGTCTGGCTCAATTTGACCGTTCCTTCAGCTCAAACGTTTAATGTTCGATAAACAAATCGAACGGAAAGGGGCCGTAGGTACCCGATACCTCGGCCACCTCAGGGTCTGAGGTATGAAAGGCGATCAGCACTCCCCGCGATAGGCCGCTGTAGTCATCTAAATACCAGGCTCCTTTGAGGGTATTGAACTTGAGATATACCGCTCCCTCACGGGCGGGTAAATCGAGGTTGACAGAAATCCCTAAGGCCCCCAAAAATGCTTCCAGCGACTGCTGGCCCTCAGCTAAGCTACTCGCGCAAATGCCCAGGGTTTGATAGTCAGACCATTCGTTGAAGTAGGCCAGGTCAGCGCGCACCTGGCCTGCTTCGGCCTCACTGAGGGTCGGTGGGAGAGTGAGGCAGCTAAACTGGTTCAGTCGCTGGCGAATGGCAGCGATGTCGGCAGCGGCGGGGAAGGTAGGTGAAGTCGTCATAGTTAACTCTTGGTAGTCGATTCTAGGGGTGAAGTATCCCAAAGCCGTTTGGGCTTACTAGCAGTGGGCCTCTGGCCCTACTATCAGAGGTGCCACCATGACCTACCATGTCCGCATGTTGGACATGCCCTCTAGCGATCGCCCGCGTGAACGGCTGCTATCCTACGGGGCGAAAAGTCTCTCGACCGCAGAATTGCTGGCCATTTTGCTGGGCACTGGCCAGGGGCCAGGCAAGCTGTCGGCAGTAGGACTAGGCCAGCTCATTCTGCAGGAAATGGGGCAAAACCAGCGTGACCCGCTCACCTCTATGCGGGATGTCTCAGCCCACGACCTGACCACGATTGACGGCGTTGGCCCAGCTAAAGCCACCACCATCTTAGCCGCCATTGAACTCGGCAAACGGGTGCTGCAAGCGATTCCGCCTGAAAAAACCGTGGTGGATGATCCGGCGATCGCCGCCGCCGCCCTCAGCCATGAACTGATGTGGCAAGCCCAGGAGCGCTTTGCCGTCGTGCTGCTCGATATCCGCCACCGCCTGATGGGCACCAATGTGATCACCATCGGCACCGCCACCGAAACCCTGGCCCATCCCAGAGAAATCTTCAAAACTGTGATTCGCCACGGCGCGGTGCGCTGCATCGTTGCTCACAATCACCCCAGCGGTAACCTTGAGCCCAGTCCAGATGATCTTGCTCTTACCCGGCAGCTCTTGCAGGGGGCGCAAATTCTCGCGGTGCCCGTGCTCGATCATTTAATCATTGGCAATGGCGACTTCCGCAGCCTGCGGCAGACCACTCAGCTTTGGCAAGAAACGCCCCAGGGAGCTTGAGGCAGAATTCAATGGTTTGAGTCGCCAGTCTAAACGTTTCAGGCGAGCGGTGTTTTTCCAGCAATGCGTTGATATAGCTGTGGCCAGTCTGGTTAAGACAGGTCTCCTATGAACGTTCAAACGTTTGAACGTTCTCAGGCTTTATGGATGTCCTAACCCAGGTGACTCTGGCTATACTATTTGATTAACGTGAAAGGGGCAAAATCTATCCTCTATGTATGAGGGCTTGATCGATTTTCCGTTCCCTAGCGAATATCTATTGGCTGGGAATACTCTTGGATGCTAAAGCTATGCCAGTAGATCAGAATGCCTGGCGCACCTGGCAAGAATTTAGGGCCGCTCAGCGGGAGCTTGTCTTACCTGCTGGTACGGCAGCCCATATCCCTGTAACGGTTCGATACATCGATAGTGGGGAGGCGCAGCTCGGCACCATTTTGCTGATGCACGGCATACCCACCTGGGGCTATCTTTACCATGCCGTTATTCCACGCCTGGTGCAGGCCGGTTATCGCGTTTTGGCCCCCGATTTTTTAGGTCATGGCTGGTCAGACCGCCGCGATCGCTTTGATCGATCGTTTCAAGACCAGGCTCGCATGATCGTGGCTTTGCTGTCATCGCTGGGCCTTGATCGCGTAGATGTAGTGGGCCACGATACGGGCGGTGCAGTAGCGCTAATTTTGGCGATCGAGCACCCAGCGGTGGTCCATCGCCTGGTGATCACCAATTCGGTCTGCTATGACCGCTTTGACGATGACATGCTCGATTTTGGCCATCCGCTGCGGTGGAAACCTCGCCCGATCGCCGATCTAACCACAGCGCTAGAAGAAAGCCTGGCCGCCGGTCTTTCTAACCCAAGTCGGCTAACCTCAGAATTTCGAGCGGGCATACTCGCGCCCTGGGCCAGCGAAGAAGGCAAACTGAGCCTGCTGCGCAATGCCTCTGCCCTCAATGCCAATCAAACGATGGCCCTGGTCGATCGACACGGCACTATTACCGCTCGTACCCTAGTTCTGTGGGGCATGGATGATCCCTGGCAAAAGGCTGAAGACGGTAGGCAGTTGGCCAGCGAGATTCCAAATGCCGTATTTCAGCCCCTAGGGCAGGCCTCTCACTGGGTGCAGCAAGATGCTCCAGAGCAATTTTCCCAGGCGTTGCTGGGTTTCTTTGCCGATTAGAACGTTGGAATAGGCATTCCCGCCGCTAGTGCTCCGGCGATCGCAGCCGAAATAGCCGTTGTGAAGGCCGTAATCGACAACCACCATGCGGCGGCGGCAGCAGCTTTACGGGTATTGTTTAAGCGTTGCTGAGCCTGGGCTTTAACGGTATTGATTCGGGCCTGTAGCCCTTGCTCAAATTGCTCTACCTGCTGCATTACCTGGTATCTCAATTCTTGGGTTTGAGGCAATACATAATCCTCTGTCCACTGCTGCGGTTGATTCAGTAAATCTTGGGCTGTCGAGCGCACAGTACTGACCCATTGCTCCATAGGCCTATCGGTAAAGCTATCTAACGGCAGTCGATCTAACAGGGCATCCCAATCAATCTGGCTAAGCTGATGCAGAACTACTAGGGTCACCGCTGTAGAAAACGTCAGTCCTTCAGATACATAGTGCTGAAGCATAGTTTCCTGTTCAGCATCTGTATCTAAAAGCTGATTGTCAAGCTTGTGCACGACTTCTGTAATGTAGGCCGCGATCGCTTGAAAAGCTTCCAGGGATGATTGGTCCTCTGTCGGCTGGTTGTCTTCTGGAAATGCTGCGTCTGGTGGGGTGGTTAGCTGCTGCCAGGTGGTATCAATTGCTTGCAAAATTTGCTGGCGCTGCGGCTTGTTTAAAGCTTTACGTTCTTTTAGCACCGCCTTTAGCTGGGTTTGATCTAAATTCAGTTGATCAGCTTGAAAGCCAGATTTTTCTAACGTCTCTTCTAACAAGTCGTTTAATTTATCGTGAACGCGATCTGGCGTTAGCTGCTTTGAACGAGTGTGGCGTAGATACAACTCTAGCTCTTGCTTTAGCTGTAGATTTACGTCCTCAAGGACGCGATTAGCTAACTCAAGGGAACCATCAGCTTTCGATTGATTAAAGCGATCGCCTGCGGGTGGATTAGATAACCGGTCGAGAGCA
Organism: Nodosilinea sp. LEGE 07298; assembly: GCF_015207265.1. Classification (GTDB taxonomy): domain Bacteria; phylum Cyanobacteriota; class Cyanobacteriia; order Phormidesmidales; family Phormidesmidaceae; genus Nodosilinea. Next base: position 1,395 of record NZ_JADEXE010000124.1, on the reverse strand, counting down.
ATTGGGCTCAGGGCTTGCTGAATCTCTTGCTGAACAATTTCGATTATCTCCTCTTGAGACAATGAGGTATTGTCCTGGTTTTGAGAGGCCGCCGTAATCACGGCGAAAAATTGGCGTAACCCACCCGTAGCCGCTCTCAAAATGACATCTGTCAATGTACCGACTGCGACTGAGCTAGCCCAGGCCAGACTTAAGCCGTAGGCCGACCAGATCACGATCCCTGCGATCGCCCCTAACGTAGGATCGCTCAGCTGGCTGAATTTTGTCGCCAAGAAACAAGCGCTAAACAGCACCCCATTTGCGCTCAGCAGCAACCCCATTCCAATCCAGAAACCCGCGTGTGTGGAGTTTACTAGGCTGTTTTTGGTATGGCCATCCTGCTCTTGGGCAGGTTTAGCCGTGGGTTTTAGGGCAGAACCCGCCGATGGAGAAAGCTGAAACCCCAAGACCGTTATACCAACGGCAAAGCCAAAACAGGCTAGCAACAACTGAAAGGCGAATGCCGTGAGCAGCCCGATCGATAATGCCGTTAGCAATGCACTTCCCACAGTTACCTATCCTGTTACTTACTCTTTTTCTTTTTTTTAGCTTTTTTCCCCTTCTTTCCTTTCTTGCCATTCCTCTGAAAATAGGTTGAGCTAGCATTGGTCAAAATTGATTTCACCTGGCTAACGGCCTCGTCAATCACGACAGCTACAGCTTTTTGGGTAGCGCTAGCGGTACCTTGGGTCGCATCGACAGCGCTGTCTACGGCGTGTCGCGTTCTATCGGCTGTGCCTTGGGTTCCAGCGATCGCATTCTCAATTTGATTAATCACAAAGGCCCGCGTTTGGTCAGCACTCTCACTGGTGTCGTCGATTAGATCATCGACCTGATTTTGAGCAATACCTGCTGTCACAGCCGTTTTTTCTTTAACGTTTTCTAGGCTCTGATCAACTCTGTCTCTTACCGCCGATTGACCGTTGGCTACGGCACTTTCTACCGTATCAAGCGCATTCGATGCTGGTGAGGCCGCATCGACGATCGCCTCCTTTACCCCGCCGACAATAGTTTTAATCGAATCGTTGACAGGGTTGAGCTGATTTTGAAGCGTCTCTTGAGGACTTGACTGAGCTATCGACTTAGACAACCTGCTGATAGCAATCTGTGAGACTTCGGCAATCACAGCCGCTGCCACTACCGATCCAAGCTCTCGCGGGCTCATTCCCAAAACCGTAATATCACCTTGGGAATTGTTGCCCTCTGACTGATTAGACTTGGCTTTCTTTGGCTCTCCTGGGATCACTATGCAGCGGTTGGAGAAAAATGCCAGCAGATTAGGCATCGGAGGCGGAATCGCTCAAAATTAGTGAATCCGTAGCCAGAGCGCTTAATCAACTTCAAACGCGTGTTGAT
>NZ_JADEXE010000567.1 GCF_015207265.1 Nodosilinea sp. LEGE 07298 | reverse complement strand
CCCAAGTATTGCCGGTGTGGCCCTGCAGCGTTTTCAGCAGAGTGCCGTTGGGTCGCCACAGCTTCGCCGTCCGATCCACACTGGTGGAGGCCAAAAAATCGCCGCTGGGGCTGACTCGCACGCCCCAGATGGGGCCGTCGTGACCGGCTAGGGTGTGCAGCAGGGTACCATCGGGCTGCCAAATTTTCAGGGTTTGATCGTCCCCAGCAGTGACCAGCCAGCGGCCATCGGGGGCAAAGTCTATGGCCCAGACTGGCCCCTGGTGCCCGGTTAAGGTAGTGAGTAACTGGCCCTGGGCATCCCAAACTTTAGCGGTGCCGTCGGTGCTGGCGGTGGCCCAGCGCTGGCCATCAGCGCTAATGGCGACGCCGTAGATCGGCGCGTTGTGGGCGGTCACAGTGGTGAGCAACTGCCCCTCCCGGCTCCAGCGATTGACGGTGCCATCTTGACTGGCAGTGAGCAAAAAATCGCCCTCGGCGCTGTAGGTGACTGACCAGACGGCTACCTGATGCCCGTTGAGGGAATGCAGGGGTTCTCCTTCAACCGTCCACAGCGAGACGTGGCCCCCGCCCCCGGCCACCGCAATTTGTTCATTTTTAGGATCGTAGGCCACGGCATAGAGCTCGGTGTCGCTGGCGTCTACTGTGTGCAGCAATTGCCCATCGGCCTGCCAAATTTTGAGGGTGGTATCGGCACTGACCGAGGCCAGCCGCTGCCCATCGGGGGAAAAGGCTACCCCATTGACGTTATCGGTGTGGCTGAGCAGTTGGTTGCGTTCGTCGGCCCCGTAAACGGCCTGGCGCAGGGCAAAGCTACTGTCAATGGCCACATCAGCGGGCGTAGGTGGACAGGCGGGCAACCGCCGCCGCCCTGCTTCGGCCTGGATGGCATCGATCAGGGCGGCCAGCCGCTGGTTAGAGGTGAAGCGTGCTTGGGACGAGGAAGCCAGGGCGCGAATAGTCTCTTGCTGGGCCTGCCCCTGGGCCACCACCGCCCGCCGAAACTGCCAAAAGGCTAGCGCTCCCGACCCAGCGGTGATCAGCAGCGCCAGGCTGAGCACCCGCAGCAGCCGCTTTTGCAACCGCCCTATCTGCTGTTCTTGCTGCAGTTTGGCTTCAGCCTCCTGGGCCATGGCCAGCTTCAGAGCGTCTTCGATCAGTTGGCGATCGAGGGCTTCACTGGCAGCCAGGTACTCAAAATCTTCGGTGGTGAGGCGCTTGCCCTGAGCCCACTGCTGAGCGCTGTGTAGCGCTTGCCCCCGCAGCAGGCGCGACTCGTCCTGGCGATCGCTGGCGAGCCAGGCATTGAGCATTTGCGAGTAAGGGCGCAGGGCGGCCAGTTGTTCGGCTACCCAGGTTGGGTTAAATACTGTCCGGTAGATAGCATTTTTCACGCCCAGCTGCCCCTGGGAACGGCTCACCAGCCCCGAAAGCAGTAGATCCGCCTGGTCAGGGCTGTCATCGGCCAGTACCGGATCTGGCTCTGACTCTGGCTCTGACTCTGAAGCTTGGGCCGAGGCCAACAGGCGCTGGTAC
>NZ_JADEXE010000123.1 GCF_015207265.1 Nodosilinea sp. LEGE 07298 | reverse complement strand
ATACCTTCAGTGTCTTTTCTTATTAGCTTAAATTGGATCCGGTCTCAGTGATGACTCAAGGGGCAGGGAGAACACCTCTCCCGCCTATCTAGCTGTCGTCACCCGCCACGTTCAGTGTCGTCTAATAACAGCTCTAGCTGGGTTTGGTCAAACACAACCGCAATGCCCAACTGTTGCAGCTGATCTAGGGGTAAATAGCCATCGCCATCAACAATTGCAACCAGTTGGTTTTGTAAGTCTGGCTGCAAAATAGAGGCTGTTTTGTCGAGGATAGGGCCAGCTTGTACCTGGCTAGCACTGCCCTCAGCAATCACTACAACGACCTGTCCCTGGGATTGATCATTAATGAAAAAGGGCACGGAAATTGATTGGTCCTGGGCGGGGGGACGCCCGAACACTCGCTCAAAGAGTTCAGCCTCGGTTTCAGCCGATGCTTCGGTAGACCCACCCGCTGTTGGGGGGGTAACGTCGGCTACTGGAGGCGGAACGGCGGGTTGAGCGCTCGGTGCCCCTGGTTCGGAGGCTGAGGGCTCGGGCTGGGAGGTTGAGTCAGGCTCTAACGCTATGGGTTGAGACTCTTGCCCAGGGGTAGTAGAACCCAAACTAGGCACTGCGGCATCTAAGCCCAAAGCTAGGGCTAGATCTAGCGACGTAGACTCTAACCTTGAATCTACTGGCCCTGCATCTACTGGCGCTAATACCCTAACGGAGGGCTCGTCTTCAGCCACGGCGGGGCTGGGGGCTGCGTTAATTTGGGGTGAGGTGAGGGCGGTAGTGGTAAGTGCAGATGCCTGTAGCGGCGGCAATGAGCTAATCAGCAGGAGCGTTGTGGTGGCGAGAAAGTAGGGCTTGAACACAGGGCATCCAGGAGGGGCACGCTACAACCAGCGCACAAAAAGGGTCATCGCAGATCAATCGTGGCGCTCACCGGCCCCACGGGAAGACCATCGGGCCAGGGCAGGGTAAACTGCCGCTGATGTTGGGCCAGCATGTTTTCTCCACTCACCCCTTGCAGTTGTTCGGGGCTAAGGGTGATTGTTTGCCCGCCTGCTGCCGTGAGGGTGAGGTGCAAACCAGTCATCACTTTATGGGCCGTACCCTGGTTGTTGAATTGCAACACCAGGGCGTCTTGCCCGTTGATGGTTTGGTGGCTAGCGCTTTCGATCACAATGTTGGGGCTGCTCCCTCGGGGCGAAATGTAGAGAGAGGCCACAAAGTTATAGAGGGCGTTAATTCTGACCACGGCGGTTGTGACCACAGCTTCAGGCTCGTCGATGGCAATGGGGAGCTGCTCGGCAATTAGCCGGTAGGGCAGCTCGTGCTCGGGGTTAGGCTCGCCTAGCCAGGTGACGCGCACGGTTTGCACCTGGCCTGGTTGCAGCAAAATTTGGGGCGGGTAGACAACAAAATCATCTTCTGCGTCGGGGCGAGTTTCTGTGCCTTGCAAATCCATCTGGCGTTCGGTGACGCGAATTTCGACCGCTACGGGTTCATCGCCTGTGCTGCGCACCTGAAACGAGCCTGTGGAGCGAGAGCCGCTGGGTTCGAGGGTGAGGGTAGAGGGCAAAAGCTGATAGGTGGCATCGGCCCAGCCGGGTGGAGCCACTAACGCCCCTGCCCCTACTAAAAGTGAGGCTAGGCAGCCAATGCGTGCCAATGTTTTCATGACTATTATGCGTGAAAGACTACAGAGAGATTGCGCTTTGAAGGGTTGCAAAAATACGGTGAGTTGCCTTGGCTTTGTAGTGAGCCTCTAGGTTAATAGTTCCCCTTTTCTGGGTAATTCATCAGCCTCTTTAAAAGATTTTGAATATATTTTTTCTGATTATAGTTGTTGATCAACGAGCGTAAAAACCAGCGTATCTGAGTAAGATCCGGCTGGTGTTCTGGCGACGTTATCTGTTGATATGGTTGCCCGCACAGCTAGGGTGCAGCCGATAAGAGGCAAACAAGAAAGTGTTGAGCCGGTCAATACTGTAGTATCGTTACCGCTAGCTAAACTGCCTACTTGAATGCCATCCACAGACAAGGTGTAAGGAATAGTAGATGGGTGACTACTGTGGCGAAGTGCTCCACCTTGGGTAGAGCGCACCCGCAGCTCCCACCCGGTAGCATTAACTGGCTGGATATGAACGGTGCCAAAGTCTTGATTGACGCTACTAGTACTGAGGCTGAGGGTCAAAGTGGTGCTCGCGGTGTAATCGACGAGGCCCAATGCCAAAGCTGCTGTTGGGCACAACGCACTCAACCCTAAAGCTGTAGAAATTAAGCCATTAAAGAGAGAGTGATTTTGCATTTTGTGACCTCTATACACGCTCATTATGTGGAGGTGCCCGAGAGCACCCCCACATAACTTAGTGATTCAATCAGATTGTCAAGCTAACCTAAACTTCTCAAGGGAGAATTATTTAGAGGTCAAGGTAAAAGTCAAGACGTCCTCGTAGTCGCCCACGGGTACGAACTGACCAGCAGCAATGCTAGCCGTTACAGGAACTAGGGTAACTCCTGCTGCCACAGTAGCGTTGAATTCAGATTCGTGCAGCATATAGTCAGTACCTGAGTTAGTAAAATCAACTGGGGTGAGCGTTGAAGCGCCAATAACAGGTGTGGTGAGCTGGGTGTAGGCAATAACATCAGCAGCAGTGACGGTATTAACTAATTTTCCACCGTTTAAAGAGCTTACATCTAAAGTCCAGCCTGCGGCTGCGTTATTTTGAACATCCAGAGTTCCCATGGTGAAAGTTGGTACCGCTGACCCGTTAGTAAATGCGGTCGTCGCACCCACAAAATTAACTGCATTAACTTCTGCAACAGTAGCGGTTACGGTATCGTCATCGGTAGCAGGAGCCGCTAGAACAGCGGGGCCAGCAATTAGAGATGCGCCGACTAGCAGGCTGGAAGCAACTAGGGTATTACGAAAGATTTTAGCAAACATGATGGGTCTCCTGAAGTGGCAATTTTGCCTGAATGGGGTTGTTTTTTAGGGCATTTGCAATGCCCTGGTGGCCTACTTGCTGGGTTTATTTAGACATAAATTCTTCTTTGTAAATGAGGAATATGTCTTGTTTTTCTCCAGTAGTAAGGCAGATTTGACTAAGGTAAAGAGCAAGCCTGGTGAACTTGTCAGCGAAGGTGCTAATCGTTTTTTAATTCGAGTAGCAGATGGGTGAACCACTTGCCTTCGTTCAGGCGTTCTTCTCTTTCCCTTATGTCTATTACTTTAGTAGCTTGAGTTAGATTAATCCATGCTAATTACACCTATATTTTGTCTGATATAACCTCAAAAACAAGTTATCTAAGTAATTTCAATGATTGATCTATATCCACAGCGAATAGATAGTCACTAGCTGGTCAATAGTAACAATTGAGTTAAATTCAAAAGGAGTTGTTAAAGTCGAAAGCCTAGGGAGTTAAATTCAAAAGGAGTTGTTAAAGTCAAGGAAAATTTACCTAAGACTTTTCAGAACCCTTGTTGATTTTGCAACAACTGTGTTTTGGGAATACTCTTGATTGGGGGAACAGACCTAAGGCTAAAGCACAGCGATCGAACTACAGCTTTGAATATCTGAAGTTTTCACCCGATCGCTAGGAAGGTTGGCTGAGTCGACTGCTCATCTTAAATTAGGATGCCGTTTATAGCTATAGATACCAGTCTGTTTAAGGCACTTGTCGGGTAGACATCGAGCGCTTGAACATTTTTAGGGGTTCTTGATGTTTGAACCAGTACAGCTATTTCTATAGGTTAATTTCAAGAATATTAGTGAAGCTTTCTCGCGTAATCGAAGTTTATCTTTGGCCGGTTTTATATGTAGCGTCAGCTAGCCAAATCTGCACATAATGAGTTCGTCGGTTCTTCACAAGAGCTGATACGGCTCGGTGCTTCACAATCGCCTCAAGGTTCTCTGATAAAATGCTGTCTGCGCCTCGGCGAATAGCGGCGGAAAAGCTGGGGTAAGGGTATCGCCTAACGGTGAACCAAGCCTTGACTTAACCCCAGCAGCCACATCTAAACCAGTTCTAGATTAGTCAGTATGGGCAGCCTTAGCTATCAGGAAAAACCTGAGTTTGGAGCAAATCATCCCTAAGGGTAGCTCAGGGATGGGGGCATACCTGGGCCAGAGTGTTTAACAGAGTAGCTCCACCTGGCATTGGGGGGGGTACAATCACCGCTACCCCCGCCGGGTTGCCGTTGCCTAGGGCTACCAAGGGTAGCGTCGGTAAAATGTTGTGCATGCGGTGCAGCATGGCGACGCCGTTAAGGGTGGGCAGGGCCAGGTCTAAGATTACGGTTGCTAGCTCGGCCTGGTGCTGAATAAAGAGCGCGATCGCGTCAACCCCGTCCTCTGCCACCAGTACCCGGTAGCCATAGCCCTCCAGCAGGGTGCGGTGCAGCTCGCGGGTGGAATCATCGGCCATCACCAAGAGTACCAGGGCGTTGCTGCCTTCTAGCCCGACGGGCACTGACACCAGATCTAAGATCAACGCTGCGGGCTCAACGACCGCCGGTAGATAGACCTCAACGGTGGTGCCACTGCCGGGCTCGCTATCGGTTTTGAGCCAGCCACCATGGGCCTTCACCAATCCCTGAGCGGTGGAAAGCCCGAGCCCTGAATGGCCTGCTTCGGCGCGGGTGGTAAAAAAGGGATCACAACTGCGATCGCACACTGCCGCTGTCATACCCGTGCCCGTATCGGACACCGTTACCACTACGTAAGGCCCCGGCTTGGGTTGGGGGTGGTCGGGCGCACCCCGCCACCAAACATTGCGCGCCTCAATGTGCAGGGTGCCGCCCTGAGCCATAGACTCAAAGCCGTTGAGGCAGAGGTTCATAAACACCCGGTGCAGTTGGGCAGCGTTGGCATTCACTGTCCACAGGCGGGGCAGCCGCAGCTGCGAGGTCACCGCAATGCCTTCGGGGTGAATCTCCTGTAGGGTTTGCACCAGCTCTCCTAGTAGGTAGGCCAGCTGAATTTCTCCCCACTGACCGCCTATACTCTGGGCGAAAGATAAAATTTGATCGACCAGGCTGACGCCCCGATGGGTACTGCTGTGGATGCGGTTGAGCCACTGCTGCTGCTGCTCGCTATTGAGGGTAGGCTGTTTAAGCATTTCCGCCGCCAGCATAATTGGGGTGAAAATATCGCTGAGGTCATGGGCCATGCCCCTAGATAGGGTGTCAATACTCTCTAAACGGCGATGGTGCGATCGCTGGGCCTGATGCAGTAGCTGGGCCTCCGCCTTTCGGTGAGCGGTTAGCTCAGCCTGCATCTGTTGGTATCGCTCCGACTGCTGAATGGCCAGGCCCACCTGCACCGCCAGCTGTTGCATCATTTGCACTTCCGCCAGCTGCCAGGGGCGGGGGGCAGAACAGTGCTGAGCTACCAGCAGGCCCCAAAGACGACCATGGGCCAGCAGCGGCACCACCAAGTTAGCCCGCACCCCAAAACTTCTAAGTAAATCTCGGTGGCAGGGCGTTAATTCTGCCTCTTCTACATCGCCCACGGCCTGCACTCGGTTCTGGGCATAGGCGCTAACCCACTTCTCAGCAAAGCAATGGTCGTAGGCCTGCTGACCCTGGAGTGGTAAACAGCCGAGGGCGCAGTCCTCGACCACTATGCCGCTCCAGTCAGCCTCTAAGCGAAACAAAAACACCCGATCTACCTGCAACAGTTGTCGCACCTCAGACACCGTTGTGGGCAGAATGACATCTAGATCTAAGGATTGATGAATGCGCTGCAGCGTACCAAAGACCGCTGCCAGGGGGTTGGGGTTAGGCTCCCCTATCTCTAGCTGGTCTGCCTCTGATGTCAGCAGTAGTCGGCGCGGTTCAACATCATCAGTGCAGGTATGCTTCATAGCTGCTTCTTAAACTCTCTAATACTCTTGATCGGCCGTTATTTCCGATGCCAATCTGTAGATCTACGGTGCTCGATTCAGCCCTAGCGCCCCACCAGGAAAAGGCTGTTTTTGCCGTCGATCTGACCCAGTCGCTGCCTTTGTTTTCGGGTGCGCCCCTAAAAAGTGGGGTCGTGGCTCAGATCGAGGCAGCTTCCCTCTCGCCAAATGCGACCACTCTCTTCGCAACTGTTTCGATCTGCCTTAAAGGGAATGCTCGCCGGAGCTGCTTTGGGGTTAAACACTTTCGACAAATCGGTATTGTCTAGCTGCACCATCGCCAGCAACGCCAAAATGCTAAATCCCATCGTGCCAGCCATGACCAGTATGTTCATGGGCGTCCACAGGGGATGCTGAGCTGCTGATTGACGAAGGCGATCGGACGATCGAAGTTCGGTACCAGCTAGCACCACCAGATAAACCCTGGTTATGCCCAGCGGCAGCGATAGCCGAATGTTGACCGGGTGGCGGCGTGGCGTCAGCGCTACTTTTAAGGCCTCAACCTGCGCAGGGCTAAAGGTCACAGCCACCTCTGGAGCCATACGAGCCAGCACGTTATCGCTGTTCGTCGAGGCAGAATTGCTGAGTTTCATCGTCAGTCCTTAGGAAAAAGCACTCTAGATGCATTGGAGTATCTAACAGCTGATTCAACCGTAGCGATCGCAGGTGGTTCGCTCCATCAGCAAATCCCTGAGTTTAAAGTTCCTAAGGCCTGAGTTTTACTTATTCCAACACCACCAAGCCCATACGAATCGCATAGCGCACCAGTCCAGCAATATCGTGAATATCCAGGCGAGCCATCAGCTGAGCCCGATGGGTCTCGACGGTTTTGGTGCTGATGTAGAGAATATCGGCAATATCTTTGGTACTTTTGCCCTCGGCGATCAGCTGAAGAATTTCGCGCTGGCGAGGGGTAATCTGGTCGAGAGGGTTTTGGTCTTGACCCAGACGCCTAACATAGTCGCTAATGACGTACTTAGAGACGGCAGGGCAAAGATACGTTTCTCCCCGGGCGAGCGCCCGTAGGGCCAGATCTAGTTCTTCGGTGCTGCTGTCTTTAAGTAAGTAGCCGCTGGCCCCCGATCGCAGTGCCTGATAGACGTACTCTTCGTTGGCATGCATCGAGAGAATTAGCACCCGTACCTGAGGGAACTCGCGAGTAATGCGGGCAGTGGCCTCCAGCCCGTTCATCTCGGGCATGGCGATATCCATCAGCACAATCTGGGGGCTGAGAGTTTCCACTAGCTGTAGCGCTTCACGGCCGTTTTCGGCTTCACCTACTACTTCGACCCCGTCGATGTCTTCAACCAGCGAGCGAAACCCAACTCTAACAAGGGTATGGTTATCGGCAATTACGAGCTGAATGGGTGACATATAGGGCCTTTTGGGGGTGTACCTTACGAATCGTTATGATAAGGTGCCTAACCTTATAGGTAGATGAGGTCTTTTGGGCAAATCGTTAATAACGACAACAAGCCTTCATGGTTAGTAACCCCAAGCAGACCCAAGAATCGTCCATCGTAAGATGATGCATGAGTATTGCGAGTGTTCCCCTACGCAGTCACATTCCGTAAAGCTGAAGCGCCCTTGGCAGCGTTAGCCGAAGAGGGATTTCAGCGGCTGTTGGCCGATTTACGGGCGAATGCGACGAGGTCAGCGGCGAAGGGTCAGACTCTGATTTGTATGGTTTGCTGGCGGGCGATCGCGATCGCCTCAGCCCAGCCCGTGGAGGTCGGCCTGATGGCCGACCAGTGAGTGGTCTAGTGCCAGACGAGTTGATTAACCCCGTCATCTAGAAAAAGCATGTTAGATAGAACCTAATTATTACGCGGCGACCAGTCTAAGTCGCACTCTTCGGCATTGGGTTGGATCTAGTGGATTAGATCTAGATAGCGGCCTCTGGCTGGTGCTGCCTGTAGCCATCAACATCCTGGTAGCCTCGCGAGCTGGAGTTGCCTTGCCAAACTAGCAGTCGATAAACCGACATGCCCTTGAAGATTCATTTCGTTCGCCTACAAAATAGTACAAGAGAACTAAAATTAATGGACGGTTAACCGATGTTTCACCGGTCGGTGACCATCATGTTTGAGTCGAGCGCCATTGCCCTGCGGCCCGCTACTTTCGCTGATGTGAGCCTACTCCGTCATTGGGACGAGCAACCCCAGGTGGTCGCCGCCGACTCCAACGATGACTGGGGCTGGGAGGTCGAGCTATCTCGCACCCCTGCCTGGCGCGAGCAGCTAATCGCCTAGACCGCAGTGATTGGGCCAATGTGACATCAATGGAGAGCACTACCCATGGCCCTGCCTGAACAACGCGTTATTCCGGCGCTACGCATTACCCAATACGAGCGCAGCAAAGCGTTTTATCTCGACCAGCTTGGGTTTGACCTGGAGTGGGAGCATCGCTTTGCGCCGCATTTTCCAGTGTTTATGTCGGTGGTGCGCGATCGCATGCGGCTCTACCTGTCAGAGCACGCTGGCGACTGCCAGGTGGGCGGTCTGGTTCATTTTGTCGTTCCAGAGGTAGAAACCTGGCATCAAGCATTCCTCAAACGGGGTGTACCGATCATCGTTCCACCCAACAACGATCTGGGTTTCTGCCAAATGACCATTACTGACCCCGACGGCAATCAGCTGAGGTTTATGGAACCAGCCCCTAACCTCACCCTTGGCTGACTGATTGGATCGATAAATAAGTCCCCTTTTAAAGAATATCAGCCGCCCTGTCGATTTCGCGATCCGCCGTTCGACTACTAGATACAGCCAGGGATAAGCGCTGCCTCTGCCCGTTCTGCAGTCAGATCAGGGAGCCTTCCTGAAGCGTTCTCGTTTGTTCCATGTAACTCAGTTATTCAAGGAGACCGTTATGCAAGTTAATCCTTACCTGATGTTCGATGGTCAGTGCGAAGCCGCGTTCAAGTTCTACAACCAGATCTTAGGTGGAGAGCTAGGCGACATGATGACTTTCGCTGGTTCCCCGTATGAGGACGAAGTGCCCGCCGAATTTGCCAACAAAATCATGCACACCCAGCTAACCCTGGGCAATTGGGCAATCATGGGATTTGACTGCCCCCCTGGGCAGTACGATGCGCCCAAAGGGTTCTCTGTTTCGCTGCAAATTTCCGACCCCGACAAAGCCGAGCACATCTTTCAGGCTCTAGCGGAAGGCGGCACCATCCAAATGCCCCTTGAAAAAACCTTTTGGGCGCAACGGTTTGGTATGGCAGTCGATAAATTTGGCATTCCCTGGATGATCAACTGCGAATAGGCCTAGATCAAAAAATTAGTCTGCCTCGTCAACCGATAAAAGCCTCCCAATCCTAGTCACTCTGTAGGCTGGGTGAAGTGAAAGGCCACCTGGACAATAGGGCCATCCACGATTCAGATGTCGTTATAGACGGGTTTGAGCGTGTTGATGGGTTCATATAGCGTCAGCAGATCCTTGACTATGGCCTAGCCAAGCAATGGCGACACCCCCATTCTGTAGCTAAGCGCTAGTCCTGGTAAAGACGGCAGCGGCTAAAGTCGATCTCTGGTCCGGTAGAGCACTGTACTAGTCCACGACCAGCCGCCAGAGCAGCTTCACCAGAGGGATAGATTTCGCCATCGGTCAGGGTAGACAGCTCTGGATTAATTACCCAGCAGAAATAGCCCGTGGCTCGATGATGGGTAACGGCCACAAGCCAGTCAGAAAAGGCAATGAGTTGAACTAAAGCGTCTTCCATAGCTTGACCCTCTTTCCTTGATTCTGGACTGGAGGCTTAATTCCAGTTGTCTCGACCGAGATAGAGAACTACCTATTGCAATCTGGAACAATTGTACTAAACTAGTTCTCTAAAGGCAACTGTTCTGGGGTTCAGGGGTCTTGTTCTGTACTACTGAGGGAATCATGGCAGGCCGGAAAAGCAGCAAAGCGGACGACACAGCACCCAAGAAAACGCCCGAGCAGGTGGAGAAGGCAAAAGCTTTGACGATGGTGCTGGGCCAGATCGAGCGCAACTTTGGTAAAGGGGCGATCATGCGTCTGGGCGATGCCGCCCGCATGAAGGTTGAGACGATTCCCACTGGAGCACTGACCCTCGACCTAGCCCTGGGCGGTGGTCTACCCAAGGGACGAGTGATCGAGATCTACGGTCCTGAGAGTTCGGGTAAGACTACTGTGGCCCTGCACGTTTTAGCGGAGGTACAGAAGATGGGGGGTGTAGCGGCCTTTGTAGACGCTGAACACGCCCTCGACCCCATTTATGCCGCTGCCCTGGGGGTCAACGTTGAAGAACTGCTGGTGTCTCAGCCCGACACGGGCGAGATGGGCCTGGAGGTGGTGGATCAGCTGGTGCGATCGTCAGCTATTGATGTGGTGGTTGTGGACTCGGTGGCGGCGCTGGTGCCCCGTGCAGAGATTGAGGGCGAGATGGGCGATGCCCACGTGGGCCTACAGGCGCGACTGATGAGCCAGGCGCTGCGGAAGATCACCGGCAGCATTGGTAAGTCGCAGTGTACGGTCATCTTTTTGAACCAGCTGCGCCAGAAGATTGGCATCTCCTACGGCAACCCTGAAGTCACTACTGGGGGGAATGCGCTGAAGTTCTATGCCTCGGTACGCCTCGACATTCGCCGTATCCAAACCCTGAAGAAGGGCACTGAAGAGTATGGCATTCGGGCCAAGGTGAAAGTGGCTAAGAACAAGGTGGCCCCACCCTTCCGCATTGGCGAGTTCGACATTCTCTTTGGCCAGGGCATCTCTACGATGGGCTGTCTGGTTGACCTGGCCGAGCTACATGGGGTGATCGTTCGTAAGGGGGCCTGGTACAGCTACGAGGGCGACAATATTGGTCAGGGCCGAGACAACACAGTGCAGCGCTTCATTGAAGATACTGAGTTTGCCCAGAAGGTTGAGGCCCAGGTCCGGGAGAAGCTAGAAATTGGCGGCGCGGCGGCGGATGTTGCCGATGTCGAGATTGAGGTAGGGGATGAAGAGGAAGCGGCTTACCTGGACGAGGACGAGTAGGGGGTTTTAGCGTCAGGGCTGAGGGATTACCCCCTCGAACCTTGACACCCTAGCGATTTGGGCAGCTGCTGTAGAATTGACTTGTCGATTAGCTGCCCAAATCGCACCTAAATTCAGCCATATCCCACGCAGTTGTTATTGGTGGCAGTATTGCTGGCTTACTGGCAACGCGGGCAGTGCTCAACCACCTCGACCAAGTGACGTTGTTGGAACGCGATCGCTTTCACGCTGGCCCTAGTCCTCGGCCAGGGGTTCCCCAGGCTCAGCCTGTCCACGTCCTGCTAATGCGGGGACACCAGATCCTCGAAACCTTCTTCCCTGGTTTAACAACAGACCTGACGGCTGAGGGAGCATTGCTGCTGGATTGGACAGCAGATTGGCAATTCCTATCCCCATGGGACTGGAGGCCCAAGCATGTGTCTAACCTCAAAAGTTTAATTTGTAGTCGGCTACTGCTGGAGTGGTATCTGCGCGATCGCCTGCTCCAGATGCCTGGGGTTAATGTGCAAGAAGCCACCACTGTAAACGGGCTGACGGTGAGTAGTGATGTAACCAGAATTACCGGGGTAAACCGAACAACTTCGGCACCGGCAAAGCTTACCACCCGGTGAACACCTCTAACTCGATCGCGCTGTGTCTGTTGCGATCTAGGTGACCTATGGTGCTGGCGGGTGGGATCGAACAGTCATACACTGATTGTGATGTCTCAGATCGGCAATTGCAAGGTAGGCTAATGGTCCCTCAATTGCGGGTTTAGCACAAAACCGACCCTGGTCTCGATGGATAAAGGACAATGCCGCATGGAAATGACTCACAGCAGCAAAATACCGGAGATACTGAAAACTCATGAGACAGAACTGCTGTCGGAGTGGAATCAAGAGCTGCTCGCGACCAACACCCGCAAAGGATTAATTAAAGAAGCAGAGCTACGGGAAGAGTGCCGAGAATTTCTCAAGCTGCTGCGCAGCGCGGCTCAATCCGGCAATTTGAGTAACGTGCAGGCCACTGAATGGCGCGAGGTGCGAGAAATGTTGACGAGCATTTCGCGATCGCGCTCTCAAAAAGGCTTCACACCCACTGAAACGGCGACCTTTGTCTTTTCATTTAAGCGACCGCTTTTTGATCGGCTGCGGCAGCAGTTGCTCGACCCAGCCGAGCTAGGCGAAGAGGTCTGGCAAGCCACTGACCTGCTCGATCATCTGGGCCTGCTGGTGATGGAAGCCTACCAGAAGTCGCGAGAAGAGGTGATTTTGCGGCAGCAGGAAGAGCTGATGGAGTTGTCTACACCAGTGGTAAAACTCTGGGACGGCATTCTGGCCTTGCCAATTATTGGCACCCTCGACAGTGCCCGGACTCAAGTGGTGATGGAATCGCTATTGCAGAAGATTGTTGAAACTGGGTCAGAAGTGGCCATCATCGATATTACCGGCGTGCCAACCGTCGATACATTAACCGCTCAGCATCTGCTCAAGACGGTGACCGCCGCTCGCCTGATGGGGGCCGACTGCATCATCAGCGGCATTCGACCTCAAATTGCCCAAACGATTGTATATCTCGGCATCGATTTAACCGATGTGATTACAAAAGCAACCCTGGCTGATGCCTTTCTGATGGCGCTAAAGCGAATGGGAACTACGATCGCCCGCAAGTAGGCTAAAGGAAAAACTGATGGAACGGATTGCCATCCTGCAAATGGGCGAATTTCTGCTCGTCACCATTCAGGTCGATATGCACGATCGCCTGGCGATGACGTTACAAGATGACCTGACCAATCGCATTAGTCAAACTCACGCCAACGGGGTTTTGATTGACATTTCTGCCCTAGAGATTGTCGATTCTTTCATTGGTAGAATCTTAGGCAACATTGCCAAGATGTCGCGGGTTATGGATGCTGAGACGGTGGTAGTCGGCATGCAGCCTGCCGTCGCCATTACCCTGGTGGAGCTAGGGCTGTCCCTCACCGGCATTCGCACCGCCTTAAATGTGGAAAAGGGGATGGCACTGCTGCGATCGTCCATAGGTGAACCTGCAAATGCTCAGGCCATTGCGACAAAATGGGACGCAGAGGACGATGCAGAAGATTGAGGAAATGGATATTCAATCTTCTGCCGATGTGGTTTTGGTGCGGCAAGCCGTGCGTCAGTTTGCCATTGAGGTTGGCTTTGGCTTAGTTGACCAAACCAAAATTGTCACTGCGGCCAGCGAGCTGGCTCGCAATACTCTAGATTATGGCGGCGGGGGCACCGTCAAGTTAGAAACGCTGCAGGAAGGCGGGCGGCGAGGGCTTAGGCTCACCTTTGAAGATCAGGGGCCGGGCATTGCCGATATTGAAATGGCGCTAAAGGATGGCTTTACCACCGGCGGCGGTTTGGGGATGGGGCTAGGCGGGGCAAAACGGCTGGCCAACGAGTTTGAAATTGAGTCTGTGGTAGGAGAGGGAACTCGGGTAATTGTCGTACGCTGGAGGTAATCTGAGGACTTGTATTGAATGAATCTACGACGATCGCCATTACAGAGCAGAGCCAAACTGGGGAAGCGCGGCGAGCCTCTCTGGCCTTAGCCTCCCGGCTTGGCTTTGAGGAAACCGAGCGGGGCAAGATTGGCATTTTGGTGACCGAGGTGGCCAACAATCTCATTTTGCACGCAGGTTGCGGCGTGATTGTGCTGCGGGCGATCGCCCAAGACGACAGCCTCGGTATCGAAGTTTTGGGGTTAGATCGAGGCTCTGGCATGCTAGATGTGGAGGAATGCCTGCAGGACGGCTTTTCTACCGCCGGCACCTCAGGCAATGGACTGGGCGCTATTCGCCGCCTCTCCGACTTCTTTGAAATTTACTCACAGCCCAACAAGGGAACTGCTGTTCTCGCGCATCTCTGGGCAAAATCTTCGACCCATTCGCCCCAGGGTTCGCGGCCGGCAATTATTGAAATTGGGGTAGTCGCTTTACCCAAGCTAGGAGAAGAGGTTTCTGGCGATGCCTGGGCTTGGGAAGGGGATACTCACCGCAGCCTGTTTCTAGTTGTAGATGGGCTGGGGCATGGTCCGGCGGCGGCCAGTGCGGCGGCCGCCGCGATTCGGGTGTTTCACGACTATCATCACCAGTCACCCCAGCGCATTGTTGAAGCGGCCCATGCGGCGCTGCGAAGCACCCGAGGGGCAGCCCTGGCGATCGCCGAAATCAACTTTGAGCAGCAGACCGTTTGCTTTGCGGGCGTTGGCAATATTGCGGCCAGCATTTCTTCGGCGACCGAGCATCACAACCTGATGTCTTACAACGGCACCGTGGGCCATGAAGTTCGCAAGATTAAAGAGTTTACCTACCCCTGGTACGTCAACGGGATGCTGACCATGCACTCCGACGGCATTAGTACGCAGTGGAAGCTCGATCGCTACCCCGGCTTAAGCCAAAAACATCCCAGCCTGATTGCCGGTGTGTTGTACCGCGACTTTTACCGTGAGCGCGACGATGTAACCATGCTGGTGGCGAAAGGAACGGGCCTATGACAACCCTCTTCACCCTGCAAATTCACTACGAACAGGATGTAGTGCAGGCACGGCAGCGAACCCGCGAGCTGGCAGAACAGCTGGGGTTTGACGGGCAAGATCAGGCGCGGCTGGCCACGGCTGTTTCAGAAATTGCCCGCAACGCGTTTCAGTATGCCCAGGGTGGAACGGTGCAGTTTGATTTGGCAGAAAGCCCCCAAATCTTTCTGATTCAGGTGCGAGATCAGGGCGGGGGGATTCCCCACCTGAGCGATGTTTTAGCGGGACGCTATGATTCGTCTACCGGCGTGGGGTTGGGAATCGTTGGCACGCGCCGACTGATGGATTCCTTCGAGGTGGAGTCGACCGAGCAGGGAACCACTGTGAGGCTGGGCAAAACCCTACCGAAGCGATCGCCCATTCTCTCAGACTCACAGCTGCAGCAGATTCGGGAGGCTGTCGCCGGGCGATCGCCCCAAAACCCCTACGACGAAATCCAGCGGCAAAACCAGGAATTGCTGCGGGCCATGGCAGAACTCCGCAAGCGAGAGGAAGAGCTAACTCACCTCAACCGCGAGTTAGAAGACACCAACCGAGGCGTAATTGCCCTCTATGCCGAACTGGACGAAAAGGCCAGCTCGCTGCAACAGGCCAACGAGCTAAAAACTCGCTTTCTATCCAACATGAGCCACGAGTTTCGCACGCCGCTCAACTCAATTTTGTCCCTATCTCGAATGCTGCTGACGCGAATGGATGGCGATCTGTCCTCAGAGCAAGAAAAGCAGGTAACATTCATTCAAAAAGCGGCGGATGGACTGTCAGAACTGGTGAACGACCTACTGGACTTGGCCAAGGTAGAGGCTGGCAAAACCGAGGTGCATCCCAGTTCCTTTGAGGTGAGCGACTTGTTTGGCACCCTGCGGGGCATGCTGCGTCCGCTGCTGGTTCAGGGCTCCTCAGTATCGCTCGTGTTTGCAGAACCCGACGGCCTGCCCCCGCTCTACAGCGATGAGGGAAAAATTGCTCAAATCCTCAGAAACTTTATCTCAAACGCGCTTAAATTTACGGAGCAGGGAGAGGTGCACGTCGCGGCAGAGCAAGTCGGTCACATGATTCAACTCTCGGTGTCGGATACGGGCATCGGTATTTCAACCGACGACCAAGAGCGCATTTTTGAAGATTTTGTGCAAATTGAGTCTCACCTGCAAAAGCAGGTGAAAGGGACGGGGCTAGGGCTGCCGCTGTCGCGCAAGCTGGCAGAGCTGATGGGGGGCAGCGTCTCGATGCAAAGCGAACTGGGGCAAGGGTCTACATTTTCGGTCTGCATTCCGATTGTTTACCCCAAGGCGGCAGAGCTGCCCGACTCACTGAAACCGATCACTGCCCTAAACCCAGCCCGTCTGCCCATCCTGGCGATCGAAGACCATACCGAAACGCTATTTATCTACGAGAAACACCTGCAAGCGTCCAGGTATCAACTGATCGCCACCCGCACCCTGGCTCAAGCCAGACAAGCCTTACAGCAGCTGCAGCCAGCGGCGATCGTGCTAGATATTTTGCTAGAAGGGCAAAACGGCTGGACCTTCCTGCGAGAGCTGAAGAGTGATGAAGCAACTCGCAACATTCCCGTCTTGGTGATTACGGTTGTGAACAACGAAAAACAGGCCATTGCCCTAGGAGCCGATGGATTTCTGATTAAGCCTGTAGACCAACTGCCCTTGCTCGCCAAACTCAACGCGCTCGTGGGTCAGGGCAAGACCCAAAAACTCTTACTTATTGATGATGACCCGGCCTACCGATATGTGGTTAAACAGTTGTTGGCGGGCATTCCGCTACAGATTTTAGAAGCTGCAAGTGGACGGGAAGGATTGGCTTTGGCAGAGAGTGAACAACCCACAGCCGTTCTACTTGACCTAGAGATGCCTGAACTGAGCGGGTTTGATGCGCTTGAGCAGCTTCAGCATCACCCCGTTACTCAGTCCATTCCTGTGATTATCCACTCGTCGACCCAGTTGACTGTAGAAGCCCAGAGCCGTTTAGCTCAGCAAGGTGTTGCTATTGTTTCTAAGGAGAAAACATCTCAAGCAGAGGCAGCCTCTCACCTTCGAGAAGCACTTGCTAAAGCCGGACTCATTGTAGATGCTTGAGGATGCGCCATGTTTGAGCCCCGCGAAACCATCCTGCATATTGATGACAACGAAGCCAATCGCTACGTCGTGAGGCGAATTTTGCAGAATGCAGGGTTTGCCGTCGTGGAAGCGGCAACGGGATCCGCAGGGTTAGAGGCGATCGCTCAGCATCAGCCAGCGCTGGTCATTCTAGACGTAAAATTGCCGGATTTGAACGGTTTTGAAGTCTGTCGTCAGATCAAGGCCAACCCCGAGACCCGCTTTGTTCCGGTGCTACATCTCTCCGCCAGGTTTGTCAAAAGTCAAGATAAAGCCGAAGGATTGGACAGCGGTGCTGACAGTTATCTGGCCCAGCCCGTGGAACCGATTGAGCTTCTGGCGACGGTGCGATCGCTCCTCCGCATTCGCCAGGCCGAAGAATTAGCGCTAATGTCAGCGCGGGAGTGGCAAACCACCTTCGATGCCATTAACGACAGTGTCTGCCTGCTCGACCATCAGGGTGAAATTTTGCGCTGCAACCAGGCCATGACGCGGCTGTTGGGTAAGCCTGCCGAAGATATTCTGGGGCACATTCACTATGAGTTAATGAACGCCACCCTGGGGGTGGGAGACGGCACTTGCTTCTACCGCGCTAAAGAAACCCACCAGCGCCAGCTGTTAGAACTACAAAGTCGGGAACGCTGGTTTGCCAAAACAATGGACCCGGTTTTAAATGAGTTTGGCACCTTCACCGGGGCCGTTTTGATTCTGGTAGACATTACCAATCGCAAGCAGATCGAGGCTGAACGCAAGCAGGCAGAAATTATTTTACAAGAGCACAACCAACGCCTAGATTTGCTGTACGAAACAACGCGTGAGCAAGCAGATCAGCTGCGGCAGGCCAATCGAATCAAAGACGAATTTTTGGCGGTATTGTCCCACGAGCTGAGGTCGCCTTTAAACCCCATTCTAGGCTGGGCAAGAATACTGCAAACGAAACAGCAAGACGCCGCCAAAACACAGTATGCGCTGGCAACGATCGAGCGAAATGCTCGACTACAAGCGCAGCTGATTGAAGACTTGCTCGATGTCTCTCGCATCCTCCAGGGCAAGCTGAGTTTAGACACAAGCCCGGTTAGTCTACCGTTCACAATTAGATCTGCGCTAGAGACCGTGCAGCTCGCGGCTGAAGCAAAATCAATTCAAATTGAAACCACCTTTGAACCCGATGTTGGACAAGTTTTAGGCGATTCTGGTCGCCTACAGCAAGTGATTTGGAATCTAATCTCCAATGCCGTTAAGTTTACGCCCCAGGGTGGAACCGTGCAGGTGCGCCTAGAACAAGTTGAGGCCGTTGAAGCAGAACAGGTTGAACCCTTGCGGCACCCCGCTACCTATGCTCAAATTACGGTCAGTGATACGGGCAAAGGCATTACCTCTAGCTTTTTGCCCTATGTCTTTGACTATTTTCGGCAGGCTGACAGCACAACGACTCGAAGTTTTGGGGGCCTAGGGTTAGGACCTTAGTGGTGCAGAAAACTTAGGGCAGTCTCACCATGAGAATGTGAGGACCTTAGCGAACTCAATGCGACAGTCTAGGGCGTCTCGCTTGCATTGAGAGGCGCAAGCGGGCGGTGGATTGCCCTTAGGCAAGGCTTGGAGGATGGGCAAGGGCAAACGCTCGTAGCAAAGCCGAGCCAGTTCCCGCAAACCGAGTTGCAGAAAACTCAAGCCCCGGTCGCCATGCCAATCCAGACGACTCC